>JAASSS010000003.1 GCA_021767745.1 Pseudomonadota bacterium
GATCCAGATCGCGGCATTCGCCTGGGGCCTGGCCGCTCCGCCACTGATCTATCTGCTGATCAACGAACGCTACTCGCCGGCGATCCTGCTGTGGAATCTCAGCATCCCGCTGATGCTGCTGATACTGGGACACCTCGTCCGGCCCGCGCTCGCGCACCTGGACCGGCTGCTCTGCCTGGCGGTCGCGGCCGCCATCAGCGTGCCGATCACCCACATGCTGGCGTGGGTGGACCTGTACGACACCATCCTGCCGGCCGCCCTGGCCTTGCCGATGATCGCCATCTCCATCGTGCCGGTGAGCCTGCTGACGCAGACCCTCGCGCAGGCGCTGATCATTGGCTACGCCGTCCTCGTGCGGGTGCTCGACCCCACGGCCGGCGCGCTCGCCATGGCGGATGCGCAGGTGCTGATCGTCCTGATCGCGCTGGCGCTGGCCGCCAACATCGTCAGCTATTTCGGCCGTCAGCAGCAGTACCGGCAGTATCGTGTGCGGCGGCAGTTGCGGGCACTCGCCGAGCGGCTGCAAATGCAGGTTGGGCTCGACACCCTGACGGGCCTGGCCAATCGCGGACGCTTCGATGAAGTGCTGCGGGCCGAATGGCAGCGCACCCAGCGCCACGGCGGCCCCTTGGCGCTGGTGCTGCTCGATATCGACGACTTCAAGGCCTACAACGACCACTATGGCCATCCAGCCGGCGACGATGCGCTGCGCCGGGTCGCCAGCACGCTGCTCGGCGGATTGAAACGGCCCACCGACCTGGTGGCCCGCTACGGCGGCGAGGAGTTCGCTGTCGTGCTGCCCGACGTGGACGCCCGCGGCGCGGCGATGCTGGCCGAGCGGTTGCGCGCGCGCGTGCGGGCGCTGGCGATCCCCCATGCGGCCTCACGGACCGGGCCGGTGCTGACCATCAGCTGCGGCGTGGCGGCGACGCGCCCCGATACCGATAACGGCGCGCTGGCGCGGCTGGTTGCAGATGCCGACAGCGCGCTCTATCAGGCCAAACACGCGGGGCGAGATCGCTGCATCACTCGCGAGACGGGCTGAAGACGACGCTTGTATTGCCGCTTCTTATCCTAATGCGCCGAGTGGATTGACAACCTCGCGGCAGCTGGTAATCTACGCGCCATCGGCTGAGCAGGCCGACCGAGTCTCCTCCTGAAAGGACTCCTCGTCCTTTCATACACTTGCCCCCTGTCCCCAGGGGGTTTTTTTTGCCCGGGCAAAAAAAAGGCCCGGTCATCGCCGAGCCTTCATCTTCAGTTATTAGAGTCTCCTCCTGAAAGGACCCCCCCAGATCCTTTCATACTCTTGCCCCCTGCCCCCATGGGAGTCTCGTTGTTGTAGCCGGAGAGGACCTGCCGTTTCCTTGCTCCGGTCGTGCTACGTTAAGACATCCTCGGGACCGTGTAAACACTTTATTGACGCTGCCTTCTTTTAGTATTTGCATGGGCAATTCTCCTGCGGCTGGACTATAACTTCGCCGGTGGATTAGGCGACGACCGCGGGACTGAATGCGTCAGGCATTGCTCCATTGGATGAAACGGGCCCGTCCGGCCAGGCTGTTCATGCTGGTAGTGCTGACGGCCGTGGCCGCCGCCGTGGCAATCGCACCCGTCATCTTCTTCTGGGTGGAAGGCAGTGATCCGCCCGGCGTCTACGTTGCAGCCGCGGCCACGGCGGCCCTGGTCGCCGCACCGCTGGTCGGCCTGTTCCTCCTGCTGCTGCGCGACGTGGTTCGCAGCGAGAACACAGCGGCGAGCATGAGCCGGCAGAGCGATCGCCAGAGCCGGATCTTCCGCTCGTTGCTCGAGGTGAGCCTTGCGCTGCAGCGCAAGGCGAGCCTCGAAGCCCTGCTGCACGAAGTGCTCGTCCATCTGCGGCGGCTGTATCCGGAAACCGCCTTTGCCATCGTCGTGTTCGGCAATCGCTCCGGTGTGCTGCGCTACCTGGAGGCCGCCGGCATGGCGTATCGGGATCTGCAGCAGCTGTCGACCAATGCGCTGATGCTCGCCGAGGACGATCCGAGCAGGGCGCTCGATGCCCTGAGCGGGCCCGATGGCCGCGCCGGCAGGATCGGCTGGCGCCTGCTCCGCCTGCGCGGGCGAGAGGGCGACAATATCGGGCGGTTGATCCTGAAGGGACCGGCGCTGACGTCCGAGGAGATCGACGTGGTTCGCATCTTCCGCGACCAGATCGGCATCACCGTGGAGAACAAGCTGCTCAATCTCGAGCTCGAACGGCTCGCGAATACCGATTCCCTGACCGGCCTCTACAATCGCAGCCACTTTCAGCGGCAGTTCGAGCAGCAGCAGCGCCTGCGCGATCGGACGGCGGGGCCCGACTTCTCCCTGGTCCTGGTCGACATCAATGGCCTCAAGGGCATCAACGATACGCAGGGCCACCCGGCCGGTGATCGCTTGATTCAGGCGGCCGGCCAGCTCCTGCAGCGCTGCACGCGAGCCGACGACATCGTCTGCCGCATCGGCGGGGACGAGTTCATGATCCTTTGCCCGTCGACGACGCTGGGGGAGGCCGAGCGGCTGATCGCGCGAATCCGAGAGGCGGTTCCGGCGCTGGCCGCGTTGGTATCACCGGCGGGTAGTGTCGGCCTGAGCCTTGGCGCCGCCTCAACGACGGAGGTCGCGCCGGGCAGGCTCATGCAGTTGGCCGACAGCCGGATGTACGAGGACAAGCGCACGTTCTACGGGGACCGTCGCGCCAGTCGTTCATCGTAGGCGTCCGCCAGCCGGCTGCGGTACACCCGGCTGGCGGCAGGACCTCAGAGCAGCGATTCCACCGCGGCGCGCTCCTCACGGAGTTCGGTTTCGCTGGCCTGCATGCGCTCACGGCTGAAGTCGCTGATCTCCAGACCCTGCACGACCTCGTAGTCGCCGTTGCGGCAGACGACGGGATAGGAATAGATGATCCCCTCCTCGATGCCGTAGCTGCCGTCGGCCGGTACGGCCATGCTGACCCAGTCCCCCTCGGCCGAACCCAGTGCCCAGTCGCGCATGTGATCGATTGCCGCCGAGGCCGCCGAGGCCGCCGACGAGGCGCCACGCGCCTTGATCACCGCCGCGCCGCGCTGCTGCACCGTAGGAATGAAGTCCTGCTCGTACCAACTCTGATCGACCTGCGGAAGCGCCGCCTCGCCTTGCACCCGGGCATGATGCAGATCCGGATACTGCGTGCTGGAATGGTTGCCCCAGATCGTCATGTGTGAGACGTCGGTGACGTGCTTGCCGGTCTTCGCCGCCAGCTGATGAATGGCGCGATTGTGATCCAGCCGGGTCATCGCGGTGAACTGGCGCCGATCCAGCGACGGCGCGTTGCTGCTGGCGATCAGGGCGTTGGTGTTGGCCGGATTGCCGACCACCAGCACCTTTACATCACGCGAGGCCTTGGCATCGAGGGCCTTGCCCTGGCTGGAGAAGATCTTGGCATTGGCCTGCAGCAGATCGCTGCGCTCCATGCCCGGACCACGCGGCCGCGCGCCGACCAGCATGGCGTAGTCGGCATTCTCGAATGCCTCCTCGGCCTGATCGGACACCACCACGTCGACCAGCGTCGGGAAGGCGCAGTCCATCAGCTCCATGACCACGCCCTTCACCGCGTCCATCGCCTGCGGGATCTCAAGCAGCTGCAGGATCACGGGCTGATCGGGCCCGAGCATGGCACCCGAGGCGATGCGGAAGTTCAGCGCATAACAGATCTGGCCGGCAGCGCCGGTCACCGCAACTCGAACCGGGCTCTTCATTGCGTACACTCCTGTGGTCTGGTGGATACGGCCCGTACGGCCGCGGCGAGACCGGCAATTCTATCAGACGGCCGGCGGACTCCCCCGGCTGAACAGGCCAATCTGCGGCCCACCCGGCACCTGCACCCGCGCATAGTGTCCGTAGCCATCGATCCTGCGGGGTGGGCAGCTGACCTCGGCGCCGAGCGCCGCCGCCTGTTCCAGCAGCGCCTCGAGCGCATCGGTCCCCAGATAGGCCCGGCACGCGGCCTGCGCCGGCCGGACGGGCGCGTCGCCCGTGCCCGCCTGCAGCAGCCCGATCCGCGGGCCGGCGGCCGGCGCATGCTCGAGGAAGTTCGCCCCGAACGCCGTGAACTCCCAGCCAAGCCAGCGTTGCAGAAAGGCCTGGGCCGCCTGCAGATCCGCACACAGCCACTCCACATGCGTCACCGCGCCGACCCGCGGGGCGGGCCTGGGCGACTCAGTCGAGGTCGACACGGCTGACGCCATCACACTCGAGGATGAAGTCAGCGCCGTGAACGCGCGCCGGCGTCTGATAGCCAGGCTCGACGTGTCCTGCCAGGGCACGGCTGGCGAGCGTCCAGGCGCTCCAGCCGGTCAGGCTGTAGGCATTGGGGGTATGCAGGCGCGACTGCACGCAGCGCCCGGCGCCGTCGCACGCCTCGCCCCAGACCACGGCGCCGCCTCGGGCCCGCTGCGCCGATGAAGGGCCCGCTGGCTGACGCTGCAGCCACGCCTTCAGTAGCGACTGGGCAGGCGCGCTGGCCAACAGCCAACCGAACCAGCGTGAGCTGCGCATGAGGGGTACCAGCCGTGGCGGCACGACTGTGTAAGTCTCGATGTTCGGAATGCCGGTGGTGTGCCAGGCGGTGGCGACGTCGCCCCAAGGGATGGTGACGACCGTCTCCGGGCCGCTGCCGAGGTCAACCTGGCGCTGCCGATGCGCCGGGGGCACGCGCACCAGCTCGCCATCGCGGCGGATCATGCCACCCTGGTCGAGATTCTCGATGGCGGTGGTGGCCGTGCCGCGCGAGACCCGGCTCAGGCCCTTGAACGCCAGCTGCAACCGCTGCGCTTCGGGCAGCCGCGCCCGCAGGTGCGCCGCCATGCAATCGGTCGGCACGACATCGAAGCCGCTGCCCGGCATCAGCATGACGTTGGCGGCGCGCGCCGGCCCGTCCAGCGCCGCGAGCGCCTCGAAGACCTCGATCTCGCCGGTGATGTCGAGGTAGTGCACGCCGCGGCGGATGCAGGCCCGGGCCAGCGGCAGCGCGGTGCGCGCAAATGGTCCGGCGCAGTTGAGCACCACGCCGACGCCATCGAGTTCCCGCTCGATCACCCGCTCGTCGGCGAGATCGAACGCCCGTTGGGGGAAGCCTCGCCCGGCCGCCACCTCGGCCAGCTTCGTGGCATCGCGCCCGGCCAGCGTCAACGGCGCCCCGTCTGGCGCGTATTCCTCTATCAGCAGGCGCGCGGTGTAGCCGTAGGCGCCGTACAGGAGAATCGACCGTTCCATTATGCTGCTCCTTCGCAGCTCACGGTCGAGCTGCCCATCCAACGTGACAAGGGAGTCTTAGATGCGGATACGCCTGGTTCTGTTCACCCTGCTTCTCACCCTCGCCGCTCCAGCCGGCGCCTGGCAACTGCGCCAGGATGATGCGGGGATTCGGATCTGGACACAGCGCGCGGCCGACGGCCCGCACGAGGTCAAGGCCCAGATGACCGTTTCGGCCTCCCCGGACGCCGTACTCGCGGTGCTGCAGAACTACGACGACATCGCCTGGCGTGGCGACATGCTCGAGCGCATGGAAGTGGTCGAGCGGCCGAGCGAGGACGTCATGCTGCTGCAGGTCGAGGCCGATCCGCCGTGGCCGCTGTCGGATTCGACCAGCATCGTCGAAACCCGAATCAGCCGCGAGGCGGATGGCACGATCGTCTACTCCTACCGAGATCGCGATGATCTGTTGCCGCCGGATGCCTCTCGTCCGCCGGCCAGTCTGGAAGGCGAATGGCGCCTGGCGCCGGTCGCCGACGGCACACAAGTCATGCACGTGGTCGAGGCCGAACCGAACGTGGCCATTCCCGGCTGGCTGCTGGACCGGCTGATCTATCGGCAGCCCCGCGACCAGTTCACCAACCTGCGCGAGAAGCTCGCTAGCGAGTAACCTGCGGCAGACTGAAGCGGCTGGCAGGCAGCGCCCGCTCCTCCAGCCGCACCAGCCGCATCTGCTGCTCATAGCGCAGCAGCGCCGTTTCCGGCAGCGCATCGAGGGCCGGCGGCAACTGCAAGCCGGGCAGGCCGGAGGCGAGCCGCAGCAGTGACTGCTGCAGTCGCAGCAGCTCAGGCGCATCACCCAACACGGCCTCGTGCACCACCGGCAGGCCGCGCGCGTCGGTCAGATGGATCCGGTAGACCTGCCCGCGCAGGCCCGCTACCGTTTCCGTCCGGCCCGTGGCCTCCAGTTGCGCCTGCGAATCGATCTGCGGCAACCGCTCGCCGCCGGGGAGCTGGCCGCGCAGGGCGTCGATGTCGGCATTGCCCAGCCAGCGCTGCAGCTGGGAGCGCAGCTGACCCACCTCGGTGGCCCGCCATTGCCCGCCCTGCTGGCGCTGCAGCAGGAACTCCCGTGACCCATCGACCAGCAGCGCCAGATCCTCGCCGAGCGTCAGCCGCAGCGTGTCGGCATCCTCGTATTCCACCTGCAGTGCCTGGCCGTCGGCCAGCTGCCAGACCGCCACTGTCGCCGCCGGCGCGGCGGCCGGCGCCAGCAGCATCAGCCCAAGCCAGGTAAACCATGCTCGCGTGCGCATCGCCCTACATCTCCTTGCGAAAGGGCGTGATTACGGTTTCAAACAGCCGCTGACCCAGCCCCCGCCGGCGCCAGGCGCCGGGCGTCACCGGCTCGGCATGCGCCAGATCGTTCTCGAAATCCCGCTGCAGCGTCGCGCACAAAACACGATCGACTGCGATCAGGCTGAATTCATCGTCCTTGCGGACCGAGCGCTGGTTGAAGTTGGCAGAGCCGAAGCCCACCAGCCGTCCGTCGGCCAGATAGATCTTGGTGTGCAGCATCGTGCGCTGGTACTGCCAGATCTGCACGCCCGCCGCCAGCAGTTCATCGTACTGACGCTCGCCCGCCACCTGCGAGACCCGCTTGTCGTGGTGCTCGCCCGGCACCAGCACCCGCACCCTCACCCCCTCGCTCGCGCGCTTGCACAGTAGCCGCATGGTGGCGGCATCGGGGACGAAATAGGCGGTGGAGATGTCCAGCTGCGCGGCGGCGTTCTCGACCAGAAAGCGCAGCATGGTGGCCGCATCGCTCCAGCCGATCGAAGCGGTGGCGCGCACCGGATACAGCGGCGTGTTGCCCACGGGCTCGAGGTCGACGATGGCGTGCTGCACATCCTGCAGCGCGCCGCCGGACTCGAGCCAGTTGCCGAGAAAGGCAGCCTGCAGCGCATGGATCGCCGGGCCCTCGAGGCGAAAATGGGTATCGCGCCATTCACCGGCGTGGCGCGCATCGCCCTCCCACTCCTCGGCGATGCCGACGCCACCGACAAAGCCCACCCGGCCATCGCAGACCAACACCTTACGGTGGGTGCGATGGGCGTTTTCCCAGACCTGTAGCCGCCGCAGCGGCCGGAACCAGCGCACTTCGACGCCGGCCTCGGTCATCTGCTCGACCAGGCGCCGGCGCATGGGCTGCGCGCCGAAAGCATCCAGGATCACGCGCACGTCCACGCCCGCACGGGCGCGGGCAGCGAGCGCCTCAGCGAAGCGCTGGGCGATCTCACCCTTCCAGTAGACGAAGGTCGCCAGCTCAATGCTGCTCTGTGCTGCTGCCACGGCGGTCAGCATGGCGGGAAAGATCTGCTTGCCGTTGCGCAACGGCGTGACGCGGTTGCCCGCGAACGCCGGACTGCCGAGCACGCCGGCGAGCTTGACCTCGACGGTGTCCGGGGCCCGGCGGCGATCATCGACTGTGGAGCGGTGGTCGGCCATGGCGCGGGGGCGCGCCGCAGCGCACCCGCCCTCTCCCCTCGGGTGCTTAGCGTTGTTCCTCGGGAGTGGCCACGTCGGCCTGCTTGCTCTGCTCGCTTTCGCCCGGCATCTCGATGTCGATGTCCGGCACGGTGATCTCGCGCTCTTCCGTATCCACATCCACATCCGGCACGGTCACGGTGGTCTTTTCCTGCTCCAGCTCGACGTCGGCCGTCTCGACCTCGTAGTTCGGCAGTTCGCCGCCGTCCACGCTGACATCGACGTCCGGCAGCTCGCCTTCCTCGGTCTTGTCGACGTCGCAGGCGGCCAGGCCCAGGGCGGCAGTCGATACGAATCCAATCATCCAGATGCTGCTGCGCGGCATTGTGCTTGCTCCTCGTTATGAGCCGAACGGCTCGGCAGCCGCATCATAACAGGGCGTGATCGGGCGAGAACTCCCCTGTCCCAGGCTGGTCCATGACTGCACAGCCTGCCGCCGCAGGCATCGCCCAAGGAGATTTCCACGCATGATGCGCCGACTGATCATCACCGCCGGCTTGCTGCTGCCGCTGACCGCCCATGCCGACTGCCGCGACCGGCTGGAGGAACTGGACGACGCCCGCGGCAAGGTTCAGCTGCAGTCCCAGGACGAGATGCAGTACCGCACGCTGCGGGCCGCCGCCGATGTGGCCGCCAAGCGCGAGCAGGAGGAAACCTGTGCCGCGCTCACCGAAAGCATGGACGAACTGCTCGAACAGGCGCGCCAGGCAGCGGCCGAGGCAGCCGCCAAGCGGCGCCTGCAGCAGGCACCGAAGTTCTCGCAGCTGCCCGAGGTGGTGCGCGCCTCGCAGCTGATGGAGGCCGTCGTGCGCAATGGCGACAACCAGCAGCTCGGCCGCATCGTCGATGTGGCCATCGACCCGTCCGGACGCACCATCGCCTATCTGGCTATGGAGCATGGTGGCTTCCTCGGCATCGGCGAATCGCTGATTCCCATTCCCATCAGCGCGGCCCGCTGGACCAAGGATCAGGTGGTGGTGGTCGATCTGACGCGCGAGGCGCTGAAGCAGGCACCGTCTTTCGACGAGGACGACTGGCCCGCACCGTCGGATGAGAAATGGCAGGCCGAGGTTCGCCAGTTCTTCAACACCGGCCGGCAGTCGCGTCCCGCCGCCAAGCCGTAGCGTCAGACGGCAGCGACCGGCCCGTCCCGTCGACGGCCGGTCGCCTCAGCCGGGCTTGGTGGCCGACAGAATGCCGTAGCGCCAACTGCCATCGCGCAGACAGCGGTACTGCAGATAGGCCGCCCTGACGTTCTGGTTCTGCACCCGGTTGCGGACCCGCATCCACTGGAGCAGCTTCGCCCCGGGCGCCAGATATTTGGCTGCCAGGTGCATCCGCCGGGCCGAGGGCATCACCCGCGGCGTGGCATCCTCCATCGCCACCTCGACGAAGCCGGCGTCGCGCGCGTCGCGCTGGATGCGGTCGTAGCCCCACAGGTTCGGCACCGCCCAACAGCGCAGCCATTCATCGTATTCAGCGCTGGCACCGCGCCGGGGATCGATGTCGTTTTCCCAGCCGTCGGTCAGCACCAGCCGCCCGCCCGGTTTCAGCAGGCGGAAGGCCTCGCGCAGGAAGTCGCGCTTGTCCTCGGCGTAGCTGACGCTTTCCATGCCGAAGATGCCCTCGTAGCCGGCGTCGGGCTCACCGGTATCGGTGAAGCTGCGCTCCAGGAAGCGGACCCGATCCGACAGGCCCAGCCGCGCCACCAGCCGCCGGCCGCGCTCGATCTGGAAGGCGGAGATGTTCACCGCGGTCAGCTGCGCCTGTCGCTCCCGCGCCATCCAGATACTGGTACCGCCGATGCCGCAGCCGGCGTCGAGCAAGTGCATGCCCGGCCGCACACGCAGCCGCTCGGCCACCTGCCGGTTCATGTTCAGTACCGCGGCGTTCAGACCCCGATGCGCCGCATCGTGATAGCCGTAGTGGAGCGCGTAGTGTCGAAACGTGCCCCAGATCATCAGGTAGTCGATGTGACTGTCGGCGTAATAATCGAGGATGGCCTGCCGTCGATCCATGAACCCTGCCCGCGCTGCGACGGCGGGAGTGTAGCAGCGGCCCGGCGCACGCGCCGGTGCCGTGAGGGCTAGAGCTCCACGCCCGGCTGCGCGGCTATGCCGCGCTCGAAGGCATGGCGGATCTGCCGCATCTCGCTCACCGTGTCGGCCAGCGCGATCAGGTCCTGCCGGGCGGCGCGCCCGGTGATCACCACATGCTGGGCCGGCGGACGCGCCTGCAGCGCCGCCAGCACCGGCTCGAGCTCCAGCATGTGGTACTTGAGCGCGATGTTCAGCTCATCGAGCACCACCAGATCGTAGGCCGGGTCGGCCAGCATCGCCGCCGAGCGCCGCCAGGCCAGTGCCGCCGCCTGCTGGTCACGCGCCGCGTCCTGCGTCTCCCAGGTGAAGCCCTCCCCCATCACGTGGTAGTCCACGTTCGGCTGCCGGCTGAAGAAGTGCTGCTCGCCGGTCGCGAAGCGGCCCTTGATGTACTGCACGATCCCCACCCGCTGCCCATGGCCGAGCGCCCGGGCCACCATGCCGAAGGCCGCAGTGCTCTTGCCCTTGCCATTGCCGGTGAACACCAGCAGCACGCCACGGCGGGTGTCGGCGGCGGCGATGCGGGCGTCGACGATCGCCTTCTTGCGCTCCATGCGTCGCCGATACTTCTCGTCCGCTGTTTCCTGTTCACTCATCTCCTGCCTCCTCATCGATCGCCGCGCGGGCCTCGTCAAGCTGCGCGCAGAGCTGTCGGGCGCCAGTCAGCAGCCGCGGCGTCGGCCGCTGCAGCAGGTCCGGTGGCACGAAGTGCAGCTGACCTGTGCGCACCGCCCGCAGCGCCGGCCAGGCCCGCCACGCATCCAGCCACTCCGGCCGGGCCGCCGCCATGCCACTGGCCACGATGGCCTGCGGATCGGCAGCCAGCACGGCTTCCACATCAACCCGCGGCGTCAGCGCGGCGAGTCCGCTGAAGACGTTGCGCCCACCGCACAGGGCGATCACCTCGCTGATGATGTGTTCACCATTCACCGTCAGCAGCGGATCAGCCCAGACCTGATAGAACGTCGCCACCGGCCGGTCCTCGGCGTGGGCCTGCCGCAGTTCGGCGAAGCCCGCCGCCAGCCGCTGCGCCGCCGCCTCGGCCTGCGCCCGCTCGCCGGTGAGCGCGCCAAGCCGGCGCAGCGCCTCGGCGATGTCGGTCACCGCCCGCGGCTCGCTCTCGTAGACGGCGAAACCCAGCGCCCGCAACCTCGCCAGCACCGTCGGCGGATTGCCGCTCGACCAGCCGACGATCAGCGCCGGCTCGAGCGCCACGATCCGCTCCAGGTCCAGCCGGCTGTAGCCGCCTACCCGCGGAATCCGGCGTGCTGCCGACGGATAGTCGCTGTGGCTGACCGTGCCGACGATCCGCTCGCCGGCGCCGATCGCGAACAGCAGCTCGGTGGCATGCGGCGCCAGGCTGACGATGCGCGCCGCCGGCTGCGCAAGCGTCACCGCCCGGCCGGTATCGTCCCGCACCGTGATGGCAGCCGCGCCGGGCGCGGGCCACCAGGCCAGCACCAGCAGGCCGAGCAGCCACCCGCGGTGGGCGAGGCGGCATCCAGCTTGGATCAGGCGCACATCTCCTCCTCCAGTACCGCCTGCAGACGGGCGAGCGCCGCCGGCCCCGCCGGCAGGCCGATGCGCAGGGCCGATGGCTGCACGAAGCGGCGCAACAAAATGCCACGCCGTGCCAGCCGCGCGGCCAGCACCGCCGCGCCGGCCGCCGGCGACGCATCCTCGGGCCAGCGACAGTAACGGAACAGCGAGGTCCCGCCGAGCACCGGTACCCCCGCGCGGTGCAGCACCGCATCGAGCGCCGCGGCCTGCCGCGGCAACCACTGCCGGGTTCGCCGCTGCCAGGGCACATCGGCCAGCGCCGCCGTCGCCGCCGCGCGCGCCGGCCCGGCCACGCCCCACGGCTCGGTCACCTCGGCAAGTGCAGCGAGCAGCGCCGGCCAGGCGAACACGAATCCGACCCGCGCGCCCGGCAGGCCGAAGAACTTGCCCAGCGAGCGCAGCACGATCAAGCCCGCCACGCCGGCGCGGCCGGCCAGGCTGAGCTGCGGCGTCGCATCCACGAAGGCTTCGTCGACGATCAGCCAGCCGTCCGTGGCCGACAGCCGGGCCTGCCAGCGCGCCAGCCGCGCCGCCGGGAGCACCTGGCCGGTGGGGTTGTCGGGCCGCACGCATACCACGACCTGGGGCGGCGTCGGCCCCGTCAGCGCCGCTTCCACACGATCGGCCGCCGCCACGAGTACCTCATGTCCGGCCAGGCGCCACTGCCGGGCATGCTCACTGTAGGTCGGTCCGACGATGGCGACCCGGCAACACCGGCGCAGGCGCGGCAACCAGGCGATGGCAGCCTGCGAGCCTGCCACGGCCAGCAGGTGAGCGCTGCCGTAATAGTCCGCGGCCCGGGCGTGCAGCGCATCGTCCGGCTCGGGCAGGCGATGCCAGTGGGATGCGGCAAGCACGGGCACCGGATAGCCGCGCGGATTGATGCCGGTCGACAGATCCAGCCATCGCGCCGGGGCGATGCCATGACGGCGTGCCGCCGCCAGCACGCGGCCGCCGTGCTGGCCGCTCATGCGAGCACGCTCAGCGCCGCCCAGCCCCAGAGCGCCACCAGCAGTGCCGCCAGCACGCGGCCGTTCAGCCGCAGCGCCCGGGCGATGTCCGTCGCGGCGGCCGGCGCCCCGGCACCCAGCACCGGCCGCTGCCGCCAGCCTTCGCCATACGGTGCCGGTCCGCCGAGCTGCACCCCGAGTGCGCCCGCCCCGGCCGCCATCACGGGGCCGGCGTTCGGACTCGGCCAGCCCGGTGCCTGCCGGCGCCAGCAGCGCCATGCCAGCCCGGGATGCGGGCCCAGCAGCACATGGCCCAGCGCTGTCAGGCGTGCCGGCAGATAACCCAGCACATCGTCCAGCCGCGCCGCTGCCCAGCCAAATTCCGCCCAGCGCGCCGTGCGATAGCCCCACATCGCATCCAGCGTGTTCGCCAGCCGGTGGACGAGCACACCCGGCAGGCCGGCGAGCGCGAACCAGAACAAGGAGGCGAAGACGGCATCGAGCCCGTTCTCCAGCACCGACTCCACCGTCGCGCGGGCCACGCCGTCGGCGTCGAGACGCTGTGCATCCCGGCTGACCAGCCGCCCGACCGCCTGCCGCGCCGGCGCCAGTTCCCCCGCCTCCAGCGCCCGCTGGACCGGCGCCGCATGCGCCGCCAGGCTGCGCCCGCCGAGCGCGAGATACAGCCCGATCAGGTTCGCCCAACCCTGGCCGGCCAGCAGCACGCCCAGCGCGGCCGGCGGACCGAGCAGCAGGCCGAGCGCGACCAGTCCGCGCCCGCGTCGCGCGCGGCCGTCGTTGAGCCGGTCGGCCAGCGCCCCGGCCAGCCGGCCGAAGCCAACCAGCGGATGCCAGCGGCGCGGCTCGCCCAGCGCCAGGTCGGCGAGCACGGCGAGAGTGGCGAGCAGCGCCAGCGCCGGCGGCGTCAGACCGGCCAGCATCGCCCCCCCGTCTGGCCGCGTCGCGCGCCGCGGCCCGGTCCGTGCGAGGATGCCCGCCGATGCAGGGCACGTTGATGATTCAGGGCACGACCTCGGATGCCGGCAAGAGCACGCTGGTGGCGGCGCTGTGCCGGCTGCTGCATCGTCGGGGGGTGGCAGTGGCGCCCTTCAAGCCACAGAACATGGCGCTGAACGCCGCCGTCACCGTGGATGGCGGTGAGATCGGCCGGGCCCAGGCGCTGCAGGCGCAGGCAGCCGGGCTCGCGCCGCACAGCGACATGAACCCGGTGCTGCTCAAGCCCCAGTCCGATCGCGGTGCTCAGGTCATCATCAACGGCCGGGTCCATGGCGTGCTCGATGCGGCGGCCTACCAGCGCTTCAAGCCGCAGGCCATGCAGGCGGCCATGGCCGCCTACCGGCGCCTGCGCGAACGCTACGAGGTCGTGCTGGTGGAGGGGGCCGGCAGCCCGGCCGAGATCAACCTGCGTCGCGATGATATCGCCAACATGGGCTTCGCCGAAGCCGCCGACTGCCCGGTCGTGCTGATCGCGGACATCGACCGCGGCGGCGTGTTCGCCCAACTCATCGGCACCCTGGCGCTGCTGGCCCCGAGCGAACGCGCCCGTACGCGCGGCGTGGTGATCAACCGCTTTCGCGGCGATCCGGCGTTGCTGCAGCCCGGGCTGGACTGGTTCACCGCAACCACCGGCAAGCCGGTCCACGGCGTGCTGCCCTTCCTGCCGGGGCTGATCCTGGATGCCGAGGACGCGGTCAGCGGGGTGACCGACGGTCCCCGGCGCACGGCAACCTGCCGGGTGGTCGTGCCAGTGGTGCCGCGCATCAGCAACCACACCGACTTCGACGCGCTGCGTGCCGATCCGCGGGTGGAGTTGCTGATGGTCGGACCCGGCCGGGCGGCTCCGCCGGCGGAGGTGATCGTGCTGCCGGGCAGCAAGAGCGTCATTGCCGATCTCGCCTGGCTGCGGGCCGAGGGCTGGCCGGCACACATCGACCGCCATCTGCGCTATGGCGGCCGGCTGATCGGGATCTGCGGCGGTCTGCAGATGCTCGGCCGGCACATCCACGATCCGGCCGGACTGGAAGGTCCGGCGACCCACGCGCCCGGGCTCGGCCTGCTCGACTTCGAGACCACGCTCACCCCCGGCAAGGTGCTGCGCCACCGCGAGGGGCGGCTGTGCGAGGCCGGCGGCGCGGCGGTCGAGGGCTATGAGATTCACAATGGCCGCAGCCGCGGTCCGGCGCTGGACCGGCCGCTGCTCACGCTCGGCACGCGTCAGGACGGCGTGCGCTCGGCGGACGGCCAGATCCTCGGCAGTTATCTGCACGGCCTGTTCGACCGTGCCGCCGCGCGGACGGCGCTGCTGGGGCTTGCGCCGGACGCCGCGGCGGAAGATCACGACCAGCGGCGTGAGCGCGAACTCGACCGTCTGGCCGACAGCTGCGCGGCGCACCTGGACGTGGACGGATTGCTGGCGCTACTGGCAGTGCCGCCAGGGCGGTGAGGCGGCCAGCGTACGCGCATACACCGGGCAGTCCGGCCGGTGGGCGCCCGGCAGGTAGCCAAGGCTCAGGAGGAATTCGTTGACGATCTCGGGGCCGACGAAGACGAAGCGACGCCGGAAGGCCCGGACCCAGTCCGCCAGGCTGGCCGGATGCTGCGCATCTAGCCAGCCGGCGAAGCCGCCATGGGAGTCGCGCAGGGCCAGCAGCACGCCAGCGTTGTGGATCGCCGCCTCGATCTTGCGCCGATTGCGGATGATGCCGGCGTCGCCGAGCAGGCGCGCCCGCTCGGCGGCACCGAAGCCGGCCACCGCCTCCACCGCGAAGCCGGCGTAGGCCCGGCGCAATCCGGCCCGCTTGCGCAGCACCGTGAGCCAGGCGAGGCCGGCCTGGTTGATCTCCAGCACCAGCCGTTCGAACAACACCGCCTCCTCCCGCTGCGGGAAGCCGTATTCGAACTCATGGTAGGGCCCGTGCGCCGGGTGGCCCGGCGCGCTGAGGCAGTAGCCGCTCATCGCTCAGCGGCGGGCAATGATCCATACGGCATGCACGATCCCCGGGATGTAGCCCAGCAGCGTCAACAGGATGTTGATCCAGAACTGCGGCTTGATGCCGACTTCGAGGAACACGCCGAGCGGCGGCAGCAGGATGGCGAAGATCAGCTTGATGAGGTCCATGCAAGGCTCCACGTGATGAACAGGCTGGCTTGGACCGCCAGACGCCGCACTGGTGCCCTCAGTGTGCCTGCGTCAGCGCCAGCATCAGCAGCACGGCCAGCTCGGTCAGCTCGATCTGCGCGCCGACCAGATCACCGGTGAAGCCGCCAAGCCAGCGGCGGGCGCCGAGCGCGAACAGCGCCGTGCTCGCCAGCGCGGCGAGCACGGCCCAGCCACCGCTGCCGCCGGCGAGCGCGATCACCAGCAGCACGCTCACCCCCGCCACCCGACCGATCGCCGCCGGCGAGGCCTGCGCCGCCATGGCGCTGCCGAGGCCAGCGGGGCGCAGATAGGGCAGCGTCGCGAACAGGCCCATGGCACCGGTGCGCGCCAGCACCACGGCCAGCACCAGGGCGCCGGCCAGACTGGCGCCGCCGGCCGGCGCCAGGGCATGCAGCGCGGCGATCTTCAGCCCCAGCACAAGCAGCAGCGCCACCACTGCGCCCGGCCCGCTGGCCGGATCCTGCAGGATCCGCAGCGCCCGCTCGGGCGCCTTGTGGGCGCCGAGCCAGGCGTCGGTGGTGTCGGCGAGACCGTCCAGATGCAGCGCGCCGGTCAGCAGGGCCCAGCCGGCCACCGTGATGGCCGCCACCAGCAACGGCGCCTGCCAGAGCCAGAGTGCCGCCAGGTGCAGCGCCGCCAGCGCCAGTCCCAGCAACAGCCCGGCAGCGGGAAAGCAACGCAGCGCCAGACCCGCCCGGTCCGCGCGCCAGGACGCGGCGGGCAGCGGCAGGCGGGTCAGCAGGCCGAGCGCCTGCCCCAGCGCCTCGACATACGGGCGGAGCGGTAACGACATGACGTCAGGCGCGGCCGTTGTGAAAGATCAGCCGCGGGAACTCCACGTCCGGCTGGTGCAGCACCTCGATGCGGCTGAGGCTGGCGTAGGGCACGTCGATGCGAAACAGGTTGTTCAGTGGCACACCGAGCACGTCCGCCAGGATCACGCGGATCACGCCGCCATGGGCGACGAGCAGCCAGTGCCGGCCCTGCGCCTGGGTCAGCAGCCGCTGCCAGCCGGCCCGCACGCGGGCGACGAAATCCCGCAGCACCTCGCCCCCCGGCGGCGCGTACGCGGCCGGGTCGCTCCAGAAGCGCAGCACCGCCTCGCGATCGCTGGCCAGCAGGTCGGCCGGGCTGCGCCCCTCCCAGGCGCCGAAATGCGCCTCGCGCAGATCCGCATCGTCGGCGAGCGGCAGCGCCAGCTCGCCGGCGAGAGTCTCTGCGAAGGCCGCACAGCGGCGCAGCGGCGAGGTCATTATGCCCTGCCAGGGCGGCTTCGCCGGCACCGCTGCCCGCAGCTGCGCCAGACCCCGCGGGCTCAGCAGGTCGTCGCGCCAGCCGCGCAGCAGTTGCCCGCCTTCGGGCTCGCCGTGGCGCAGCAGATCGATCCGGGTCAGTTCAGACATCGCGCTCGGTCAAATCCCCAGTTGCTCGATGGTAGCCATCTGCGCATGCAGCGCGCAGGCCGCCTGCAGCAGCGGCACGGCCACGGCCGCGCCGCTGCCCTCCCCCAGGCGCATGTCGAGCTCGAGCAACGGCACGGCGTCCAGCGCCCGCAGGACGCGGTGATGGCCGGGCTCGGCAGAGCGGTGAGCGAAGTGCAGCCAGGGCCGCACCGCCGGCTGCAGCCTGACCGCCAGCAGGGCTGCGACCGAGGCGATGTAGCCGTCGACCAGACAGGGCAGCCCGAGCTGTGCCGCGCGCAGGTAGGCACCGGTCATGGCGGCGATTTCCAGGCCGCCCAGCGCCGCCAGCAGGGCGAGTGGGTCATCGAGCGCCAGTTCGTGACGCCGCAGCGCCGCGGCCACCACATTCTGCTTGCGCTGCAATGCCTCGGGCATCAGCCCGGTGCCCGGTCCGGTCATCTCGCCGGCCCCGGCACCGGTCAGGGCGCAGGCCAGCGCCGCGGCCGCCGTGGTGTTGCCGATTCCCATCTCGCCGGCGATGAACAGCTGCGTGCCCGGGGCGGTGCGGGCGAGGCTGTCGTGCCCCACGGCCAGTGCCTCCAGGGTCTGCTGCACGCTCATCGCCGGGCCTTCGACCATGTCGGCGGTGCCGGGTGCGATTCGCGCCGACCGCGCGCCGGGGACCGGCGCCCCACAGGTGCCGACATCGACCACCTCCAGGCTGGCCCCGAGCCGGTTGGCCAGCACATTGATGGCAGCGCCGCCGGTCGCAAACAGCCGCAACATGGCCTGGGTGATCTCCTGCGGATAGGCGGAGACCCCGCGGCGAGCAACGCCGTGGTCGGCGGCGAAGACCGTGATTGCCACCGTATCCACCGACGGTGTCAGCCGGCGCTGCTGACCCGCCAGCGCTACCACCGCGTGCTCGAGCCGACCGAGCGAGCCGGGAGGCTTGGCCAGGCTGCGCTGCCGCGCCATGGCCGCCTCGCAGGCGAGCGCGTCGACGGCCGGGGGCGCGGTCAGCCACCATTTCATGCGCTGCCGCCCTCCTTGAGCCGCAACGGCAGGCCGGCCGTCACCAGGGTGACCCGATCGCAGCTGCGCGCCAGCAACTGGTTGAGTCGTCCGAGTTCGTCGACGAAGCGGCGGGCCAGCGGATTGATCGGCACCAGCGAGCCGCCCACCTCGTTCGATACCAGGATCAGCCGGCCAGGCAGCAGCGCCAGCATGCCGAGCAGTTCGTTGCGCTGCTCGCGCAGCACCGGCTCGCCCGCCTGCATGAGGTTGGACAGCCAGAGATTCATGCAATCCACGAGCAGACAGACGTCGCGATCGGCGAAGCTCTCCAGCGTCTGCGCCAGCGCGACCGGCTCCTCGTAGGTTCGCCAGCCGACCGGCCGTTCGCGCCGGTGGCGCCGGATCCGGGCATGCATCTCGGCGTCCTCCGCCCGCGCCGTGGCGATGAACACGACCTGCTTCATGCCGCTGTTCATGGCCGCATCGATGGCATATCGACTCTTGCCGGAGCGTATGCCGCCCAGCACCAGCTCACGCATGGCTCACTCTTCGATCGCCCCAATGAAAACGCCCCGGGAGTCCCGGGGCGTCCCAGTGTAGCCGTTCTCGCGCCTCTAGCTGGCGTCGACGAACCAGGTGAGCGCGCCCATGAACCAGGCGACGATACCGCCGATGAGCCCATAGACGAACGACTTGGTCGACTTCCACCAGTCCGGCGCCTGCTCGGCCTTGCGCGTCTTGTGGCCGAGCTTGGTCAGGTAGGCATGGATGGCCTCCACTTCGTCGGCCGTCAGCTTGGCGCCATGACCCGGCATGCCGCGATCGGACAGCGAGCCGCCGAGCACGATCGCCTGGAAGTTCTCGTGCGTCTGCGCGTCCATGTAGCGCAGATCCTTCAGCGCCGGCGAACTGATGCCGCCCGGGCCATGGCAGTACACGCAGTTGGCGTGATAGAGCGCATTGCCCTCCTTGATCGTCTTCCGATCGGCCGTCAGCGGCGGCGGCTCGGGCAGCTGCACCACCTGCTCGAGCGGCGGCAGCTCGCCATCGGCGCCGAGCTTGAAGGTCATGATGCGACCTTCCTTGTGCATCGGGTCCGGGGTGTCGGCGACCATGCTGAAGGACAGGCCCACGGCGCCGCCATAGCCCACCACCAGCGTGATGTACTGCTCGCCGTCGATCTCGTAGGTGACCGGCGGGGCGATCACGCCGGACTGCACGAAGAACTCCCAGAGCCGCTCGCCGTTCTCGGCGTCGTAGGCGCCGAAGATGCCCTCACCATTGCCTTCGAACACCAGCCCATCGCCGGTGCACAGGGTGCCGCCGTTCCACATGCCGGAATGCTGCACCTTCCACACCTCGCGCTGGGCGACCGGATCCCAGGCGGTGAGATAGCCGCTGGCGGCCTTCTTGGCCACGGCCTTGATCAGCTTCGGGTCGATCCAGGTCGGCACGACGATGTCCTTCATGACATTCATGCCGACGTTCCAGTACCCGGGGATGTAGGCGAATTCCCGGTCGTTGTCGTAGGCCATGGTCATGACCTGCGTCGGGAAGTACACCAGCTGGGTTTCCGGGTGGTAGCACATCGGCATCCAGTTGTGCCCGCCGAGCGGCGAAGGCTGCTGGATGACGGTGCGATCCTCGTAGCTGTTGTCGGTCTCGATGGGCCGGCCGGTCTGCTCGTCGATGCCGGTGGCCCAACTCACCGGGACGTAGTTGTCGCCGGAGATGAACTCGCCGGTCTCCCGATCGATGACGTAGAAGAAGCCGTTCTTCGGCGCCTGCATCAGCACCTTGCGCAGCTCGCCCTCGATCTCCAGGTCCGCCAGGATCATGTGCTCGGTGGCGGTGTAGTCCCAGCCTTCGCCCGGCGTGGTCTGGTAGTGCCAGGCATATTCGCCCGTGTCGGCATCCACCGCCACGATCGAGGACAGAAAGAGATTGTCGCCACCGCCAGGGCTGCGGATGTACTTGTTCCAGGGCGAACCGTTGCCGATGCCGATGTACAGCAGGTTCAGCTCCGGATCGTAGGCAAAGGAGTTCCAGGCCGTGCCGCCCCCGCCGACCTCCCACCATTCGCCGCGCCAGGTCTCGGCGGCCATTTCCATGGTGGGGCTCTCGAAGCCATCGGCCGGATTGCCCGGCACGGTGTAAAAGCGCCAGACCATCTCGCCGCTCTCGGCGTCGTAGGCGCTGACGTAGCCGCGCACGCCGTACTCCGCGCCACCGTTGCCGATCACGACCTTGCCGTTCACCACCCGCGGCGCGCCGGTGATGGTGTAGGGCCGGGCCAGATCGATGGTGAGCGTATCCCAGACGATCTCGCCGTTGACCGCATCGAGCGCCACCAGCCGGCCGTCGATGGTGCCGACGTAGACCCTGCCCTTCCAGACGGCGACGCCGCGGTTGCCCACATCGCAGCAGGCGTACTGGCCGCGATCCTTGTCGACATCCAGATCGTTGCGCCACAGCAGCTTGCCGGTGCGAGCGTCGAGCGCGTAGACCTCGCTCCACGGGCCGGTGGCGAACATCACGCCGTCGACGACGATCGGCGAGGCCTCATGGGCGCGGGTCACGTCTGTGTCCCAGTACCAGGCCAGCCCCAGATCCTCGACGTTGTCGCGCCGGATCTGATCCAGCGGGCTGTAGCGCTGCTCGCCGTAGGTGCGCCCGTGCAGCAGCCAGTTCTGCGGCTCGGCGTCGGCGTTGACGAGTCGATCGGCATCCATGGCCTGCAACGACGGCTGCACCGCGGCCAGCGGCTGCGTGTCCAGCACCTGGCGCTCGGCCGTCGCCGCCAGCGGCAACAGCGCCATAGCCAGCGCCAACGCAAGATTCCTCATCGCTCTCTCCTGAAAGGGCGGTTCACTCGCCCTGCGTTCGTTCTTGATCCGGGATACCGGCCGATCCGGCCGCGGCCCGTCGGCGGGGCCCAAGTATAGCCAGCGGGCGCTCTTAAACAATTGTTCACCTGCCGGCGCGGCTAGATCCGGATCATCTCGAACTCTTCCTTGGCCGCGCCGCAGTCTGGGCAGGTCCAGCTGACCGGAATGTCGTCCCAGCGCGTCCCCGGGGCGATACCGCTGTCCGGATCGCCCTTCGCCTCGTCATAGACGAAGCCACAGATCACGCACATGTAGGTGCGATAGTCGTTCACGCGCCTCCCGAGCCGATGCCGCCGCGGCCGCTGCCGCCATCGGTCAAGAGGATACCCGTCCGGTGCTAGACTCGCGCAGATGAATCCGCCGCCTGTCGTGCTCTCCCTGGCCGGCCTCGATCCGAGCGGCGGTGCCGGCATGATTGCCGACGTACAGGCCATTGCCGCCAACGGCGGCCATGCGGCGGCCATCGCCACCTGCCTGACGGTCCAGAACACGCGCGATGCCAGCGAGGTCCAGCCCGTGGCCCTCGACCTGATCCGCCGCCAATGGCAGAGCCTGCGGGCGGACCTGCCGCTCGCGGCCATCAAGCTCGGCGTCCTGCCCGATGCCGGCTGCGCGGCGCTGGTGGCGGAGCTCTTGGAGGAAGCCGGCGAGGTGCCGGTGGTGCTCGACCCGGTGCTGATCGCCAGCGGCGGCGGCCGGCTCGCGGAGCCCGGGGTGATCGACATCCTGCATGCGCGCCTGCTGCCACGGGCGACGCTCGTCACGCCGAACGTGCACGAGGCCGTCGCGCTGGCCGGCGACGAGAGGCCGCAGTCCCTCCGGGCGCTCGGCGCACCGGCCGTGCTGGTCACCGGTGCCGACCGCCCCGGTCCCACGGTGCGCAATGGCTACGCCGGCCCGGAGGGCGAGCAGGTCTGGGAGTGGCCGCGGCTGCCCGGTCGCTATCACGGGTCGGGCTGCACCCTTGCCGCCGCGGCGGCGACCTGGCTCGCCCATGGCGCCGGCCCGCGGACGGCCGCCGAGCAGGCGCAGCGCTACGTGGCGCGCAGCCTCGGCGCCGGCTACGTGCCGGGCAGCGGCCAGCATGTGCCGCAGCGCGTGGCGCCGCCGTGAGCGCCCGCGACCCGCGCATCCGGGGACTGTATCTGGTCACCGCCGGCGAGGACGACACCGACGCCCTGTGCCGGCGCGTGGAGGCCTGCCTGCAGGCCGGCGTCCGGCTCGTCCAGTATCGCGACAAGACGGCCGGACCCGCTCGGCGCGAGCAGCAGGCGCGGGCGCTGGTGTCGCTGTGCCGGGCGCATGGCGCCGCGCTCATCGTGAACGACGATCCGGCGCTGGCGGCGCGGATCGGCGCCGATGGCGTGCACCTCGGCCAGGGCGATGCCGCGCCGGCCGAGGCCCGCCGCCAGCTGGGCCCGGCCGCCATCGTCGGCGTCTCCTGTCACGAGAGCCTGGCGCTGGCGCGTGAGGCGGTGGCCGCCGGGGCGAGCTATGTGGCCTTCGGCGCGGTCTACCCCAGCGCCACCAAGCCGAATGCGCCGCGGGTCTCGCTGGCGACCCTGCACACGGCCCGCCGCAGGCTGGACCGCCCCATCGTCGCCATCGGCGGCATCCTGCCGGCGCACGTGCCGGGCCTGGCGGCAGCCGGCGTGGACGCCGTGGCGGTGGTCGGTGGCCTCGCCCGCTGCGCCGACCCGGCCGCCGTGGCCCGAACCTACCTCGCCGGCTTCGCGTCGGCGGGCGAACCGATACCAGAGAGCTGACCGATGACCGAAACCAGAACCGACTCCGCCACGTTGTTCGCGCAGGCGCAGCGCTACATCCCCGGCGGCGTCAATTCGCCCGTGCGGGCCTTCGGGGCGGTAGGCGGCGAGCCGGTGTTCATCTCCCGGGCCGCCGGTGCCTGCCTGTACGACGTGAACGGCAACGCCTACCTGGACTATGTCGGCTCGTTCGGGCCGATGATCGCCGGGCACGCGCACCCGGATGTGATCCGCGCCGTGCAGCGTGCCGCTGCCGACGGCCTGAGCTTCGGTGCGCCGACGCCGCAGGAGACGCTGCTGGCGCGACGTGTGCGCCAACTGATGCCGGCGCTGGACCAACTGCGGCTGGTCAACTCCGGCACCGAGGCGACGATGAGCGCCATCCGCCTCGCCCGCGGTCACACCGGTCGCGAACGGATCGTCAAGTTCGAGGGCTGTTACCACGGCCATGCCGATGCCCTGCTGGTGAAGGCCGGCTCCGGCGCACTGACCACCGGCACGCCCTCCTCCGCCGGAGTACCGGCCAAGGTCACGGCCGACACGCTGGTGCTGCGCTACAACGACCTGGACGCGGTGCGCGAGGCTTTCGCCAGCCACGGCGCGGAGATCGCGGCCGTCATCGTCGAGCCGGTGGCCGGCAACATGAACTGCGTACCGCCGGTCGAGGGCTTCCTGCCCGGCCTGCGCGCGCTGTGCGACGAGCATGGCAGCGTGCTGATCTTCGACGAGGTGATGACCGGCTTTCGCGTCGCGCCCGGCGGCGCCCAGGAACGCTATGGCGTCACGCCCGATCTGACCACACTCGGCAAGATCCTCGGTGGCGGCCTGCCGATCGGCGCCTTCGGCGGCTCGCAGGAGATCATGGCGCGGCTCGCGCCCTTGGGCCCGGTCTACCAGGCCGGCACGCTGTCGGGCAATCCGCTGGCCGTGGCAGCGGGCCTGGCGACCCTGGAGGCAATCCAGCAGCCCGGCTTCTACCAGCGCCTGGAGGCCCTGACGACACGCCTGACGGAAGGGCTGGCGGCGGCGGCGCGCACCGCCGGCGTGCCCTTCCACGCCCAGTCCGTCGGCGCCATGTTCGGCCTGTTCTTCAGCGAGCAGGCGCCGGTGCACTATTACGAGCAGGTCATGGCCGCCGACCGCGAGGCCTTCGCACGCTTCTTCCACGGCATGCTCGCACGCGGCATCTATCTGGCGCCCTCGGCCTTCGAAGCCGGCTTCGTCTCCAGTGCGCACAGCGAGGGCGACATCGACCGCACCATCGCCGCAGCGAGCGAGGTGTTCGCCACGCTGGCGGGCGCCAGCCAGGGCCGGTGAGGCCGGGAAAGGGCGGCGGCGATCGTCCCTGATCGCTACCGCAGCACTGCGGCCACCGCAGGAGGGTCGGCCACGGCGTAGTCGCCGTAAGCCCGATGCCGCAGTGGTGGCGCGGCCGCGCCGCTCCACCGGCAGCGATGATGGACGCCGGCACAGACCATGGCCTTGATCCGGGTCAAACCGGCGACGGACAAACCCCGCAGGGCCGCACCCAACCCATCCGACACCGACAGCGCCCCACCGCCTGCCCGCAGAAACGGCAGCCGGCAGGCGCGGCGCCGGCCCTACTCCGGCGTCTGCCCCCAGCGGGGCCCGAGCTGGTGCGGCACGCCGAGCTGATCGAGGATGCGGGCGACGATGAAGTCGACCAGCGCCTCGATCGTGGCCGGACGCTCGTAGAAGCCAGGATTGGCCGGCAGCACGCAGGCGCCCAGGCGCGCGAGCTTCAGCATGTTTTCCAGGTGGATGGCAGACAGCGGCGTCTCGCGCGGCACCAGCACCAGGCGGCGGCCCTCCTTCAGCGCGACGTCGGCCGCCCGCTCGATGAGGTTGTCACTGGCGCCGGCGGCGATGGCCGCGAGCGAGCCCATGCTGCACGGGCAGACGACCATCGCGCCGAGGCGTGCCGAGCCGCTCGCTGCCGGTGCCCGCCAATCGCTCGCCGCATAGACCGAGAGCGCGCCGGGCGCGGCCGCGAAGCGCTCGGCCAGCGCCCGCGCCTGCCCCGCCGGCCGGCCGGGCAGCTGCAGGTCGGTCTCGCCGTTGATGACCTGCAGCGCGGTGGGCGAGCAGATCAGGTGCACCGGCAGCGATGCGGCCAGCAGGCAGTCCAGCAGGCGCAGGCCGTAGCCGGCGCCGGACGCGCCGGTCATCGCCAGCACGATCGGCAGCGCCGGCCCGGCGGCGGGCGTCATGCCCGCGCCGCCCGCGCCGGTGTGGCGAGCACGTCCAGCAGCCGCTGATGGATCCCGCCGAAACCGCCGTTGCTCATCGCCAGCACTGCATCACCCGGGCGCAGCGCCGGGCGGGCGAGCGCGAGCAGGTCATCGACCGTCGCCGCCAGTGCCAGCTTGTCGCCGAGCGGCGCCAGCACCGCGGCGACATCCCACGCCAGCGAAGCCGGCGCGTGCACGAACACCGCATCGGCGCCGGCCAGCGCAGCGGCCAGTCCGGCCTGATGAGCTCCGGCGCGCATCGAGTTGGAGCGCAGGTCCAGCAGTGCGATCAGCCGGTCCGTCGGCCGTCGCTGGCGCAGGCCCTCGATGGCGGCCGCAATCGCCGTGGGATGATGGGCGAAGTCGTCGTAGACGGCGACGCCGCCGGCCTCTCCGCGCAGTTCCAGCCGACGCCGCACGCCCGCAAAGCTCGCCAGCGCCTGCGCGCCCTGCGCCAACGGCACGCCGGCATGCCGGGCGGCGAGCAGCGCGGCCAGCGCGTTGGCCGCGTTGTGCGCGCCGAACTGACTCCAGCTCACCCGCACCGACGAGGCCGCCTCACCGGCCGGCGGCTGCACGCGGAACTCGGAGAAATCCGCCGCCTCGGCCTGCAGGCGCCAGCACGACTCGTCGGCCGCCGCGCCGCTGGCATCGAAGCGCACCAGCTCGCTCCAGCACCCCATCGCCAGCGTCGCTTCCAGCGCCGTATCGCCGGCCGGGCAGAGGATCTGCCCGTTGCCGGGCACCGTACGCACGAGGTGATGGAACTGCCGGCGGATGGCGGCCAGGTCCGGATAGATGTCGGCGTGGTCGAACTCGAGATTGTTCAGCACCGCCGTGCGCGGCCGGTAGTGCACGAACTTGGCGCGCTTGTCGAAGAACGCCGTATCGTACTCGTCCGCCTCGATCACGAAGAAGCTGCCCGCCCCCGCCCGCGCACTGATGCCGAAATTGCCCGGCAGGCCGCCGATCAGGAAACCCGGCGCCAGCCCCGCCTGCTCCAGCACGTGGGCGAGGATGCTGCTGGTGGTGGTCTTGCCGTGCGTGCCGGCCACCGCCAGCACCCACTTGCCCGGCAGCAGGTGATCGGCCAGCCACTGCGGGCCGGAGGTGTAGGGAATGCCGCGCTCGAGCACGTACTCCATCGCCGGGTTGCCACGGCTGACCACGTTGCCGACCACCACCAGATCCGGCGCCGGCGCCAGCGGCGCGGGGCCGTAGCCTTCGTGGATGTCGATACCGAGCGCGGCGAGCTGGTCGCTCATCGGCGGATAAACCGCGGCATCGGACCCGGTGACGCGGTGACCGGCGGCCTGCGCCAGCGCGGCGATGCCGCCCATGAAGGTGCCGCAGATTCCTAGAATGTGCAGGTGCATCGGTGCCGGCGAGCCAGAGGTTGAACGGTGAGCCAGAGCAGGCATGGCATCATAGCAGCCCGCCACCGCGCGCCCTGCCGCCGAGAAACCGCTGCCGATGGATCCGATCTACATCGATGACGACCGCGCCCTGGCCGACCTGTGCCAGTCGCTGCGCGCCGCACCCTACCTCGCGCTCGACACCGAGTTCATGCGGGAGCGCACCTACTTCCCGCAGCTGTGTCTGATCCAGCTCGGTGCGCCCGGCACCATCGCCTGCATCGATCCGCTGCGCGTCGGCGAGCTGTCGCCGCTGCGCGAGCTGCTGCTGGACCCCGGCATCGAGAAAGTGCTGCACGCAGCCCATCAGGATCTGGAACTGTTCTTCCATCGCTGGCAGGCCGTGCCGGCACCCGTGTTCGACACTCAGCTTGCGGCCTCGCTGCTGGGTCATGGCCATCAGCTGGGCTATGCCGCGCTGGTCCAGCAGCTGCTCGGCACCTCGCTGAGCAAGGCCCACAGCCGGGCCGACTGGAGCCGGCGTCCGCTCAGCGCGGCCGAACTCGCCTACGCGGCCGATGACGTCCGCTACCTGATGCCGGTGTACGAGCGCCTGCGTGCCGAGCTGGCCGCCCGGGATCGGCTGGACTGGCTGCAGGCGGAGGCCGCGCTGGCCGCCGAACCCGGCCGCTACCGGCCCGATCCGGCGCAGGCCTGGCAGCGCATCGGCCGCACCGGCAGCCTCAAGCCCGCCTCGCTCGCCGTGCTGCAGGGCCTGGCAGCCTGGCGCGAGCAGCAGGCCGTCGATGCCGACCGGCCGCGGCAATGGCTGCTGAAGGACGACATCCTGGTGGACATCGCCCGGCGCCTGCCGCAGGAGATGAGCCAGCTGCAGCGCATCCGCAACCTGCCGGAGGCGACCCTGCGCAAGCACGGCCAGACGCTGCTGACGCTGGTCGAGCGCCATCGCCAGGTGCCGGCGCCGGAACTGCGCGCCCGCGCCCCGCTGGGACCGGCCGGCGAGGCGGCCGTGGACCTGCTGAACGCGACCCTGCGGCTGGAAGCCGCGCGACTGCAGATCGCGCCGCAGGCCCTGGCCGGACGGCGCGAGCTGGAGGCGCTGGCAGCCGGCCACCCGCCGGCCGAGATCCTGGACGGCTGGCGGGTGGCGGCAATCGGCCCGGCGCTGGAGGCGGCACTCGCCGGGCGTACCGCGCTGCGCATCGCGCCGCGACCGCCCGCCGGGCCGGCCACCGCGGAGCTGCTGGATATCGCCGGAGAGGAGACGCCCTAGGCGGCGTCGCCGGCGAGCACGCGCTCGATGCGGGCGGTGATCTCGTCGACCGGCCCGGTGCCGGGGATGGTCGTCAACAGGCTCTGCTGACCGTAGTAGGCGATCAGCGGCTGGGTCTGCTCGGTATAGACCCCCAGCCGGTTGCGGATGGTCTCTTCGTTGTCGTCGGAGCGCTGGATCAACTCGCCGCCGCACTTGTCGCAGACGCCCGCCTGCTGCGGCGGCGAGAGGTGCGTGTTGTACACCGCGCCACAGCTGCTGCAGGTTCGCCGGCCAGTCAGCCGCTTGATGAGCTCCGCCTCGGGCACATCGATGTGCAGCGCGTGCTCAAGCGGCTGCGTGAGCTGGGCCAGCATGCGATCGAGCGCATCCGCTTGGCTGAGGTTGCGCGGGAAGCCGTCGAGGATGAAGCCCGAGGCGGCGTCCTGCTCGCTCAGGCGCTCGCGGATCATGCCCAGTACAATCTCGTCGCTGACCAGCTCGCCGGCATCCATGGCCGCCTTGGCCTGCCGGCCGAGCGGCGTGCCGGCCTTGACGGCCGCCCGCAGCAGATCACCGGTGGAGACCTGCGGCACACCATGCCGCGCCACCAGACGCTGTGCCTGCGTCCCCTTCCCTGACCCGGGCGCCCCCAGGAGCACAATACGCATAGTGCAAATCCGCCTTCGATTTCGTCCCGCCCAGCCGGTCGGCTGGACCGCCGGCACCTTGGCGCCGGCAAAAGAATCAAAGCTACCCGCGCCGCCCGGACCCGTCAATCGAGGCCGCCATGCCGCGGCAGCACGAGGCGCCTATAATGTCGCGCCGAAACCTCTGCGGACCGCCCCCTGCCGCCGTCCGCAATCCGCCCCTAGTCAAGGAGAGCACACATGGCCTTTGCCAGCGTCACGCCCGGCAGCGATGCCCCCGCCGCCGTCAACGTCGCCATCGAGATCCCGATGCGCAGCGACCCGGTCAAGTACGAGGTCGACAAGGACACCGGCACGCTGTTCGTCGACCGGCTGATGGGCACCGCGATGCACTATCCGTGCAACTACGGCTTCGTGCCGCAGACACTGGCCGAGGACGGCGATCCGGTGGACGTGCTGGTGATCACGCCGTTCCCGCTGATCCACGGCTGTGTGATCAAGGTGCGACCGCTCGGCATGCTGAGCATGAGCGACGAGGCCGGCACCGATCACAAGGTCCTGGCGGTGCCGACCGACAAGATCGCCGGCGGCGTGTACGAGAAGGTGCAGTCGCTGGACGATCTGCCGGCGATCACGCTCTCGCAGATCGAGCACTTCTTCGATCACTACAAGGATCTGGAGAAGAACAAGTGGGTGAAGATCGAGGGCTGGGCCGACCGCGAGGCCGCCGAGCGCGAGATCACCGCCGGCATGGAGCGCTACGCCCGGGAAGGCTAGCCGGGTAACCCGGTCGACGCCGCGGGGTCGGCGCCGGGGATGGCAGCACCGTCCGCTGCGGCCGGGGTATTCGCCTCGACCCAGCGGGCACTGCCGTCGCTGAAGCACTCCCGCTTCCAGAACGGCGCCTCGTACTTGAGCGCCTCGATCATCTGCCGGCAGGCGGAGAAGGCCGCCGCCCGGCGTGTGGCCAGGGCCGCGACCAGCACGATCGGCTCGCCCGGCGCCACCCGCCCCACCCGATGCACGATGCGCGCAGCAAGCAGGTCGTGCGCAGCAGCGGCCATGGTCGCGATGCGCTGCAGCTCGCGCTCGGTCATGCCGGGATAGTGCTCGAGCTCCAGGGCCGTCAGGCGCGGGCCATCCGGCTCGGCCGGATCGGCGGCGTCGGCGCGCGCCGTGCCGAGAAAGATCGCACTGGCGCCCACCGCGGGCGCGAGCGCGCTCTGCAGCGCCGCGAGCTCCGCCCACGGATCGAACGGCACCGGCGCCAGCCGGATGCCGGCCTCAGCCACCGGTCACCGGCGGGAAGAAGCCGACCTCGTCGCCATCGGCCACCGGATCATCCCAACCCGCGTACTGCTGGTTGACCGCCATCAGCAGCTTGCCGGGCGGCGCCCGCTCGCCCACCGCTTGGTGCCAGACATCGCCGACCGTGCGCACGGCGGCGGCCGGCACTTCGGCATCCGTGCACTGCAGCAGCTCACGCAGCGACGCAAAGAATCGCACCTGCACACTCATCGTCTCTCTCACCGTCCGCCGACCGCCGGCGCGCGCCGGTCGTCGGCGCCCACTCCGAGCCGTTATGATCCCGCGCTCGGCCTTCGAGCGACAACCGGCCCATGAACGAGCAGTTCACACACCTCAACGCCGCGGGCGAGGCCCGCATGGTGGACGTCGGCGACAAGCGCGCGACCACTCGCAGTGCGCTGGCCGCCGGCCGGATCGTGATGCAGCCGCAGACGCTGGCGGCGATCCGCAGCCAGCAGGCCGCCAAGGGCGACGTGCTGGCGGTGGCACGCATCGCCGCGATCATGGCCGCCAAGCGCACCGCCGAGCTGATTCCGCTGTGCCACCCGCTGCCGCTGACCAAGGTGGAGATCGAATTCGAGCTGCAGGCGCCGGCGGCGGTGGAGTGCCGGGCCCGCGTCGCCACGCTCGCCCCGACGGGCGTGGAGATGGAGGCGCTGACTGCGGTGCAGGTCGCGCTGCTGACGATCTACGACATGTGCAAGGCGCAGGATCGGGCGATGTCCTTCCAGGACGTGCGCCTGCTGAGCAAGACCGGCGGTGCGAGCGGCGACTGGCACCGCCCGGCCGCCGACTGATGGCGCACACCCACGCCCATGGCGCCCACGACGACGGGTCGGGTGCTGCCGGCAACGCGCGCACGCTGCTGCTGGCGCTGCTGCTGACCGGCGGCTTCGCGCTGGTCGAGTTCGCCGGCGGCTGGCTGGCCAACTCGCTGGCGCTGATCAGCGATGCCGGTCACATGGTCACGGATACCGCCGCGCTGGCCTTGGCGGCCATCGCCGCCCGCGTCGCCCTGCGGCCGGCCGACACGCGCATGAGCTACGGCCGCGGGCGTGCCGACGTGCTGGCCGGGCTGGCGAACGGCATCTTCATGCTGGTGCTGGTCGGGTTGATCGCGCTGAGCGCCGTGCAGCGCCTGTGGCAGCCAGCGCCGGTCGCCGGCGGCATGGTCATCGTGCTCGGCCTGCTGGGCCTGCTGGTCAACCTGGTGGTGCTGTGGGTGCTGCACGGGGGCGAGCAGAGCCTGAACCTGCGCGGCGCCATGCTGCACGTCATCGGCGACCTGCTCGGCTCGCTCGGCGCCACGGCGGCGGGCGTGGTCATCTGGCTGACGGGCTGGACGCCGATCGACCCGCTGCTCTCGCTGCTGATCTGCGGGCTGATCGTGCTGGCCAGCGTGCAGCTGCTGCGCGAGGCGATCAACGTGCTGATGGAGGCGGTGCCGCGCCACCTCGACCTGAGCCGGATCGGCTATGCCATGGCGGCGGTCCCGGGCGTGCAGTCGGTACATGACCTGCACGTCTGGACACTCGGCGCCGGCCGCTGCGCGCTCTCGGCGCACGTGCAGATCGGCCGGCTCGAAGACTGGCCCGGCGTGCTGACCGGGCTGCAGGCGCTGCTGCGCGAGCAGTTCGGCATCGACCATGCCACACTGCAGCCCGAACCGGCGGCCCTGCCCCTGTACCGCATGCCCTACCCGCCGGCCACCGAGGGAGGCGCGCCGTGAGCGACATCGAGATCGACCGCCAGGACCGCGTGCTGACGCTGCGCCTGACACGGCCGGCCAAGCGCAACGCGCTCACCGTGGCGATGTATCGCGCGCTCACCGCCGCCCTGGAGGCGGCGCCGGGGGAGGATATCGGCGCCATCGTCTTCGGCGGCGATACCGAGTGCTTCACCGCCGGCAACGACCTGCAGGAGTTCCTGACCGATCCGCCCGCCGGGCCGGATGCGCCGGTGCTCTGCTTCCTGCGGGCCCTCGCCCGCTGTCCGTTGCCATTGCTGGCAGCCGTCAACGGCGCCGCGGTGGGCATCGGCACCACGCTGCTGCTGCACTGCGACTACGTCTACGCCGGGGAGAATGCCCGCTTCCAGCTGCCCTTCGTGCCGCTCGGCCTGGCGCCCGAGGGAGGCGCCAGTGTGCTGCTGCCGGCGCTGGTCGGTCCGCGGCGGGCGGCTGCGCTACTCTATGAGGGCGAACCGTTCACCGCCGCCCAGGCGCAGGCATGGGGGCTGGTGGATGCCGTGGTGGCGCCGGCGGACGCGCTGGGACAGGCACAACGCAAGGCGCAGGCGCTGGCGGCGTTGCCGGGCGGAGCCATCCGCGCTACGCGCATGCTGCTGCAGGCGCCCCGTCAGGCCGAGATACTCGCCGCCATCGATCGCGAGGCGGCCCTGTTCGGCGAACGCCTGCGTTCGGCCGAGGCGCGTGCCGCGATGCAGGCCGCCCTGCGGCGCCGCTGAATCCCTCTCAACTCCAGCCAGAAGAAGCTCGAATCGTCATGCGTAAATCCCTCCACTGTCTGCTGCTCGCGGGCAGCGCATCGCTGACTGCCTGCAGCTGGGTGCCGCTGAACCCGGAGGCCGAGGCCGTGATGGTGCTGCCCCCGGAACGGGTGGCGCATTGCCAGCGGCTGGGTCAGACGCGCGTCTCCGGCCTGCAGAATCTTGGCGCGATTCCGCGCCGGCCGGAGATCGTGGACGAGGAATTCGCCACCATCGCCCGCAATACGGCGGCGCAGATGGGCGGCGATACCATCGCCCCGCTCGGCGAGCGGGTCGAGGGCCAGCAGACCTTCGGCATCTACCGCTGCCTGTAGCGTTGCTGCGAGCCGGCTAGCGCAGGCCTCGTCCGGCCAGCAGGCGGGTCGGCAGCAGCGGCAGCAGATAGCGCGCCATCGCCCACGGCCAGGCGGGCACGACCGCCCGCGCACTGCGCCGCTCGATGTGCCGGGCGATGCGCTCGCCGCCATCGGCGGCGTCGATCAGGAACGGCCGTGAACGCAGGCCCTGGTTGATCGGTGTGTCGATGAAGCCGGGGTAGATCGCCGTCACCTCGATCGGCTCGGCCAGCGTCTCCGCCCGCAGCGCCTCCAGATAGGCGGCCAGACCGGCCTTGGAGGCGGAATAGGCAGCCGTGCCGGGCAGGCCGCGAAAGCCCGCCACCGAGCCGGTGGCGATGAGCTGGCCGCCCCCGTGGGCACGGAACCACGCCAGCGCGGCGTCCAGGGTCGCCATCGCCCCGAGCAGATTCACCTGCACGCAGCGCAGATCGGCGGCCAGCTGGCCACTGCCGACCCGCCCGCCGCTGCCGATGCCGGCGTTGGCAAACACCGCGTCCAACCCATCCAGCGCTTCGGCGGCCCAGGGGATGGCTGCCGCCACGGCATCCGCGTCGGTCACGTCCAGCGCCCGGATCGTCACGCGAGCACCGGGCACGGCGGACTCGATCTCGCGCGCCGCCTGCGCCAGCAGGGTCTCCCGCCGGGCCGTGAGCGCCAGCCGGTAGCCGCGCCGGGCCAGCGCCATGGCAGTGGCCCGGCCGATGCCGCTGCTGGCACCGGTAATCAGCAGCGCGCGCCCCATGCCGGCGCCCTAGTCCGCCAGCGCGGCGATGATGGCGCGGCAGAACGCCGGCAGGTCCGCGGGGGTGCGGCTGCTGATCAGCTTGCCGTCCTGCACGACTTCCTCGTCGACCCACTCGGCGCCGGCATGGACCAGATCGTCCTTGATCGTGGCGTAGGAGGTGACGCGCCTGCCCTTGAGGATGCCGGCGGAGGCCGGCACCCAGCCAGCGTGGCAGATGAAGGCCACCAGCTTGTCCTGCGCCGCCATCTGGCGCACGAACTCGATGAACGGCGGGTGAGCGCGCATCTTGTCGGGCGAGTAGCCGCCGGGGACGATCACCGCGTCGTAATCCTCGGCGCGGGCGTCATCGATCTGCCCGTCCGGCTCGGCCGGCAGCCCGTGCTTGCCGTGGTAGACGGCATCCCCGGCACCGAGCAGATGCACCGTGGCGCCGGCTTCCAGCATCCGCAGCCGCGGGTAGTGCAGCTCCAGATCCTCGTAGACGTTCTCGGTCAGGATGGCGATGTGCTTGCCTTGCAGTTCCATCGATCGCTCCGGCAATGGGTGGGCCTTCACTGACGCCGCCCGGGGGCGCCGAGTTCCCCGCGCGAGGTGGCCGGCCACAGCCAGGCGGCGCCGCGCACGCCGCTGCTGTCGCCATGCCGGGCCGGCCGCAGCGCCGTCGCCAGGTCAGCCCCGCCGCCGAAGACGTAGCGGCCCCAGCGCGCCGGTACCGCGGCGTACAGCGCCTCGACCCGCGACAGGCCACCGCCGAGCACGATCACCGCCGGATCGAGCACGTTGATGAGCTGCGCCAGACCCCGCGCCAGCCGATCCGCATAGGCGGCGAACACCGCCTGCGCACCGGGCACGCCGGCGGCGAGCGCGGCCACCAGTGCCGGCGCATCCGCGGCGACCCCCGCGGCCCTTGCCTGCGCGCCGAGCGCCGGCCCGGACAGCCAGCTCTCCAGACAGCCCCGGCGCCCGCACCAACACGCCGGACCGGGCAGCTCATCGCCCTGCGCCCAGGGCAGGGGATTGTGGCCCCACTCGCCGGTGAGACCGTTGGCACCACGCAGCAGCTGCCCGTCCGCAGCGATACCGCCGCCCACCCCGGTGCCGAGGATCACGCCGAACACCAGCCCGGCCCCGCGGCCCGCCCCATCCACCGCCTCGGACAGCGTCAGGCAGTCGGCATCGTTCGCCAGCCGCACCGGCCGCGCCAGTGCCGCGGCCAGCTCCGCCGCCAGCGGGCGCCCGTTGAGCCAGGTGGAGTTGCAGTTCTTCATGCGTCCGCTCGCCGGGACGACCGTGCCGGGCGTACCGATGCCGACCGGCAGGCGCCGCGGCCCTTCCAGCGCCGCCACCAGGGCCACGATCGCAGCGAGCGTGGCAGCATAGTCATCGCGCGGAGTCGCCACCCGGCGGCGCGCCTGAACCTCGCCCGCCGGGCCCAGTCGAACGGCCTCGATCTTGGTGCCGCCCAGGTCGATCCCGATGCGGCAGTCCGGGTCACTCATCCGCGCCCCTTCCTTACCTGCGGAGCCGCCGATGTTACCCCGCGACATGCTCCTGGCCACGCTGGTCGCCCTGCTCTGGGGCGGCAACATGGTGGCGATCAAGCTGGCCACCAATGCGCTGCCGCCGCTGTTCGTGCTGGTGGTGCGTTTTACGCTGGTGGCGGCGCTGCTGCTGCCCTTCCGGCTGCGGCCCGGCCGTCACCGGCTGCTGCCACTGCTGGCGGTGGCGCTGACGCTCGGCACCTGCCACTTCGGGCTGATCTTCCTCGGTGTCGCGCGCACCGATGCCGCCACGGCGGCCATCGCCGGCCAGCTCGGCGTGCCGTTCAGCGCGTTGCTGGCGGTGCTGATCTTCCGCGAGCGCTTCGGCGGCGCGCAGCTGGCCGGGCTGCTGCTCGCCTTCCTTGGCGTGATCGCCCTGGCCGGCATGCCCCGCCTGGCAGGCAATCTCGGCGGGCTGGCGATCATTCTGGCCGCTGCCTTCGCCTGGGCCTGTGCCAATGTGCTGATCAAGCGGCTGGGTCCGTTCGAGCCGCTGACGCTGGTGGCCTGGGTGGCCCTGCTGGCGATCCCGCCGCTGGCGCTGCTGTCCTGGTCGACCGAGCAGGGCCAGTGGCAGGCGCTGATGCGCGCCGATGCGACCACCTGGCTCGCCGTGCTCTACACGGCGCTCGGCTCGAGCACGCTGGCCTATGGACTCTGGTACGGCCTGTTGGCGCGCAACGAGGTCTCGCGGCTGGCGCCCTTCGCCCTGCTGAACCCGGTGTTCGCGGTCGCCGCCGCCTGGCTGCTGCTCGGCGAGCCGCTGGAGCCGCTGCTGATCGCCGGTGGGGTGCTGATTCTGGCTGGCGTGGCACTGGTGGAGGGCCTGGGCCGGCGCCGGTCGGTCAGGCCGGCAGACGACGCTGCAGGAACTCGAGGATCGCCGCGCTGAAGGCAGTGTTGTCGTCGCCCGCCACCATATGGCCGGCACCGGCGACGTCGACGAATTCCGCGTGCGGCACCCGCGCGCGGAAATCCGCCACGCCGCGCTCGCTGACCACGTCGCTGCGCTTGCCGCGGACCAGCAGCGTCGGGCAGCGCAGCGCCTCGGCGGCCTGGAACAGGCCGAGATAGTCGGCCATGGCGGTCGGCTCGCGCGGCGTGAGGAGCTGCGGATCCCAGTGCCAGTACCAGCGGCCATCATCGCGCCGGCGCAGGTTCTTGCGCAGGCCCTGCAGGTCCGGCGCCCGCGCCGCGCTCCCTTGGGCCCGGCGGTAGGCCGCGACGGCCTCGGCGGCGGCGTCGAGATCGGCGAAGCCGTCCTGGTGCGCCTGCATGAACCGCACGATTCGCCGCACGCCACCGCCCTCCATCCGCGGGACCACGTCCACCAGCACCAGCCCATCGGCCAGTTGCGGGGCCGACCGGCCCGCGGCGTGCAACAGGCTCATGCCGCCGAGGGAGGCGCCGATCAGCACCCGGGGCGGCGACAGGCATTCGGCGATGGCCACGGCATCGCGGGCCAGCCGGGAGAGCGCATAGGCGCCCTGGGGCGACCAGGCCGAGTCGCCGTGGCCGCGCAGATCGAGCGCCACGGCCTGCCACCCGGCCGCGGCCAGCGCCGCGCCGGTATCGCCCCACGCGTGGCGCGTCTGGCCCCCGCCATGCAGCAGCAGCGCGCTGCCCCGAACCGGCGCGCCGAACACGTCCGCCACCAGGGTGAGGCCATCGTCGGTGCGCCAATCGCGCCGATGCGGCGCCGCTGCCGCCGGGCCGGGCGCCGTCATCGCCGCGCTCGCCGGTTGCCGCGCCCGGTCACGTGGTCAGCGCGTGGCGGATGAGCCAGCCGGCGATGCTCATCTCGCCGGGCACGAGCGGCAGCTCGTCGGCGCCGAACCAGCCGGCCTGCTCGATCTCCACGCCGTCCGGCATCAGCTCGCCGCCGGCCCAGTCGCACAGGAAGGCCACCATCAGCGAGTGCGGGAACGGCCAGGGCTGGGAGCCGAAGTAGCGCAGATTCGCCACCCGCACGCCGACCTCCTCGTGCACCTCGCGGTGCACGGCCGCCTCCAGCGTCTCACCGGGTTCCACGAATCCGGCCAGCGCGCTGTAGAGTCCGGCTGGAAAGGCCGGCCCCCGCGCCAGCAGGACGCGCCCCTCGCGACGCACCAGCGCCATGATCGCCGGCGCGAGCCGCGGATACTGCTGCAGGCCACAGCGCGGACAGCTGCGCCGGCGCTCGCGCGGATGGGCCTCGGTGGCGCCGCCGCAGCGCCCGCAGTGCCGGTGATCGCGGTCCCATTCAAGGATCTGCACCGCCCGCCCGGCCAGCAGGTAGAGATCGAGCGGCAGGCGCCCGTGCAGGCCGAACAGATCGACGAAGGCATGCGCCGGCGGCGGCTCGGCAGCGGCCGGCTCGGCCGGGCCGGTGGCGGCGGCCCAGCACGGCAGGCCGTCGAGCTGACCGAGATAGTGCCGGCTCGCCAGCGGCAGACCGAGATAGCGCGCATCGCGCAGCTGCGGCGGCAACCAGCCCGCTGGATCCTGCCGCACCAGCAGGCAGCGCCGATGGAAGATGAACCACCAGCCTGCGCCCTCGGCCGGCGGCGGCGTCACGCCCGGTTCGAACCGGCCGGCGAGATCGAAGGCGCCTGCGCTCATGCGCAAAGGCTAGACCCGCCCGTCGGCGAACGCCATGACCGCATCCAGCGACTCCGCCCCCTCCAGGCACAGCAGCAGGCGGTCCACGCCCAGCGCAACGCCCGCACAGGCCGGCAGGCCGTGCGCGAGCGCTGCGAGGAAGTGCGGATCGATCGGCATCACCGGCAGGCCGCGGACCTGCCGGTCGGCGTTCTCGGCGAGCATGCGCCGGCGCTGCTCCTGCAGATCGGTCAGCTCATGGAAGCCGTTCGCGAGCTCGATACCCTGCCAGTAGAGCTCGAAGCGCGCCGCCACGACCGTACCGGCGGCATCGGTGCGCAGGCGCGCGAGCGAGGCCTGCGAGGCCGGGTAGTCATGGACGAAGCAGGGTCCGTCGCGGCCAAGCGCAGGGCCGACCACATGGCTCACGATCAGGTCCAGCCAGAGATCGCGGTCATGCGCCGGTCCGGCCAGCGGTGGCAGCTGCAGGCGCGCCGCGGCGCGGCGACAGGCGGCGACATCGGCGCGCATGGGGTCGAAGCCGGCGTGCCGGGCGAAGGCATCGCGATAGCTGAGGCGCTCGGCCGGTGCCAGCGCCGGCACGAGCCGGCGCAGCAGGGCCTCGACTTCGTCCATCAGCGCATGCTCGTCGAGCCCGGGCCGGTACCATTCCAGCAGCGTGTATTCCGGGTTGTGCCAGCGACCCACCTCGCCAGCCCGGAAGACCCGCGCCAGCTGGTAGATCGGGCCGCTGCCGGCAGCCAGCAGCCGCTTCATGAACAGCTCGGGCGAGGTGTGCAGGAAGCGCTGCCCGCCCGCGCCGGCGGCGCGGAAGGAGGTCAGATGGGGCTCGGTGCTGGCGTGGCGGCTGAGCACCGGCGTTTCCACCTCGAGCACGCCGCGGGCAGCGAAGAAGGCGCGGATGCCGGCGAGCAGCGCGGCGCGCCGGCGCAGCGTCGCGATCCCGGCGCCGGGTCGCCAGGACTCGCGATCGCTCATGCTATTCCTTGACGCGCGAGACGTACTCGGCGGTACGCGTGTCGACGCGGATGATCTCGTCCTGATCCACGAACAGCGGCACCCGCACCACCGCGCCGGTTTCCAGCGTCGCCGGCTTGCCGCCGCCGCCGGAGGTGTCGCCGCGTACCCCCGGATCGGTCTCGGTGATGCGCAGGTTGACGAAGTTCGGCGGCGTGACCGAGATCGGGCCGCCATTCCACAGGGTGACCTCGCAGCTGGCTTCGGGCTGCAGCCACTTGGCCGCCTCGCCGACCACGGCCGTATCGGCGGCCACCTGCTCGAAGCTCTCGGGCGACATGAAGTGCCAGTGGTCGCCGTCGTTGTAGAGATACTGCATCGTCACATCGACCACGTCGGCCGCCTCGATGCTGTCGCCGGACTTGAAGGTCCGCTCGATCACCCGGCCGGTCTTGAGGTTGCGCAGGCGGACCCGATTGAATGCCTGGCCCTTGCCCGGCTTGACGAACTCGTTCTCGATGATGGCCGCCGGATCGCCGTCCAGCATGACCTTCAGGCCGGCCTTGAATTCGTTCGTGCTGTAACTTGCCACGCGCAAAAGCTCCTTTCACAGGCCGGCACGATCAGGCCGGCCGCAGGGAAAACCACCGTAACCGCGCATGATATCCCGAACCCCCGACGCCCCGCAGCCGGCCCGCTGGCAACGTGAACTCGCCGGCGCCATCACCGACCCGGCCGAACTGCTCGCAAGGCTCCAGCTCGATCCGGCCCTGCTCGAACCGGCCCGGGCCGCGGCCGCCACCTTCGCCCTGCGGGTGCCGGCGAGCTATCTGGCGCGGATGCGACCCGGCGATCCGCACGACCCGCTGCTGCGCCAGGTGCTGCCGCTCGGCGCGGAACTGACCAGTCCGCCCGGGTATCTCGCCGATCCGGTGGGCGACCTGCCGGCCGGCCGCGTGCCGGGCCTGCTGCAGAAGTATCGCGGCCGGGCGCTGGTGATCACGACCGGCGCCTGCGCCGTGCACTGCCGGTACTGCTTCCGCCGGCACTACCCCTATGCGCAGGCACAGCTCACGCCCGGCCGGCGGGCGGCGATCCTCGCGGCACTGGCGGGTGATCGGCAGATCCACGAGGTGATCCTGTCCGGCGGCGACCCCCTGTCGCTCGGCGACCACCGCTTGGCGGATCTGGTCGCCGCGCTCGGCGAGATCCCGCACCTTCGACGGTTGCGTCTGCACACGCGCACGCCGATCGTGCTGCCGTCGCGGATCGATGGGCAATTGTCAAAATGGCTGGCGGCCAGCCGATTACCGATGGTGTTCGTGTTGCATGCCAATCATCCACAGGAGCTCGATTCGACGGTGGCAAGCGCGCTCGCTCGATTGCGCCAGGCCGGCGCGACCCTGCTGAACCAGGCCGTGTTGCTGCGCGGCGTCAACGATGACGCCGAGACGCTCGTGCGCCTGAGCGAGCGGCTGTTCGAGATCGGCGTGCTGCCCTACTACCTGCACCTGCTTGACCCCGTGCGGGGCGCGGCGCACTTCGACGTGCCCCTGGCGCGGGCGCGGGCGCTGCTCGCCGAGATCAGCGGCCGGCTGTCTGGCTACCTGGTGCCGCGGCTGGTGCGCGAGATTCCCGGCGCACCGGCCAAGGTCCCGGTGGATCTGCAGCTCGCCGACTAGCATTGTGTCCATCCCGCGCCTGCTCCGCATCCTGATCGTCTCCCGCACGCCGGCAACGGCGGACGAGCTGGCCGGCCTGCTGCGCGGCGGCGGCCTGCACCTGCAGGAGACGCCGGTTGCCGACGAAGGCGCCCTGCAGACGGCGCTCGCCGGCGGTGCGGTGGACCTGGTGCTGCATGCCGATGCCGAGGCCATCGACCCCGGCCTGTGCCAGCAGCTGGCACAGGCTGCCGGCACGCCGACGATCCTGCTGGAGCCCGCCGCGCCGGCAGGGCTCCAGCCTCCGCCGGCGCTGGCGACGCGGGCGACGCTGGCGCTGTGCGCCCATCGCGAGCTCTACCTGCGCGAACGACAGGCGGAGGCCGATCAGGCCCGGGCGCAGGCGCACGAGCTGACGCAGCGCCTGGCGGGGCTGCTCGGCCAGGTGGGCGATGGCGTGGCGCTGGTCGTCGAGGGCGTGCATGTGGAGCTGAACGATGCCTACGCCGAGGCGCTCGGCCAGCCGCGCGAGGCGCTGCTGTCGGCGCCGGCGATCGACCTGGTGGCGCCGGCGGATCGGGCCGCGTTCAAGCGACTGATCCGTCACGCCGCCCGGCCCGAGACGCCGGCGGGGACCGAGCGGCAGGCGCCGCTGGCACTGCAGCTGCTGGGCGGTGACGGCCAGCCGCGGGCGGCCAGCGTCACCCACCTGCCCCATGCCGCCACCGGCGCGCTGCAGCTCGTGATCGCCCGTGCCGCCGGCGCCGACACCCATCCCGCCACCGGCCTGCCCTACCGGTGGGCAGCGCTGGAGCGCTGGGCGCCGCTGGCCGACGAACGCCTGCTGGCCCTGCACTGGCGCGGGCTCGAGCACCTCGTCGATGATCTCGGTCCGGCCGATGCCGACGCCTGGCTGGCCGCTGCCGGTGCCCTGCTGCGGCAGCACTTCGGGCCACCGATCGACTGGGTGCAGGTGGATGAGACGCGGTTCGTCGGCCGCGTACCGGCCGAGGCCGCACTGGAACCCGCACTGGAGGCGCTGGAGGCGGCGCTGAGTGCGCTCGAACCGATCCAGCGCGTGCGGCTCGCCGCCGGCTTCTGCCAGGCCTCGGCGGCCCCGCTCGCCACGCTGGTCCGCCGCGCCCTGGTGGCGACCGCCGGTGCCGAGGAGAGTCGTGGCCGGCTGGTGGATGGCGATGTTGCCGGCGATGGCAACGAGGAGCGGGCCGAGCGGCTGCGCCGCGCGGTCGCCGACGGGCAGCTGCACCTGGCCTGCCAACCGATCGAGAAGCTCGGCGGTGGCATGGAGCAGCACCTGGAGGTCCGCTCGCGGCTGCGCGAGGCGGATGGCCGCGAACGGCGGCCCAGCGACTTCCTGCCGCTGGCCGAGGCCGCCGGGCTCATGCCCACCATCGACCGGGCCGTGATCACGCAGGCCGCGGCGCGCGCCCGGGCCGGCGAGAACTGGTACGTGAAGCTGGCGGCCGACACGCTCGCCGATCCGGCCTTCCCCGGCTGGCTGGGCGAGGTGCACTGGCCGGCCGAGAGCTGGCTGCACCTGCAGGTGGACGAGCGCGTCGCCACCCGGGCGCTGGCCGAGCTGCGGGCGCTGCTGACGCCCATGCGCCGGATCGGCGCCACCCTGGTGCTGGATGAGTTCGGCAGTGGCGAGCGCAGCCTCGACCTGCTCGCGCAGCTGCAGCCGAGCCGCGTGCGGCTGGCCGGCGCGCTGGTGGCGGAGCTCGGCGGCAGCGAGCGCCGTGTCGCCGAGCTGATCGCCCGCGCCGAGGACGCCAACGCCGAGGTCATGGCCGGGCGGGTGGAGAACGCCGCCACGCTGGCCACCCTCTGGCGACTGGGCGTGCACTACGTGCAGGGCAACTACCTGCGCGAGCCCGAGGTGGTACTGGCCTCCGACGCGCCCGCTCCGGGCATGAGCCGACGGGTCGCCGGCGGCTGATCCCGCCGGCGGGCGCGGCGCTAGGCGGCGCGGCGCAGGGCCTCGATGCGTTCTTCGATCGGCGGATGGCTCATGAACAGCCGCTGCAGCCCGGCGCCGACCCGGCCGTAGATGCCCAGCGTCTGCACCTCCCCCGGCAGATGCGGCGGCTCGCGCGTGCCGCCGAGCGTGGCCAGCGCACTGATCATGGCCTCGCGACCGGCGAAGCGGGCACCGCCGGCGTCGGCGCGAAACTCCCGCCAGCGCGAGAACCACATCACGATCATCGTCGCCAGGATGCCCAGCAGCACCTGCATCACCAGGCTGGTGATCAAAAAGCCGGGGCCGACGCCGCGCTCGGTCCGGAACACGACGCGATCCACCACATAGCCGATCACGCGCGAGAGGAAGATCACGAAGGTGTTGGTCACGCCCTGCAGCAGCGTCATGGTCACCATGTCGCCATTGGCGATGTGTGCCACCTCATGGCCCAGCACCGCATCGACCTCCTGCCGGTCCATGCGCTGCAGCAGGCCGGTGCTCACCGCCACCAGCGCGGCGTTGCGGTTGGCGCCGGTGGCGAAGGCGTTCGGATCCGGGCTCTCGAAGATGGCCACATCCGGCATGCCGATGCCGGCCTTGCGGGCATGCTCGGCCACCGCGTCCAGCAGCCAGGACTCGGTCGGGCCGGATGGCTGCTTGATCACGTGGGCGCCGACGCTGCGGATCGCCATCGTCTTGGAAAGCAGCAACGAGATGAACGAGCCGGCCATGCCGAAGACGGCCGAGAAGATCAGCAGCCCCGTGATATTCAGGCCCTGCGACTGCATCAGGTAGTCGTCGAGCCCGAGCAGGTTGACGACGATGGAGAGCACCAGGATGACGGCGACATTGGTGCCGGCGAACAACAGCAGGCGCATCAGCATGTTACGAGTCTCCAGCGGAACGGATCGGGATCAAGATGGGGGCGGGAGGCGGGCGATCAATCGCCCGACAGCACGTGGATGGCGCTCACCCGCTGCCAGCCACGCGGCAGGCGGCCCGGTGCCCGGCCGGGTTCGCGCCGGTATTCGTGCAGCTTGACCGGCGTCAGCGTCATCTCCCGAACGCCGCACTGCACGCCGAGGCTGACACCCGGGGCGAGCGGGACGGCAGTCAGCAGCCGCTCATCGGGCTGCAGCCGCAACAGCCGCCGCCCCCGGCCACGGGCCATCTGCGGCAGGGCCTCGGCCGAGAGCAGCGCCAGACGGCCGGCGTCACTCACCAGCGCCAGCCATTCGGCCTCGAGCAGCGGCACCGGCGCCAGCAGACGTGCGCCCGGACGCGGCGAGACGATCTGCTTGCCGCCCCGCTGGCGTGACTGCAGTGCCTCGAGCGGCGTGCGAAAGCCGTAGGCATCGTCGGCCAGCAGGGCGAACTCGGCCGCCGGCGTGCCGAGCGCCAGACCGACGAAGGCAGTCCCGGACGGTGGCTCCAGCCGCCCGGTCAGCGGCTCGCCGAAGCCGCGCGCCGAGGGCAGGCTGCCGGCCGGCAGCGAATAGGTGCGTCCGACGGCATCGAGGATGACCAGCGTCTGCCGACTCTCGCCGCGGGCGGCGTGCAGGAAGTCATCGCCGCTGCGGTAGGACAGGCGCGCGCCGTCGACCTCATGCCCCTTCGCCGCACGAATCCAGCCACGCCCGGAGAGCACCGCGGTGATCGGCTCGGCCGGCAGCAGCGCGGCCTCATCCAGCGCCCGCGCCGGCGCCGCGACTGCCAGCGGGCTGCGCCGCGGGTCGCCATGACGCTCGGCATCCGCCGCCAGTTCTTCGCTCACGTGCCGCCGCAGCGCCGCCGGCTCGGCCAGCAGCGCCTCGAGCGCCGCCGCCTCCTCGGCCAGCGCGCCCTGCTCGTCGCGGATGCGGATTTCCTCCAGCCGCGCCAGTTGCCGCAGGCGCAGCTCCAGGATCGCCTCCGCCTGCGCGGGTGTCAGCGAGAAGTGCTCGATCAGCGCCGCCTTGGGCTGCTCGGCCTCGCGCACCAGCCGGATCACCTCGTCCACGTTCAGGTAGGCGACCAGAAGGCCGTCGAGCACATGCAGCCGCTCGCGCACCTGTCCCAACCGGTGTTCCAGCCGGCGCCGTACGGTGTCCAGCCGGAACTCCAGCCAGCCCTGCAACAGCGGCCTGAGCCCCTGCACCCGCGGCCGGCCGTCGGCGCCAATCACGTTCAGGTTGACGCGATAGCTGCGCTCCAGATCGGTGGTGGCGAACAGATGCCCCATCAGCGCCTCGGCATCCACCCGCGGCGAGGCCAGCACCAGTACCAGGCGCACCGGCTCGGCGTGATCGGACTCATCGCGCAGGTCCTCGAGCATGGGCAGCTTGCGGGCGCGCATCTGCGCGGCGATCTGCTCGAGCACGCGGCTGCTCGGCACCTGATGTGGCAGGTGATGGATCACGATCTGCTCGCGCTCCTGCCGGTAGCGAGCGCGCAGGCGCAGGCTGCCGCTGCCGGTCTCGTACAGCGCGCGCAGCTCGGCGGCAGGCGTGACGATCTGTGCGCCGGTCGGGTAATCCGGCCCCGGCAACAGCGCCAGCAGCGACTCGAGCGGCAACGAGGGCTCGGCGAGCAGCGCCTGGCAGGCCCGGACGACCTCGCCGAGGTTGTGGGGCGGAATGTCGGTGGCCATGCCCACGGCGATGCCGCTGGCGCCGTTCAGCAGCAGGTTGGGCAGGCGCGCCGGCAGCAGCGTAGGTTCGCGCAGGCTGCCGTCGAAGTTGGCCTGCCAATCGACCGTGCCCTGGCGCACCTCGGCGAGCAGCACCTCGGCATAGGGCGTCAGCCGCGCCTCGGTGTAGCGCATGGCGGCGAAGGACTTGGGGTCATCCGGTGCACCCCAGTTGCCCTGGCCCTCGATCAGCGGGTAACGGTAGCTGAACGGCTGCGCCATCAGCACCATCGCCTCGTAGCAGGCGGTATCGCCATGGGGATGGAATTTGCCCAGCACGTCGCCCACGGTGCGGGCGGACTTCTTCGGCTTGGCACCGGCGCCGAGGCCAAGCTCGGCCATGGCATAGAGGATGCGCCGCTGCACCGGTTTCAGGCCATCGCCCAGCCGCGGCAGTGCCCGGTCGAGGATGACGTACATGGCGTAGTCGAGATAGGCCTGCTCGGTGAAGGCACCGACGCCCTGGCGGTCCGGGTAGTCCAGCATCTGCTCTCCGGCCATCGGCCTCAGCCCACCACGTCGGCGCGGTCGCCCTGGCGTTCGAGCCAGCTGCGCCGGTCGCCGGCGCGCTTGCGGGCCAGCAGCATGTCCAGCGTCGGCTCGGCGGCATTCTCGGCGAGCGTGAGCTGCACCAGGCGACGGGTATCCGGGTGCAGGGTCGTCTCCCGCAGCTGCGCCGGACTCATCTCGCCCAGACCCTTGAAGCGCGTGAGCTGGGCACGCTTGCGATCACGGGCGGACAGCTGCGAGAGCAGCCGCTCGCGCTCCACGTCGTCCAGCACGTAGTGCACCGCCTCGCCGACGTCGATGCGATACAGCGGCGGCATGGCGACGAACACATGGCCGTGCTCGATCAGCGGCCGGAAGTGGCGCAGGAACAGGGCGCAGAGCAGGGTCGCGATGTGCCGGCCGTCGGAATCGGCATCGGCCAGGATGCAGATCTTGCCGTAGCGCAGGCCGGCCAGCGCCGCCGCCGCCGTGCCCATGCCCGGATCGACACCCAGCGCCACGGCGATGTCATGCACCTCCTGCGAGGCCAACACTTCCGCCGCCGCGACCTCCCAGGTGTTCAGGATCTTGCCCCGCAGCGGCATGATCGCCTGGAACTCCCGGTCGCGCGCCTGCCGGGCACTGCCGCCGGCCGAGTCTCCCTCCACCAGGAACAGCTCGGCCCGGCGCGGATCGGTGGTCACGCAGTCGGCGAGCTTGCCCGGCAGGGCCGGCCCGGCCGTCACGCGCTTGCGGGCCACCTTGCGCGCGGCGCGCTGGCGGGACTGCGCCCGCTCGATGGCCAGCGCGGCAATGGCCTCGCCCTCGGCGGTGTGCTGCAGCAGATAGAGCGCGAAGGCGTCCTTCACCTGGCCGGCGACCTGCGCAGCCGCCTCGCGGGACGCCAGCCGCTCCTTGGTCTGGCCGGCGAACTGCGGCTCGTGCAGCTGCACCGCCAGCACGTAGGCCAGGCGGTCGAACACGTCCTCCGGCGCCAGACGCAGATTGCGCGGCAGCAGCCCGCGCACCTCGCAGAACTCGCGCAGCGCCTCCACCAGCCCGGTGCGCAGGCC
>JAASSS010000036.1 GCA_021767745.1 Pseudomonadota bacterium
GGGCAGGGTGCCGGCGGCAATCAGCGCGGCGGTCAGTTTCTTGTTCATCCTGATGATGCTCCTAGCTAGGTTTCCTTAAGGACGGGATTTCCCGTCTCGCGTGGGCGGCGCGCCGGCCGCATTCCGCTCTCTCTGACGCTGTTGGCCACGTAGCCTTGTGTCAGCAACCGCCGGCGTTCGAGACGCGTCCCGTATCGCCATCATTGTCGCCACCGCGTATGACACGCAGGTGAAGGGGAAGGCGGCGCGGGGCCAGCCGTGCAGTTGCCGTTGTTATGCGTTGTTGTGCGAACGGGCGCCGGGCACCCGCCTGCCGCCGCAAGTTTAGGAGCAGGACGCGCGCCGGAGCAAGCGGCGTGCATCGGGCAGGGTCGGGCCGGCGCAGGCCAGGGCGGCCCGCGCCGTGGGTGGGAGAGGGGCCGGTGGCCTCAGTTGCCGGTGAGGGCGGCGCGCAGTTCGCTGCGCAGGTCCGCGGCGCTGGTGATGCCGGTCAGCGCCAGGTCGCCGCCGATGGCGACGTAGACCGGGTCGCTGTCATCGCTGCCGAGCAGTACCCGGGCGGCGGTGGTCAGGTCCAGGCCGGCCTCGCCGGGCGCGAGCGTGGTCAGGCGCTGCAGGCGCGGCGTCTGGGCCTGCACGGCCACCACGGTTTCGTTGAAGGTGGTCGGCTGGCCGGCGGCGTTCACGCCGACGCCGCGGTAGAGCTCGGTCTCCCGCGTCAGGGCGCGCTCGCCGGTCAGCAGGTTCACGACCAGCGCGGTTTCGGCGGCGGCGGCATTGTAGATGTCGGTCTGCTCGACGTCGTTTACCCACAGGCGGCTGCTGGCGAAGGTGAGGGTGCCATCGGTGTCGAGCGTGGCGGCCAGGCCGAACTCGGCGATTTCGTCGATGCCGAGTGTGCTGCGCAGGTCCGGCTCGATGCCGACGGTGAACTCCAGCGCATGGGCCCGGTCGGCCATGGCGGCGGCCGCCAGCAGCAGGGGCAGCAGGGCGATCTTGTCGAGGGTGCGTCGCATGGTTGGGTGCTCTTGGTACTGAACGGATGCGTAGTCACGGAACGTGTCGGCGCCGACGAACGGTCCTTGAGGCGGATGGCGCGTTCCCGCCGCGTCGGCACGCCCTCGGCGCGGCGGCTTCGGTATGCTGCGGCGGGAGCGCCACCGGCGGTGGCAAGACAGAGGCAACGAGGAGGGCTCGATGGAAGAGCTGATGAATCAGGCCGAAGGTTATCTGGGCACGATCGACTGGGGCGGCATCATCGCCGGCTCGCTGCGCATCCTGCTGATCCTGGTGCTCGGCTGGATCGCGGCGCGGGTCGTGCGCGCGGCGCTGCACCAGTTGCAGAAGCAGCTGATGAAGCGCGAGGCGGGCGATGGGGCGATGAGCGACCTCGAGGTCGCCAAGCGCGCCGACACGCTGGTCGGGCTGCTGCGGCAGGGCGCGCTGATCGCACTGTGGCTGCTGGTGGGCCTGATCGTGCTGCGCGAGCTGGGCCTGGACATCGCGCCCATTCTGGCCGGCGCCGGCGTGCTCGGTCTGGCCGTGGGCTTCGGCGCGCAGAACCTGGTGCGCGACGTGATCACCGGCTTTTTCATCCTGCTGGAGAACCAGGCCCGGGTGGGCGATGTGGCCGTCATCAACGGTGCCGGCGGCGTGGTCGAGCGCATCAACTTCCGCACCATCGTGCTGCGCGACATGTCCGGCACCGTGCACTACTTTCCCAATGGCACCATCACCACGCTGGCGAACATGACCCAGGAGTGGTCGGGCTACGTGATGGACATCGGCGTGGCCTACAAGGAAGACACCGACCGCTGCGTGGAGGTCATGAAGGCGGTGGCCGCCGAGATGCAGCAGGACGAGTACTTCGGCAAGCTCTTCCGCAAGGATCTGGAGGTGTTCGGCGTGGATGACTTCGGCGATTCGGCCGTGATCATCAAGGCGCGCATCACCACGCCGCCGATCAAGCAGTGGGAGGTCGGCCGCGAATACCGGCGCCGGCTGAAGAAGGCCTTCGACGCGCACGGCATCGAGATCCCGTTCCCGCATCGCTCGGTGTACTTCGGTGAGGCCAGCCCGCCGGTACTGCTGAAGATGCAGGCGGAGCAGGCCCGCCAGCGGGGCGAGCAGGCGCCGGCCACGGCGCTGAAGTCCGGCGGCGATGCGACCGCCCGCAACGTGCCGACGCCGGAGGGCGAGGAGGACTGAGCCGCCCGCCGGCGCCGCCGCGGTTGAGATCCGGCCGGGGCGCCGCCGGCGGCACGGCAAGGGAGCGAGACATGCAATACGACATCGAACAGCGCACCGCAGCGTGCGACCCGACGGCGTGGATCGCGCCGAACGCCACCGTGATCGGTTCGGTGCGCCTGCGGGCCGAGGCGAGCGTGTGGTTCAACGCGGTGATCCGCGGCGACAACGAATGGATCGAGATCGGCGAGCGCAGCAACGTGCAGGATGGCGCGGTGCTGCACACCGACCCCGGCGTGCCGCTGGTGATCGGGCCGGACGTGACCGTGGGGCATCTGGTGATGCTGCATGGCTGCCAGGTCGGCGAGCGTTCGCTGATCGGCATCGGCGCGGTGATCCTGAACCGGGCGAAGATCGGCCGCGAGTGCATCATCGGCGCGCGCACGCTGATCCCGGAGGGCAAGGAGATCCCCGACGGCTCCATGGTGATGGGCTCGCCCGGCAAGGTGGTGCGGGAGCTGACCGCGCCGGAGCGTCAGATGCTCAAGCTCAGCGCGCAGCACTACGTGCAGAACGCGCGCCGCTACCGCGAGCGGCTCACCGCCACGCCGCTGGCGGCGGCCGAGGCCGGCGGGCCGGCCTGAGCGCTGGCGCCCCGGCGCCGACGGCCCGAACCCAGCTTCGCGACAACCCAACCGCCCACACCGGCGGCCGCGGGCAGGGCCGGCCGATCAGTCGACGCTGTCCGGCGGGCTCTCCATCCCTGCCGGCGCGGGCGCCTGCGCGTCGGGGACGACTTCGCCGAAGTAGCCGGTGAAGGCGAACGCCCAGAGCAGGATGGCGGCGATGGCGAGGGTGATCAGGATCAGCAGGCGTCGGTTCATGGTGTTTCCGGGTCGATGTTGCCGACCGCCGCCGCGCGAGGGGATCTCAGCGGCGCACGGCGTGCTTGGCGAGCTTGCGCTGCAGGGTGCGCCGGTGCATGTTCAGCGCCCGCGCGGCGGCGGAGATGTTGCCGCCGTGTTCGGCCAGCACGCGGTGGATATGTTCCCACTCCAGCCGCCGCACCGACATCGGCTCGGCGGCAATCGGCCGGGCCGGGTCCGGATCGTGCTCGAAGGCGCGCAGCACGTCGTCGGCCTCCACGGGCTTGGCGAGGTACTGATCGGCGCCGAGCTTGATCGCATCCACGGCGGTGGCGATGCTGGCGTAGCCGGTGAGCACGACGATGCGCATGGCGGCGCTGGCAGCGCGCAAGGTGGGAATCAGCGTGAGGCCGGATTCATCCCCGGCCAGCCGCAGGTCCACCAGCGCGTAGTCCGGCACGGCCGCCGAGAGGGCGGCACGCGCCGCGGCGAGGTCGCTGGCATGGTTCACCTCGAAGCCGCGGCGAGCGAGCACCCGCGCCATCACGGCGCCGAACGTGGCGTCGTCGTCTACCAGTAGCAGCCGCGGCGCGCCGGACGGGGGCTGTACCGTTTGCGCTGGCGTCATGCGGCGCTCCCTGTGACCGGCCCGGCCGGTTCGACGGGCCCCGCCGGGCGGGGCTGGTCCCAGGCCGGGCGGCGGGTGTCCAGATCCCGCGGCAGCGTGACCGTCACGCAGGTGCCGCCACGGGTGCCGGGTTCCAGCCGCAGCTCGCCACCGGCGGCGCCGATCACGTACTCGGCCAGGAACAGCCCGAGGCCGCGGCCGTGGCCCTTGCTGCTGGACCAGAGCCGGGGCGTGCGATAGCGCGGCTCGATGCCGGGGCCGCTGTCGACGATGCGCAGCGTCCAGTCCCGCGCCGTCCACTCGGCCTGCAGGTGCACGGGGCTCTCCCCGCCGGCCTCCACGGCGTTGACGATCAGGCTCAGCAGGCTCTGCGTGAGGGCATCGTGCACCAGCACGGCCGGCGCCGGGTGTGACGGCAGCGCGCAGTGCAGCCGCGCGTCGGGACAGTCGGCCCGGCAGCGGGCGATCAGCTCGTCGAGGTAGCGGTCGAGCCGCTGCGGGCCGGCCTGCTCGGGACGCGCCTCGCCGGCCGAGGCCGTGGCGCGGCGCAGGCTGTCGCGGCAGCGCAGCACCTGATCGCGCAGCAGTGCCAGATCCCGCCGCTTGTCGGCATCGGTCTCCTCCCGCAGCAGTTCGGCCACCAGCGTCTGCATGGTGGACAGCGGTGTGCCGAGCTCGTGCGCGCTGCCGGCCGCCAGCGCGCCGAGGGCGGCGACCTGCTGATCCTTCAGTGCCCGCTCGCGCGCCGCTGCCAGGGCGCGCTGGCTGCGGCGCGCGGTATGCGCCATGAAGCCGACGAAGATCGCCACGGCGGCCACGGCGATGGCGAAGCCGCCCCACATGCCCAGCAGGTGCAGGGTGTAGTTGTTGCCGAACAGGCCCTCGTAGCGCGGCAGGGGCTGGTAGATGACCGCCAGGGCGCTGTAGCCGGCCAGGCAGGCGCCGGCCAGGATCGTCAGCGGCACCGGCGGCAGCAGCGCCGCGCCGATGGCCAGCGGCAGCAGATAGAAGAAGGCGAAGGGATTGGTGTAGCCGCCGTTCAGCGCCAGGATCGCCGTCAGCGCCACGACGTCCACCAGCAGGGCCCGCAGCAGCACGGGCGTGGTCGCCGGCCGGCCCCGCAGGGCGGCCAGCCACAGCCCGGCGCCGGTAAGCGCGTAGAGGCCGATCACCAGGAAGTCGGCCGGCAGCCAGAGCGGCATGCCGAGGCCGTAGTGCACGCCGAGGATCATCAGCACCTGCCCGGCGATGGCGAAGGTGCGCAGCCAGGCGAGCTGGCGCAGGTGCAGCGTCAGCGCCGGAACGCCGGGCGCGCCCGTCGCCGCGCTGCGCCAGCCGGCGCGCGCGCGGGCGAGCGGGCTGCTGTCCGTCATCGGTGTCATGGCGCCCAGTATAAGGAGTCGGCGGCCGCGCCAGGCCGGCGCCGGCTGCGACCTTATGTCGCATACCGGCGGTGGCGCGGCTGCCTAGAATGCGGCGCCACGCGGCCGGCATGCCCGGTGCCGCGTCGCAACCATAACGATGATTCGGCTCAAGGGAGAGAAGGGATGCGGCACGAACTGCAACGGCTGGGCGCCGGCCTGCTGCTGGCGGTGAGCCTGCCGGCGGCGGCACACGATCAGTGGCTGGCCTCGCGGGCGGATTCGCACGCGCCGATCGGCGTGATGGGCGATCACGTGCACAAGCAGGGCGAGGTGATGCTCTCCTATCGCTACATGCGCATGTTCATGGAAGGCAATCGCGACGGCACCGACACGCTCACCGATCGCGAGGCGCTGAACTCACCGGCCGGACCCTTCATGGTGGTGCCGACCGAGATGACCATGGAGATGCACATGTTCGGCGCCATGTACGCGCCGAGCGACCGGCTGACGCTGATGGCCATGGTGCCGGTGATCTCCAAGGAGATGGACCACGTCACACGGATGGATACCGAGTTCACCACCGAGGCGGAGGATTTCGGCGACGTGGTGCTGACCGCGCTGGTGCCGGTCGGGCCGCTCGTGGGCCCGCACCGGATGCACCTGAACCTCGGCCTGAGCGTGCCGACCGGCAGCATCGACGAGCGCGACGACACGCCGGCGGGCGAAGACTCGCTGCTGCCCTATCCCATGCAGACCGGCTCGGGCACCTACGACCTGCGCCTCGGCGCGACCTACCTCGGCCAGGCCGAGCACTGGTCCTGGGGCACGCAGGGCCTGGCCACGCTGCGCCTGGACGAGAACGACCGCGACTACACCTACGGCGACGTGTGGGACCTGACGGCGTGGCTCGCGCGCGCCTTCGGCCAGCAGTGGAGCACCTCGCTGCGCCTGGCCGGCACGGTCTGGGAAGACGTCGAGGGGCGCGCGGACGAGCTGAACCCGCGCATGATCCCGACCGCCGATCCAGACCTGCGCGCGGGCGAGCGGGTCGACGCGCTGGTGGGCGTCAACTACTACCTGCCGGGCGGCATGCTGGCTGGCAGCCGGCTGGCTCTGGAAGCCGGCGCGCCGGTCTACCAGCGGCTGGATGGCCCGCAGCTGGAGACCGACTGGATGCTGACCGGCGGGCTGCAGTACGCCTTCTGACGCCTCGATCCGGCCCCCCGCCGGCCCGATCTGGCGCTACGCCGGCTGCAGCAGCCGGCGTAGCGCCAGCCGGTAGATTTCCGCCAGCGGTTCGAGTGCATCGAGCGCCACCCATTCGTTGACCTGGTGGATGCTGGCGTTGACCGGCCCGAGTTCGACCACCTCGGCGCCGGTGGGCGCGATGAAGCGGCCATCGGAGGTGCCGCCGCCGGTGGAGAGCGCCGGGCGCTGCCCGGTCACCTCGGCCACCGCCGCGCTCACCGCCTCGGTCAGCCGCCCGGGCGGCGTATGGAAGGGCTCGGCGGAGAGCGTCCAGTCGATCGCGTAGGTCAGCTGGTGACGCTCGCAGATGGCCTCGATACGCTCGCGCAGGCCTGCCGCCGTGGAGGCGGGGCTGAAGCGCAGGTTGAACACCGCATCCAGCGCGCCGGGCACGACGTTGGTCGCGCCGGCGCCGGCGGCGATCTCCACCAGCTGGAAGCTGGTCGGCGGAAAGCTGCCATGACCCTCATCCCAGCGCGTGGCGGCCAGTTCGGCCAGCACCGGCGCCGCCCGGTGTATGGGGTTGTCCACCGTCTCCGGATAGGCCACGTGACCCTGGCGGCCCAGCACGCGCAGCCGGCCCGTAAGCGAGCCGCGCCGGCCGTGGCGCAGGGTGTCGCCGAGCTGGCGGGCACTGGAGGGCTCGCCGACGATGCACTGGTCGATCTGCACGCCGCGGGCGGCGAGCTCGGCCATCACGTGGCGGGTGCCGCATTCGGCCGGCCCTTCCTCGTCGGAGGTGAGCAGCACGCCGATGCTGCCGGCCAGCGGTGCATCCTCGGCCAGCAGCCGCTCCAGGGCGACGATGAAGGCGGCCAGGCTCGACTTCATGTCCGCCGCGCCGCGGCCGTGCAGCCGCCCCTGCTCGACCCACGGCGCGAAGGGCTCGCCGCGCCAGGCCGCGAGCGGGCCGGGCGGCACCACGTCCGTGTGGCCGGCCAGCACCACCAGCGGGGCGGCGTCGCCACGCCTGGCCCAGAGGTTGCTGACAGCGCCCGCGTCGAGCCGCTCCACCGTAAAGCCCAGCGCCGCCAGCCGCTCGCCCAGCAGCGGCAGGCAGCCGGCATCCACCGGCGTGACCGAGGCCCGCGCGATCAGCGCCTCGGCCAGCGTCTGCACCGCGCCGGTCACAGGTCGCGCAGCAGCTCGTTCAGCGCGACCTTGCCGCGGGTCTGCTCGTCCACGCGCTTGACGATCACGGCGGCGTAGAGGCTGTGGCTGCCGTCCTTCGCCGGCAGGCTGCCCGGCACCACCACGGCGCCGGCCGGCACCCGGCCGTAGCTGACCTCGCCGCTCTCGCGATCGTAGATGCGCGTGCTCTGACCGATGTAGACGCCCATGGAGATCACGGCGCCGCGCTCGACGATCACGCCCTCGACGATCTCCGAGCGGGCGCCGATGAAGCAGTCGTCCTCGATGATAGTGGGTGTCGCCTGCAGCGGTTCGAGCACGCCACCGATACCGACGCCGCCGGACAGGTGCACGTTGCGGCCGATCTGGGCGCAGGAGCCGACCGTCGCCCAAGTGTCGACCATCGTGCCCTCGCCGACCCAGGCGCCGATGTTCACGTAGGAGGGCATCAGCACCACGTTGCGGCCGATGTAGCTGCCGCGCCGGACGGTCGCCGGCGGGACCACGCGCGCGCCCTCGCGGGCGAAGTCCTCCGGGCCGTAGCCCTGATAGCGGGTCGGCACCTTGTCATAGAAGCGGCTGTAGCCGCCGTCGATCAGCCGGTTGTCGGCCAGGCGGAAGGACAGCAGCACAGCCTTCTTCAGCCACTCGTTGACCTGCCAGCCGCCCGCCGTCGGCTCGGCCACCCGCAGCTCGCCGCACTCCAGCCCGGCCAGCGCCGCGCGCACGGCGTCCTGCACGGCGGGATCGGCCGTGTCCGGCGACAGCTCGGCACGCTGCTCGAACGCCTGCTCGACGCGCTGGCGCAGCGACTCGCGGTTCTCCATCGGGGATGCTCCTTTCTCTCTCTTGACGGGACGGGGAAGAGGGGGCGGCCCGGTGGCCGCCCGGTCAGATGACGTAGACATCCTCCGCCGGCGGGGTGTTGTCGTCGTCTGCCAGTGCCGCGATCAGCCCGGCCCGCAGCGCCTCGCGCCGTGCGGGATCCTCGAGCGGCTCGCCATCGGCGCCGGTGATGAAGAATACATCCTCCGCGCGCTCGCCGAGGGTGGCGACCTTGGCGGCGTTCAGGCGGATGTGCTGGGCCTGGAAGACCTGGCCGACCTGCGAGAGCAGGCCGGGGCGGTCGCCGGCGATCACCTCCAGCGGGGTGAGGTGATCGACCTGATGATCGAGAAAGCGCACCTGCACCGGGGTGGGGATGCAGCGGGCGCTGCGGGCGCGGCGCCGGTTCACCGGCGGCGGCTCGGCCTCCTCGCGCTGCAGGGCCGCAGTCAGCGCCTGGCGGATCTCGGCCAGGCGGCGCGGCTCGCGGATCAGGCCGCTGCGCTCGTCCAGCACCATGTAGCTGTCCAGCGCCCAGCCGTCCTCGGTCGAGTGCACCCGCGCCTCCTGCACCGTCAGCCCGAGGCGGGCCAGCGCCCCGGTCACCTGGGCGAACAGGAAGTTGCGATCCGGCGCCAGGATCAGGATGGCGTTGCCGCCACGCGCCTCGTCCACCCGCGTGTCGATCAGCGGCCGCTCGCCGGGACGCTCGAGGATGGCGCGGGTGTGCCAGGCGATCTCGTCGGGCTGGTGGCGCAGGAAGTAGTCGTCCGGGAAATGCGCCCACAGGGCCGCCGCCTGCGCCGGCGCGACGCCCGCCCGCTCCAGCAACTCGAGCGCCTCGTGGGTGTGGGCGGCGATCTGCTCGCCGATGTCGGCCGGGTTGTCCAGGCCCCGGCGGAATGCCGCCGCCGCCGCCTGGTAGAGATTCTCCAGCAGCGTGTACTTCCAGCTGTTGAGCAGCTCGGGGTTGGTGGCGCTCATGTCGGCGACGGTCAGCACGAACAGATGGTTCAGGCGGCTGGGCGAGCCCACCTTGGCGGCGAATTCGTGTACCTCGGCCGGATCGCTGATGTCGCGCCGCTGCGCGGTCATGGACATCACCAGGTGCTGTTCCACCAGCCAGGCGACCAGCTCGGCATCGTGGCGGCTGAGATCGTGATGGCGGCAGAAGGCGAGCGCATCGGCGCTGCCGAGCTCGGAGTGATCGCCGCCGCGGCCCTTGGCGATGTCGTGGAACAGCGCCGCCAGATACAGCAGTTCGATCTTGGGGATGCGCTCGGCCACGGCGCAGGCCGTCGGATAGCGCGTCAGGCTGCCTTCCTGCAGCCGGCGCACGTTCTCCAGCACGAACAGGATGTGCTGGTCGACGGTGTAGACGTGGAACAGGTCGAACTGCATGCGCCCGACGATGCGCCCGAAGGCCGGGATGTAGCGGGCGAGGATGCCGTAGCGGTTCATGCGTGTGAGCGCCTCGCGCGGCCCGGAGGGTTCGCGCAGGATCGACATGAACAGGCTGCGGCAGCGCAGGTCGCCGCGGAAGCCGCCGTCGATCAGGCTGCGGTGCTCGCGGATCAGCCGGATGGTGGAGGCCCGCACGCCGGCCAGCTCGGGGTGCTGCTGCAACAGCAGAAAGAGCTCCAGCAGCGCGAAGGGATAGCGGCGGAACACCTCGTCGTTGACCACCTCCAGGTAGTCGCGGCGGGCCTGGAAGCGGGCGTTGATCGGTCGCGGCGGCAGATCGTCATCCGCATAGAGGATGCTCTCGCGAAACAGCTGCAGCAGCATCTCGTTGAGTCGGGCGATGCGCTTGACCGTGCGGTAGTAGCGCTGCATGAACTGCTCGACCGCACGGTTGTTGTCGACATCGCGATAGCCGAAGTGCTCGGCCAGGCGGAGCTGGTGGTCCAGCAGCAGGCGGTCCTCGCTGCGATCGGTCAGCAGGTGCAGGCCGCAGCGAATCTCGAACAGGAAGGCCTGGCTGCCGATCAGCGAGCGCGCCTCGCGCCGGGTCAGGAAGCCGAAGTCGACCAGCTGGTCGAGCGTGTCGACCTGGAAGTGCCGCTTGGCCACCCAGCCGATGAGCTGGATATCGCGCAGGCCGCCGGGGCTTTCCTTGACGTTCGGCTCGAGCTGGTAGGCGGTGTCGTGGAACTTGCGGTGGCGGGCCTGCTGTTCGGCCATCTTGGCCTCGAAGAAGGCCGCCGAGGGCCACATGCGACGCGGGCCGATGGCCACACGCATGGCTTCGAACACCGCCTCAGGCCCGGCCAGACGGCGGGCCTCGGAGAGCGTGGTCAGCACCGTGACGTCGGCCTGCGCCTCGGCCGTGCACTCGGCGACGGTGCGTACGCTGTGCCCGACGTGCAGGCCGATGTCCCACAGGAAGGTGAGGAAGGCGCTCACGCGCGATTCCCAGTCGGACGGCGGCTCGGCGGGCAGCAGCACCAGCAGGTCGATGTCGGAATAGGGCAGCAGCTCGCCGCGACCGTAGCCGCCCACCGCGACCAGGGCGACCGAGGTGGCCAGCTCGCCGGCCTGCAGGCGCCAGGCCCGTTCGATCAGCGCGTCGGTCGCCTCGGCATGGGCGCGGACCAGCTCCACCGCCGGGCGCCGGCGGCGGTAGCCGGCCCGCATCGTCTCCAGGATCGCCTGGCGGGCGGCGCGGAAGGCGCCGAGGTCGGCGCTGGCGGGCAGGGCAGCGGCCTCGGCAAGCGGTTCGGCCGCGGGCTGGCCGGTCACGAGCCCGGCGGCCTCTCGCCGTCGCGCAGCGTCAGGATCTCGCAGCCGTCGGCGGTGACCAGCACGGTGTGCTCCCACTGGGCCGACAGCGAGTGATCCTTGGTGACCACCGTCCACTCGTCGCGCAGCAGCTTCACGGCGTGACCGCCGGCGTTGAGCATCGGCTCGATGGTGAAGGTCATGCCTTCCTCCAGCACCAGCCCGGTGCCGGCACGGCCGTAGTGCAGCACCTGCGGCTCCTCGTGGAACGTCCGGCCGATGCCGTGGCCGCAGTACTCGCGCACCACGCCATAGCGATAGCGCTCGGCGTGGCGCTGGATCACCGCGCCGATGTCGCCCAGCCGCGCCCCCGGCCGCACCTGCTCGATGCCGAGGTACATGGCTTCGCGCGTGATCCGGCACAGCCGCTGCGCCAGCACCGAGGGTTCGCCGAGCAGGAACATCTGGCTGGTATCGCCATGCCAGCCGTCCTTGATGACGGTGATGTCGATATTGAGGATATCGCCGGACTTGAGCTTCTTCGGCCCCGGGATGCCGTGGCAGACCACGTGGTTGACCGAGGTGCAGATCGACTTCGGGAAGCCGTGATAGTCCAGCGGCGCCGGCACTGCCCCCTGCGTGTTGACGATGTAGTCGTGGCAGATCTCGTTCAGCTCGCCGGTGGTCACGCCCGGCTGCACGTGCGGTCCGATCATCGTCAGCACCTCGGCGGCCAGGCGGCCGGCGATGCGCATCTGTTCCTGTTCCGCCGGGGTCTTGATGGTGACGCTCATCGGATCTCGCAGCTCGGCCCGGCCCGGCCGGGTAGGCCCCGGCACCGGTGCAGGCACGGACGTGGGTGGCAGGGCGTTTGTACGCGGCAGCCGCCCATGATATAAACCGCCCGCTTTTCAAGCAAATACGCCGGGCGCCCGCGAGGGTGCCGGCAACGACACCACACACGCGCCGACACATGACGCCGGGTGCCCTGCGGGGTTGCGTTCATGGGGCGCGTGGAGGCCCAACCCAGACAACTCGGAGTCTATCGATGACCGACATCTCCATGCGGCAGATGCTCGAGGCCGGCGTGCATTTCGGCCACCAGACGCGCTATTGGGAGCCGAAGATGGCCCCCTACATCTTCGGTTCGCGCAACCGCATCCACATCATCAATCTCGAAGAAACGCTGCCCCTGTTCCGGGACGCGGCGAAGTATGTGCGCGACCTGACCGCCAGCGGCGGCCAGTTGCTGTTCGTGGGCACCAAGCGGGCGGCGCGCGAGTACGTGCGCGAGGCGGCCAACCGCTGCGGCATGCCCTATGTCGACCAGCGCTGGCTCGGCGGCATGCTGACCAACTGGAAGACGGTGCGCCAGTCCATCAAGCGGCTGAAGAACCTCCAGACCATGTTCGAGGACGGCACCGTCGCCCAGCTCAGCAAGAAGGAGGCCCTGCTGCTGGCCCGCGAGCGCGACAAGCTCGAGCGCAGCATCGGCGGCATCAAGGACATGGAGGCGCTGCCGGACGCGCTGTTCGTGATCGACGTCGGCCACGAGCGCATCGCGCTGCGCGAGGCGGCGGCACTGGGCGTGCCGGTGGTGGCCGTGGTGGATACGAACAATTCGCCGGATGGGGTGGCCTGTGTCATTCCGGGCAATGACGATGCCATGCGGGCGATCCGGCTCTACACCAGCGTGATCGCCGACGCCGTGCTGGAGGGCAAGCAGGCGCGGGCCGGGACGCACCCGACGGACGAGTTCGTCGAGGTGACGGCCGAGGAATCCGGCGCCGCCCCCGAGGCGTCCTGAGCGCATCGCCAGAACCACAGCTGAGGCAATCTCATGGCAATCAATGCAGGACAGGTCAAGGAGCTGCGTGAGCGCACCGGGGCCGGCATGATGGAGTGCAAGAAGGCGCTCGTGCAGACCGATGGTGACATCGACGCGGCGATCGAGCTCATGCGCAAGCAGGGCCTGGCCAAGGCCGACAAGAAGGCCGGCCGGGTCGCGGCCGACGGCCAGGTGGTGATCCGCGCCGAAGGCAGCCGCGCGGTGATCGCCGAGATCAACTGCGAGACCGACTTCGTCGCCAACGGCGAGGACTTCACCGGCTTCGCCGAGGCCGTGGCCGCAGCCATCCTGGCCTCGCCACCGGCCGATGCCGAGGCGCTGGCGGCGCTGCCGCTGGCCTCGGGCGAGACCGTGGACGAGCGCCGCCGCGCGCTGGTCGCCAAGCTCGGCGAGAACATCGACGTGCGTCGCTTCCAGGTGATCGAGCGCCAGGGCGACCAGTTCGGCATCTACCGCCACGGCGTGCGCATCGGCGTGCTGGTGGACGTGAGCGGCGGCGACGAGGGTCTGGCGCGGGATCTGGCCATGCACATCGCCGCCAGCCGGCCGGCCTGTGTGCAGCGCGCCGAGGTGCCGGCGGCGCTGCTGGAGCGGGAGAAGGACATCATCGCTGCCCAGGCACGCGAGAGCGGCAAGCCGGACAACATCATCGAGAAGATGGTCGAGGGCCGGCTGCGCAAGTTCGTCGACGAGATCGCGCTGCTCGGTCAGCCGTTCGTCAAGGCACCCGAGGTGACGGTGGAGAAGCTGCTGCACCAGGACAAGGCCGCGGTCAACAGCTTCGTGCGCTTCGAAGTGGGTGAAGGGATCGAGAAAAAGGCGGATAATTTCGCCGCCGAAGTGATGGCCCAGGTCCGGGGCGGCTGAACGCCCCGGCCTGAGCCTCACGACCCGCCGGCGCCTCACAGGCGCCGGTTTCATGTCCGCCAAAGGAAAATCGCGATGTCCGAGGGAGCGCCCGTCTACCGCCGGATCCTGCTGAAGCTGAGCGGCGAGGCACTGATGGGAGAGCAACCCTACGGCATCGATTCGACGATCATCCGCCGCATCGCGCGCGAGGTGCACGAGGTGGTGCAGGCCGGCGCGCAGGTGGGCATCGTGATCGGTGGCGGCAACATCTTCCGCGGCGCCGGGCTGGCCAGCGGCGGCATCGATCGGGTGACCGGCGACCAGATGGGCATGCTGGCGACCGTCATCAACGGCCTGGCGCTGCAGGATGCGCTCGAGCAGGCCGGCGCCTATGCGCGGGTCATGTCGGCGCTGCGCATCAACGAGGTCTGCGAGGACTACATCCGGCGTCGCGCCATCCGGCATCTGGAGAAGGGCCGGGTGGTGGTGTTCGCCGCCGGCACCGGCAATCCCTTCTTCACCACCGACACCGCCGCCAGTCTGCGCGCGATCGAGGTGGGTGCGGACCTCATGCTCAAGGCGACCAAGGTCGACGGGGTCTATTCCGCCGACCCCATGCGCGACCCGGCTGCCGAGCGTTACCAGTCACTGACCTACGCCGAGGCGATCGAGCGCCAGCTCGGCGTGATGGACACCACCGCGCTGGTGCTCTGCCGCGACCACGATCTGCCGCTGCGCGTGTTCGACATGAAGCAGCCCGATGCCCTGCGCCGTATCGTGTACGAGGATGCGGCGATCGGCACCCGCGTGCAGAACGGCGGCGGCCAGCAGGAGTAAGAGCGAATGATCGAGGAGATTAAGCAGGACGCGGGCCAGCGCATGGACAAGACGCTGGAGGTGCTGCGCCAGAACCTGTCGCGGATCCGCACCGGCCGGGCGCATACCAGCCTGCTGGATCACATTACCGTGGACTACTACGGTAGCGAGGTGCCGCTCGGCCAGGCGGCGAACGTGGGGGTGTCCGATGCGCGCACGCTCACGATCACGCCGTGGGAGAAGAACATGGTCGCGCCCATCGAGAAGGCGTTGATGATGTCCGATCTCGGGGTCACGCCGAACACCGCCGGCACCGTGATCCGCGTGGCGCTGCCGCCGCTGACCGAGGAGCGTCGTCGCGACCTGGTGAAGGTGGTGCGCCAGGAGGGCGAGAATGCGCGGGTCGCCCTGCGCGCCGTGCGCCGCGATGCCATCGGCAGCGCCCGCGAGATGGAAAAGGAGAAGCTGCTCTCGGAGGACGACGTGCGCCGGGCGCAGGACGAGATCCAGAAGCTCACCGACAGCCACATCGAGCGAGTCGATGCGATGCTGGCGGACAAAGAGCAGGAGCTGATGCAGATCTGAACGCGCCGCGGATGAACATCCCGCCGCCCGACGCGCCCGTGCCGGCGCACGTGGCCATCATCATGGACGGCAATGGCCGCTGGGCGCAGCAGCGCTCGAAGGCCCGTAACGAAGGGCACGAGGCCGGCGTCGGGGCGGCGCGCACCGCCGTGCGCCGCTGCAGTGACCGCGGCGTCGGGCATCTGACGCTGTTCGCCTTCAGCAGTGAGAACTGGTTTCGGCCGACTGCCGAGGTCGACCACCTGCTCGGGCTGCTGCTACGGGCCCTGGCCGCCGAGCTGCCGGAACTGGATCGCGAGGCCGTGCGCGTGCGCTGCATCGGTGATCGTGCCGACTTCCCGGCCGAGCTGCGCGAGATCATGGCCACCGCCGAGCAGCGGACGCGGGCCAACCGCGGGCTGACGCTCACGATCGCGGCGGGCTATGGCGGCCAGTGGGATCTGGTGCAGGCGGCGCGTGCGCTGGCACACGCGGTGGCGGCCGGGGAGCTCGCGGCCGGGGAGATCGATGCCGCGCGCCTGGCGGCGGCGCTGCCCACGGCGGCGCTGCCGGCGGTCGACCTGCTGATCCGCACCGGCGGCGAACAACGCCTCAGCAACTTCCTGCCCTGGCAGCTCGCCTACGCCGAGCTCTACTTCACCGA
>JAASSS010000037.1 GCA_021767745.1 Pseudomonadota bacterium
CCACGGCTCAGGTCGCGCTGGCGCTCGACTCTCGCCAGCCGGCGCGAGAGCTGATCGACGCGCACGGTCAGCAGGCGACGGTCGGTCTCCAGCTGCGACTCACCGGGCCCGCGCAAGCCGATGCCGCCCTTCTGCCGCTCCAGATGCGACCAGCCGCGGACCAGCCGCGTGCTCAGGTGACGCAACTGCGCCAGTTCCACCTGCAGCTTGCCTTCGAAGCTGCGGGCGCGCTGAGCGAAGATGTCGAGGATCAGACCGGCACGATCCAGCACCCGACAGGACACTGCCCGCTCCAGATTGCGCTCCTGCGCCGGCGTCAGCTCGTGGTCGAACACGGCCAGTTCCGCCTCGTTCGCCCGCAGCAGCTCGGCCAGCTCGGCGACCTTGCCGGCGCCGAGATAGGTGGCGGGGTCGATGCGCCGCAGCCGTCCGGAGAGTTCGGCCACGGGTATGGCCCCGGCCGCCACGGCCAGCCGGCCGAACTCCTCGCTGCGGCGGGGATCCTCCCCATGCAGGCTGACGAGCACACAGCGCTCGCCGCCGCCGGGACGTTCGAATTCAAACATGCAGTCTGTCGGGCCCTCCGCTAGTCCGCCTGCTCCCGCGACGGCGCCTCGTCTGCCGTTTCCGGCGGCGGCGCGATGCGCACGTTGCGCGCCGGCACGATCGTGGATATGGCGTGTTTGTAGACCATCTGGCTGACGCTGTTGCGCAACAGGACGACGAACTGATCGAAGGAATCGATCTGACCCTGCAGCTTGATGCCGTTCACCAGGTAGATCGAGACCGGCACTTTTTCCTTACGCAGGGCATTGAGAAAGGGTTCTTGTAGTGATTGCCCCTTGGCCATCCCGTTGACTCCACGACCGTAATTTTCGAATGATCCGGCGCCCGAGCGCCGCCTCGCGCCGCCGGCGCCGTTACAGGATAACTGCAAATGCCCCCTCAGGCGCCGAAGAACGACCGCAGGTCGCATTCGGCCCGCCGCACCCGGTCCGGCGCCAGCGGGTCCAGGCGGATGAGCGCCGGCTCGGCCCGCAGCGCGGTCAGCTGACGCTTGGCCAGCTGGCGGGTGGCCGCCACGCCACGCGCCAGTAGCTGCGCATCGTCCAGCTCTCCCTCCAGGCGTGCCCATACCTGCCGGTAGCCGACCGCGCGCATGGCGGGCAGCGCCAGGCTCAAGCCGGGATACCGCTGGCGCAGCGCGCGCACCTCCTCGACGAAGCCGGCCTGCAACATCCGGGTGAAGCGCGCCTCGATGCGCCGATGCAGCCGCGCCCGATCCGGATCGATCAGTGCCAGATGCAGGATCGGCCGCGCCGGGACACGCTGCTGTTGCCAATGTGCGGACAGCGGCCGACCGCTCAAGTGATGGACCTCCAGCGCCCGCTGGATCCGCTGCGCATCCTGCGGTGCGATGCGCGCCGCGGCGACGGGATCGACCCGGTGCAGCTCGGCATGCAGCGCCGGCCAGCCCTCGGCAGCGGCCCGTGCCGCCAGCGCTGCCCGCAGGCCCGGATCGGCCGTCGGCAGATGTGCCAGGCCTCGCTGCAGCACACGGAAGTAGAGCATGGTGCCGCCGACGAGCAGCGGCAGACGCCCGCGCGCATGGATGGCGGCGAGCAACGGCTCGACATCCTGCAGGAAGGCGCCGGCAGAGTAGCTCTCGGTCGGTTCGCGGATGTCGATCAGATGATGTGGCACGCCGGCACGCTCGGCCGGTGTCGGCTTTGCCGTACCGATGTCGAGGCCGCGGTAGACCAAAGCGGCGTCGACGCTGACGATCTCCAGCGGCAGGCGGGCGGCCAGCGCCAGCGCCAGCGCGGTCTTGCCGCTGGCCGTGGGACCGCACAGGCAGGCGACCGGCAGCTCGCCGGAACCGGCCGCAACGGCGCTCATCGCCCGCGCAGAAACAGCCGATCGAGCTCCGCCAGCGAGACCTGCATCCACGTCGGCCGGCCATGATTGCACTGGCCGCTGCGCTCGGTGCGCTCGATGTCGCGCAGCAGCGCGTGCATCTCCGCAGGCTCCAGCTGCCGGTTCGCCCGGACCGCACCGTGGCAGGCCATGCTGGCGAGCAGATCGTCCTGCACCCGCTGCAGACGTGCACTGCGCCCGTGCTGCTGCAGGTCGGCGAGCAGATCCCGCACGAGCGCGGGCAGATCGGCATCGATCAGCAGGGCCGGCACCGCGTCGATCTTGATCTGCGCCGGGCCGACCCGCCGCAGCCCGAGACCCAGCGCGGCCAGCTCCGCCGCCTGTGCCTCCACCCGATCGGCCTCGGCCGGCGACACCGTCAGCCGGCAGGGCACCAGCAGGTGCTGCATCGCCGGTTCGCCCGTGCGCGCCTCGCGCTTCAGCCGCTCGTAGACGATGCGCTCATGCGCCGCATGCATATCGACCAGGACCAACCCGGCCGCATTCTGCGCCAACACATAGACTCCGTGCAGCTGACCGATCGGCGTGCCGAGATCCAGGGCGTCCGGCGCGGCGGCTGCAGGCGCCGGCACGGCGCCATCCTGCCGTGCGGTCGGCGGCGGGAGGGGGTCGGCCGCGACCGGCCCCATGCCGTAGCCGGCCCGCGCCTCGGCCACCGCGGCCCCGAGCGGTGCGATGAACTGCGAAGGCGGCGGCACGGATGACGGCGAGGGCACACTCAGCGCCGGCGCCGGCACGCTGCGCGTCCGTGCCAGCGCCTGTTCCACGGTGCGGCGCAGGAAATCGTGAATCAGCCGGGTCTCGCGGAAGCGGACCTCCTGCTTGGTCGGATGTACGTTGACGTCGACCACCGCCGGATCACACGTCAGCGCCAGCACGTACACCGGATGCCGGCCATGGTGCAGCACATCCTCGTAGGCCTGACGGACGGCGTGGCTCAGCAGCCGATCGCGCACGTAGCGGCCATTGAGGAAACTGTATTGCTGGTCGGGCTGACTGCGCGCGCAGCCCGGCAGACCGATCCAGCCCGTCAGCGCCAGGCCCGCCGCTGCGGCATCGATATGGATCGCGTGGGCGATGAAGTCCTCGCCCAGCAGCGCCGCCAGCCGCCGCTCCTGCGCTGCCAGGTCCGGCGCGGCCGGCCAGTCGCGCAGCAGGCGGCCGTTGTGCCGCAGGGTGATGGCGACCGCCGGGCGCGCGAGCGCGAGCTGGCGCAGAGTGCGCTCCAGATGCTGCAACTCGGTGCGCTCACTACGCAGGAAGCGACGGCGGGCGGGCGTATTGAAGAACAGGTCGTGCACATCGACCGACGTACCGGCCGGGTGCGCCGCCGGCACAGGCGCCTCGAAGCGCCCGCCCTCGCCCTTCAGCACGAATCCATGCGCGGCATGCGGCTGCCGCGAGGTGAGGCTGAGACGGGCGACCGCGGCGATGCTCGGCAGTGCCTCGCCGCGGAATCCCAGCGTATCGACCCGTTCCAGATCCGTCAGCGTGCGTATCTTGCTGGTCGCGTGCCGGGCCACGGCGAGCGGCAGTTCCGCCGGCGCAATGCCGCTGCCATCGTCACGCACGCGCAGGCGGCGCATCCCGCCGGCCTCGGCATCGACCTCGATGCGTCGGGCACCGGCATCGAAGCTGTTCTCGACCAGCTCCTTGAGCGCCGCCGCCGGCCGCGCCACCACCTCGCCGGCGGCGATCTGGTCGATCAGTTGCTCTGGCAGGCGCGCGATCGTCATGCGCGCCAAGGATATCAGCCGCGTCGGAACGCCGTGTAGACGCCTACGGCCGGGCCGCGAGCATGACGTCCGGACGCCGGTTGGTGGCGTAGCTGCGGATGCCCTCCAGGATGGCGGCGGCGATCCGACGCTGGTGGCCCGGGTCACGCAGCCGCTGTTCCTCGCGCCGGTTGGAGATGAAGGCCGTCTCCACCAGGATCGAGGGGATATCAGGCGACTTCAGTACGGCGAACCCGGCCTGCTGCACGCTGACCTTGTGCAGCCCGCCGAGCGGGCCCAGTCGCTGCAGCACCGCCTCGCCCAGCTCGAAGCTGGCATCGATCGTCGAACTCTGAAAGAGATCGAGCAGCACCGTCTGGATCACTGGATCGCGATCCTCGAGCGTCACGCCACCGACCAGATCGGCGGCATTCTCCCGGGCGGCGAGCCAGCGGGCCGCCTCGTTGCTGGCGCCGGAAGTCGACAGCACGTACACCGAGGCGCCGGCGGCGTTGCCGTGCGGGATCGCATCGGCATGGATCGAGACGAATAGATCCGCCTGCGCCTCGCGGGCCTTGATCGTCCGTCCGCGCAGGGTCACGAAGTAATCGCCCTCCCGGATCAGCAGCGGGCGCATGTTCGGTTCTCGCGCGAGCAGCACCGCCAGCTGCCGGGCGATGGCCAGGGTAACGTCCTTCTCCCGTGTGCCGCCCTTGCCGATCGCGCCGGGATCCTTGCCGCCATGACCGGCATCGATGGCGATGACCAGTTCCCCACCCGTGGGGGCCGGCACCCGCCGGGGCACTGCGACCGCCACGGGTACCGCCACCGGCGCCGGAACCGTGGCGCGGCGGCGTGGCAGCAGATCGACCACCAGGCGATGACCCTGGCCATCCTGCGGCGGCAGCACGAAGCTGCGCGGCTTGACCTCGGCGGTCAGATCCAGCACCAGGCGCAGGTCACGGCCGTTGCGCACCCCGCTGCGCAGCCGGGAGATAGTGTCACCGAACTCGGCCGGCTTCGGCATGGAACCCGTCGAACGGGCATTGGGTACGTCGAGCACCAGCCGATGAGGATTCTCGAGCAGGAAGATGTCGTGGGACACCGGCCGGTCGAGATCGAGCACCAGCCGGGTATGTTCGGGTCCCGCCCAGGTGCGTACCGCGCTCACTTTGGCTTGCGCTGCCAGTGCGCTTTCCAGCATCCCTGCCAGCAGGCATAGCGTGATCAGCGCGTATAATGGATTTGCCAAGCGCATGGCAGGCTCCTCGTCCATCGGTGCCGACAGGCACTCTAGCCACTTACGTCGGCCGCACGCAAGCTTTCTTGCGTGAAATTACGACGTTAGCGCCATCTTCTCGATTTCATCTAGCTCTGGACGGTCCCACAGGGCCCGCAGGCAGCTCTCTCCTGCCGCCGACTGCGCGCGCAGCCGGCAGCGCCGTCCGCGCGGATCCAGCGTCAACGCGACCGCCAGATCGGCTGACGCCAGCATTCCTTTACCCCGCTGCGGCCATTCGACGAACCAGCAGGCGGGCACCGCCAGCAGGTCCCGCAGACCCAGATACTCCAGTTCCTCTGGACTCGTGAGCCGATACAGGTCCAGATGGTGCACCCGTCGCCCCGCGGGCGGCGGGCCAGGCAGGTCGTAGGTCTCCAGCAACGTATAGGTCGGACTGCGCACCGGGCCCGTCCAGCCGAGTCCGCGCAGAACCGCGCGCGCGAGCGCGGTCTTGCCGCTGCCGAGCTCCCCTTCCAGCGGGATCATCAGCTGCGCCGGCAGCACCCCGGCCAGCGCCCGCCCCAGCGCTGCGGTCGCAGTCTCTCCGGCAAGCACGACTTCGCGCTGCAGACTCATGGGTTGACCCGGCGACGGATGCCGGCCAGCAAATCGCCCGCCAGCAGGCCACGCTCGCCGCCTGCGGCCGCGGCCTCGTCGCCGGCGGTGGCGTGGATCCACGCGCCCAGCCGGGCCGCGTCGAAGGCACACAGCCCCTGCCCGCGGAGTGCGGCGATCAGGCCGGTGAGCAGATCGCCCATGCCACCACTGGCCATGCCGGGGTTGCCGGCATCGATCAGCGCAATCCGTCGGCCGTCACCGACCAGCGTGCCGGCTCCCTTGAGCAGCACCGTGCCGCCATAGCGCGCCTGCAGCGCCCGCAGCGCGGCCACCCGGTCCTGCTGGACGCTGGCCACCGTGCTCTCCAGCAGCCGCGCCGCCTCGCCCGGGTGCGGCGTCAGGATCCAGTCATCGCGGCGCGCGGGCTGGCGGGCGAGCAGGTTCAGGCCGTCGGCATCGACCACCTTGGCCGGCCGCTCGGCAGCGATGCCGCACTGCCACAGGGCCTGCGCCCAGGCGTCCTGGCCCAGGCCCGGCCCCAGGGCCACGACATCCTGGCGCGCCAGCAGGGGGGCCAGCGTGGCCGCATCGGCCACGCCATGCACCATCAGCTCGGGACGGCCGATGTTGACCAGCGCCGCATGGGCGGGCGCGGTGGCCACGCTGACCAGGCCGCTGCCGGCGCGTAGCGCCGCCTCTCCGCACATGCGCACGGCCCCGGTAGTACCGGCCGCGCCGCCTACGATCATCACCCGGCCGGCATCGCCCTTGTGCGCGCTCCGCGGACGCGGTGCCAGCGCAGCAGCCACGTCCTGCGCCACGACCCGCAGCGCCAGCGGCGCCACCTCGGCACCGCTGGCCGGCGCGCCGGCCAGCGGCGCGAAGTCGATGGTACCGGCGAAGTCGGGGCCCTGGCCGGTGAAGGGGCCGAGCTTCAGGCCGACGAAGCTGATCGTCGCCTCGGCGCGGACGGCGGCTCCGAGTACCGTGCCGCTGTCCGCGTGCAGTCCCGAGGGCACATCCACCGCGAGAACCGGCGCCACAGCCGCATTGATCGCCTCGATCAGCCGGCGCGCGGCGCCCTCTGGCGGCCGATCCAGGCCGATTCCGAACAGCGCGTCGACGATCAGCGCCGCCTGCGACAGGCCGGCTGTATCGCCATCGGCCGCGACCGCTCCGCCGGCGGCGAGATAGGCCTGCGCCATCTGCGCCGGTAGCCCCCGCAGCTGCCCCACCGGTACCAGCGTATGCACCTCGACACCGCAGCCGGCGGCCAGCGCCAGCCGGGCGATCACCCAGCCATCACCCCCGTTGTTACCCCCGCCACACACCACGGCGATTCGCCGCGCGGCCGGCCAGCGCGCCTGCGCGCACTGCCAGGCGGCGGCGCCGGCACGCGCCATCAACTCGCCTGCGGCGATTCCGCCGGCGACCAGCGCTTCGTCCAGCCGGCGCACATCTGCCGCGGCGTAGATCTCCCTTGGCAGCGGGCGCGTCGCGGCGGCGCCTTGCGTACACTCTGCGCTCATGAGCTACAGCACACCGGAGAAGATCCGGCCGCGCAAGTCGCTACCCTCCCCGCAGACGCTGCGGACGATGGCCGCCGAGCTCGGCTTCGACGCCCTGGGAGTGGCCGGCGTCAGCCTGGCGCAGGACGAGGTGCATCTGCAGCGCTGGCTCGCCGCCGGCCGCCACGGGACGATGGCGTGGATGGCGCGCCACGGCATGCGCCGCGCCCGGCCGGCAGAGCTCGTGCCGCGTACGATCCGCGTGATCAGCGTGCGCATGAACTACCTGCCGCGCGCGCGGGATGCGGCGGCCGTGCTGGCCGACCCGCAAGCCGCCTACGTCTCGCGATACGCCCTGGGGCGGGACTATCACAAGCTCATGCGGCGGCGGCTGGCGACGCTTGCGCAGCGGCTGGCCGCGGCGATCGGGGAATTTGACTACCGCGTATTCGTCGACAGCGCACCGGTGCTGGAGAAGGCGCTGGCCCGGCAGGCAGGGCTCGGCTGGATCGGCAAGCACACCAACCTGATCAGCCGCGATGCCGGTTCGTGGTTCTTTCTCGGCGAGATCTACACCGACCTGCCGCTGCCGGTGGATCAGCCCGTGTCGGCACACTGCGGCAGCTGTCGACGCTGCATCGACGTCTGCCCGACCGAGGCGATCATCGCGCCCTATCAGCTCGATGCCCGCCGCTGTATCTCCTACCTGACGATCGAGCACGACGGTCCGATTCCCGAGGCGCTGCGGCCAGCACTCGGCAATCGTATCTACGGCTGCGACGACTGCCAGCTGGTCTGCCCGTGGAACCGCTACGCGCAGCAGAGCGCCGAGGCGGACTTCGCGCCACGACATGGCCTGGACAGCGCCAGCCTCGCCACGCTGTTCGCCTGGCAGGAGCAGGAGTTCGCCGATCGCCTCGCCGGTTCGGCGATCCGGCGCATCGGCTACCGGCGCTGGCTGCGCAACATCGCCGTCGCGCTGGGCAATGCCATTGGCAGTGCGCCAGCGCGACAGGCGTTGGCCAGCCGGCGGGAAAGCGCCGATCCCCTCGTGCGCGAACACGTCCAATGGGCGCTGGCCCGCCACGCGCAGCAGGATCAGTCGGCCAGCCCGTCCCGGCACCACGCCAGCAGCTGAGCGGTCGAGGCGTCGTGAGCTGCCGGCGGCTCCCCGGCGAGTTCACCGATCAGCTGCTTGGCCATGACCTTGCCAAGCTCCACGCCCCACTGGTCGAAGGGATTGATGTCCCAGATCACGCCCTGTACGAACACCTTGTGTTCGTACAGGGCGATCAGCATGCCGAGCGTCTGCGGCGTCAGCGCCTCCAGCAGGATCGTGGTGCTCGGCTGGTTGCCGGGAAATACGCGATGGCCGACCTGCGCCTCCAGCGCTTCGCCGGCAAGGCCGCTGGCCGCCAGACGCGCACGCGCCTCTGCCGCGCTCTGCCCGCGCATCAGCGCCTCGGTCTGTGCCAGCAGATTGCCGAGTAGCAGCCGGTGCTGGTCCCTGCGCCCGTGATCTGGGCGGACACAGCCGATGAAGTCAGCCGGCACCAGATGCGTGCCCTGGTGCAGCAACTGGAAGAAGGCGTGTTGGCCGTTGGTCCCGACCTCGCCCCAGACGATCGGCCCGGTCTGGTAGGGCACCGGCGTGCCGTCACGGGCGACCCGCTTGCCGTTGCTCTCCATGTCGAGCTGCTGCAGAAAGGCCGGCAGACGCGCCAGCCGCTGATCGTAGGGCAGCACGGCATGGGTCTGGGCGCCGAAGAAATCGCCGTACCAGACGCCGAGCAGGCCCAGGATCACGGGCATGTTCTCGGTCAGCGGCGCGTGGCGAAAATGTGCGTCCATCCGCCGTGCGCCTGCCAGCAACGCCTCGAACCCGTCCATGCCGAGCGCCATGGCGATCGATAGCCCGATGGCCGACCAGAGGGAGTAGCGGCCACCGACCCAATCCCACATCGGCAGCACATTATCGGCGGGAATACCGAACTCGCCGGCGGCCTGCGTGTTCGCGGACACGGCCAAAAAGTGACGGCGCATCGCCTCGACGTGCGGGATGCCCGCCGCCGCCAGCCATTCGCGCGCCGCCACGGCGTTGGCGTGAGTCTCCAGCGTCGTGAAGCTCTTGGAGTTGACGATGAACAGCGTGCCGGTCGGCGGCAGCCCTGCCAGTACTGCGGTGAGCTGGTGCGCATCGACGTTCGAGACGAAATGCACCGTCGGCCCGGTCCGATCGTGCCCGGCCAGCGCCTGACTCACCATGGCCGGCCCGAGGTCGGAACCCCCGATGCCGATATTCACCACATGGCGGATGGGTTCGCCGCCGAAGCCCTGCCACTGGCCGCCCCGCACGGCCGCCACCAGCAGCGCCATACGCCGGCGCACGGCCTGGATCCGGGGCATGACGTCTTCGCCACCCACCGTGACTTGGGCCTGCGGATCCGCCCGCAGTGCGGTATGCAGCGCCGGGCGATGCTCGGTGTTGTTGACCGGCGCGCCGCTGAACAGTCGCTCGATCCAGCCGGGCAGATCGCGCTCCCGGGCGAGCGCCTGCAACAATCGCCAGGTCTGCTCGTCGGTCCGATGCTTGCTGTAGTCCAGCAGCAGTCCGTCCAGCTCCAGCCGATACCGCTGTGCCCGCCCCGGATCCTGCTCGAACAGACTGCGCAAATGCACCGGCGCCAGCTCCCGCTGGTGCTGCGTCAGCTGCTGCCAGAGCTGTCCAAAATCGCTCGCGTCTCGCTCGGTCATGGCGCGTCCCTTGCGTTCAGGAAAAACTGCGTTGGCGCCGGCCCCAACGAAAACAGCCCTCGATCCGAACCGGACGAGGGCTGTTCTGCGCGGTGCCGAGGATGCCGGCTCAGGCCGAGGCCAGCTGCACCGGAATGGCGTTGCGCGTATGCGTGATCCGGTTGTGCTCATCCAGGTAGACGAGCTTCGGCTTGTAGGCGCGCGCCTCGGCCGCGCTCATGCCGGCATAGCTGCAGATGATCACCCGATCGCCGACGGCCGCCTTGTGCGCCGCGGCGCCGTTCACCGAGATGATGCGTGAGCCGGCCTCGGCGCGAATCGCATAGGTGGTAAAGCGCTGGCCACCGGTGACGTTATAGATCTGTATCTGCTCGTAATCGAGGATTCCGGCGGAATCGAGCAGGTCGCCATCGATGGCGCACGACCCCTCGTACTCGAGTTCTGCGTGGGTGACGCAGGCGCGGTGCAACTTTGCTTTCAGCAGAGTGATTTGCATCGGGCGGATCTCGCTGGCTGGATGCGGTCTCGACGGGGCGCAGTCCCTTGTCCGCATCGAGGACTAAACGATTAATTTTCCGTTACATCGACCCCGTTGGCAAGAGCCCGAGGGTGTGGCGGCACGGCGATATTGTCGATCAGGCGCGTGGTTCCGGCATGCGCCGCGACCAACACCCGCAGCGCCTGACCTGCGGCAGGGGCAGGGACCAGATCGTCGGCGCCACGCACCTCGAAGTATTGCGGACGCAGGCCCGCCGCCGCAATCGTTTCGACACCTCGCCGGCTGACCTCGTCCGGGACCTGCCCGGCGGCCAGCGCATCGGCCGCCGCTACCAGTGCCCGATAGAGCGCCGGTGCCTGTCTGCGCTGCGCCGCCGTCAGATAGCGGTTGCGCGAGCTCATCGCCAGGCCGTCCGGCTCACGGATCACCGGCACGCCCTCAATGTCGACGGCCAGACGCAGATCCGCCACCAGCCGGCGAATCACCAGCAGTTGCTGGTAGTCCTTCTCCCCGAACACGGCGACATCCGGTCGGACCTGCAGCAACAGCCGCAGCACCACGCTCGCCACGCCATCGAAATGGCCCGGACGGAACGTGCCGCAGAGCGTGTCGGCATAGGCCGACGGCACCCGCACGCCGAAGGCCCGTGCCGGACCCCGCGGGTAGATCTCCGCCTCGGCCGGCCGGTAGACGAGGTCCACCCCGGCCGCGCGCAGGGCGGCGAGATCCTCTACCGGCGTGCGCGGGTAACTCGCCAGATCCTCGTTGGCACCAAACTGGGTCGGGTTGACGTAGAGGCTGACCACCACCCGCTCGGCGAGGACACGGGCGCGATCCACCAGCGCCAGATGGCCCGCGTGCAGGTTGCCCATGGTCGGCACCAGCGCGATCGAGTTGCCGTCCCGGCGCCACGCGCCGCAGGCTGCGGCAACGCCGCCGGCATCGGCCAGATCGAGCATCAGTCGAAGCGCTCGCCGGCGGCCGGGAAGGCGCGGGTCTTCACGGCGTGCACGTAGGCCGCGATGGCACCGCCGATGTCACCGTGGTCCGCTAGGAAGTTGCGCGCGAAGCGCGGCGTCCTGCCGATGCTGATGCCGAGCACGTCGTAGAGCACCAGCACCTGGCCGTCCACTTCCGCGCCGGCGCCGATGCCGATCACGGGCACCGCGCTGGCGCGCGTGATCTGCGCCGCCAACGGGCTGCTCACGCACTCGATCAGGAGCATGTCGGCGCCGGCCTCCACCAGCGTGCGGGCATCGTCGCGCATCGCCGCCGCGCCCTCGGCGTCCCGCCCCTGCACCCGATAGCCGCCGAGCTTGTGCACCAGCTGCGGCTGCAGCCCGATGTGGGCACAGACGGGAATACCTCGCTCGGCCATGCTCGCCACCAGATCGGCCTGCCGACCAGTGGCCTCGAGCTTGACCATCTGCGCGCCCGCCTGCATCAGGCGCACGGCATTGTCGAGCGCCTGCCCCACACTGTTGAAGCTGCCGAACGGCATGTCCGCCACCAGTACCGCCCGGCGCAGGCCGCGGGCGACGCTGCGGGTGTGATAGCAGATGTCCTCGACCGTGACCGGCACGGTGGTCTGCTGGCCCTGCACCACCATGCCCAGCGAGTCGCCGACCAGCACGTATTCGACGCCGGCCGCGTCCATCACGGCGGCAAAGCTCGCATCGTAGGCAGTCAGCGCGACAATGGGCTCGCCGGCCGCGCGCAGGCGGCGCAGGTCGTTGAGCGTCAACGCGCGCTCGGGCGCTGCGAGATACTGGCTCATCGGCCGCCCCGGGTGAGATGGGGCCGCTACGCTAGCGCACCCGCACCGGCCCTGCCAGTGGTGGCAACACGCCCGTACCGGCGGCACCGGGCGAGCGCAGCCGCCAAAGCCCCTGACGACCGAGCCGACCGGCGATGACGCGCAGTGGCGTGCCGTCCGGCAAGCGCAGATCCGGCGCCAGATCGAGCAGCGGCACGAGGACGAAGTTGCGGTGTGTCAGCCCCGGATGCGGCAATGTGAGGGTCGGGCCGGCGCACTGATGGGCGCCATGCAGGAGCAAATCGAGGTCCAGCCGGCGTGGTCCCCAGCGGGGTCCATCGCGGCGCCGGCCGCGCTCGGTCTCGATGCGTTGCAGCGCCGCCAATAGGGCCGCCGGCGCCAAAGCCGTCCGCAGGCGGGCGACGCCGTTGACGTAGTCGGGCTGGCCCGCCGGCCCGAGCGGGGTGCTGCCATACCAGGGCGAGCCGGCCACGGGCTCCAGCGCCAGGCCCTGCAGTGCCGCCAGACCCGCCTCGCACTGGGCGAGCGGATCGTCGAGGTTGCTGCCAATGCCGACGTAGGCGGTCCCGCTCACGCGCTTTCCCCGCCGGCAGCGCGACTGCTGCGCCGTCGGCGGCGACGTCGGCGGCCGTTGCGATTGCCCCCCTCGCCGGTGGCGGCCGCCAGCATCCCCTGCTGGCGCTCGGCGTCGGCCTGCTGGATCTCGGTCCACCAGTCGGCCAGCGCGGGATCCGCCTCGCCGGCGCCGGCACGCAGCAGCAGAAAGTCATACGCCGCGCGAAAGCGCGGCTGCGCCAGCAGCCGCAGTGCGCGCTTGCCGTTGCGCTGGCCAAAGCGTGGCTGCAGCTGCCAGATCTCCTGCAGCGGCGCACGATAGCGCCGCGGCAGCGCGACCCGCTCGACCAGCGCATCGAGCGCCCGGTCGCCCGCCTGCAGGACCTGCTCGGGTGTCGCCGCCTCCAGCGGACAGCCGTCGAGTTCGGCCCGCAGTGCCGGATAAGCCAGGGCCGCGAACAGGAAGGTCGGCGTCACCGGCCGGTCGAGCGCCAGTCGCGCGTCGGTATTCTCCAGCGCCTGATGCAGCAACCGATGGCTGACGCCTGCCTCACCCTCTGCCTCCACCTGCGCCGCCGCGGCCGGGAACAGACGACCGAATAGGTCGTACTGGCGCAGCACCCGGTAGGAGGCCGCCGCGTGCCCACCGAGGAACAGCTTCAGGCTCTCGTCGAACAGCCGTGCCGGCGGCACATCGTGGAGCAGGTGGCCGAGGGTGGCGATCGGCGCCGCAGTGGCCGGCTCGATGCTGAAGTCGAGCTTCGCCGCGAACCGCGCCGCACGCAGCATCCGGACAGGATCTTCCCGATAGCGCACCGCCGGCTCGCCGATCATGCGCAGCAGGCCGGCGTGCAGATCGTCGAGCCCGCCGACGTAGTCGTAGATGCCGAAGTCGCGGATGTTGTAGTACAGCGCGTTGACGGTGAAGTCCCGCCGGAAGGCATCGTCTTCCAGCGTGCCGTAGACGTTGTCGCGCAGCAGCAGACCGTCCGCCTGCAGATGATCGGCCTCGTCCTCATCGGCCGAGGGGCCGGCCCGGAAGGTGGCGACCTCGACGATCTCGCGACCGAAGTAGACATGCGCCAGCCGGAACCGGCGCCCGATCAGCCGGCAGTTGCCGAACACGCTGCGCACCTGCTCGGGCGCCGCATCGGTGGCGACGTCGAAGTCCTTCGGCGCCAGGCCAAGCAGCAGGTCGCGCACGCCGCCGCCGACCAGATAGGCCTCGTAGTCCGCCGCCCGCAGACGGTAGAGCACCTTCAGGGCCGTCTTGGCGATCTGCGCGCGTGAAATGTCATGCTCGGCGCGCGGCACAATGACCGGCAGCGCTGTTTCAGTCTTCGAATCCGACACGATTACCCGGAGCCGCGGGCCAGGGCCGGCGCGGCAGGTGGAAGGTCCGCTTGTGGCCGCGGCCAAAGGCTTATTATAATAACCTGCGTGGCGGCGCCGAATACAGGCGCCGCCGTTGTTTGCTCCCTTCGTCTAGCGGTCCAGGACACCGCCCTCTCAAGGCGGGAACAGGGGTTCGAGTCCCCTAGGGAGCGCCATCTTCACGCCGGCCTCGCCCTCATGAGCCCAGCTGCGTTGCCACCGGCAGGCGTCCTGCGGCGTCTGCTGGCGGCCAGCTACGATGCCCTGCTGCTGATCGCCCTGTACATGGTGGCGACGGCGCCCCTGCTGCTACTGACCAGCGGCGAGGCGATTCCGGCCGGTCATCCCCTCTACCTGCTCTACCTGCTGCTGCTCGGCCAGCTGTTCTTCGGCTATTTCTGGACCCGCAGCGGCCAGACGCTCGGCATGCAGACCTGGCGTATCCGGCTGGTGAGTGCCGACGGCGGCCCCTGCCGGCGCCGCCACGCGATCAAGCGCTACTTCGGCGCACTGCTCTCCTGGGCGCTGCTCGGCACCGGCTTTCTGCTGCAGTGGATCGACCGCGACGGACTGAGCCTGCATGACCGACTCTCGGGCACCCGTATCGTGCGCATCCCGCCGCCGCGCCGCTAGCGGACGCGGCCAAAGGCGAACAGCGTGATACCGGCGGCCAGCGCTGGTGGCGCAAACGCGGCCAGCGCCGGGTGGATCCCGTAGATCTGCGCGCTGCTCGCCAACGTGCCCTGCAGCAGGAAGAACACGACGCCGAAGAGCACGCCCACCGCCAGGCGCCGCGGCAGGCCAGCCCGCGGCGAGCCGTACAGGAACGGCACGGCCAGCAGACTCATCACCAGGATCGATACCGGCAGCGACAGGCGTTGCCAGAGGACCATCTGATAATCGCCGGCCTGCAGCTCGTTGCGCTGCAGATAGTCGATGTAGCGATACAGGCGCCGCACCGACAGCATCTCCGGCTGGGTCTCGAACAGCGCCACCAGATCGGCGCCCACCGCGATCGGCACGGCCAGCTCATCGCCCTGCTCGGCGCGTGCGCCGGCGTCCGACAGGGCGGTCAGGCGGTAATCCTGCAGGCTCCAATGGCCGGCTTCGATACGCGCGGCGCGCGCCGCGATCACGCGGGTCAGGCGGTTGCCGTCGAATTCATAGATCTGCACACCCGCCAGGCGCTGCGCCGACTCCACGCGCGCCACGCTGATGAAGCGGGCCTCGTCCCGCAGCCAGATGCGATCGCCCAGCCGGGTCGCACCGCCGCCGGCGCTCTCCGCCTGCAGGTTCTGTGCGACCCGCTGGCTGGCGGGCACCGCCAGGTCGGCCATCAGGAAGGTAGGCAGCGCGATGCTCGCGGCGGCTGTCAGCACGATCACCACCAGCGTCCGGCGCGAGAGCCCCCCCGCCCGCATGGCCAGCAGTTCGCGCCGGCCGGCGAGCGCCCCCAGACCGGCGAGCGTGCCCAGCAGGGCGACCGGCGCCATGACCTCCAGCAGCGAGCGCGGCAGCTGCAGCATCGAGTAGATGAGGGCATCGGTGAACTCGTAGCCGTCGACGC
>JAASSS010000147.1 GCA_021767745.1 Pseudomonadota bacterium
CCGCCGAGCCGTGAGATCGATGCCCTGCTCGACGCCGCGCACCGGCTGGGCCGGGCGGGCATGTTCCCGGCCACCGGCGGCAACCTGTCGCTGCGGGCGCCGGACGGGCGGATCTACGTCAGCGCCTCCGGGCGGGACAAGGGGCGGCTGACGGCGGACGACCTGCTGGCAGTCACGCCCGCCGGCTCGCCGGTCGATCCGTCGGCGCCCTGTCCCTCGGCCGAGACAGCGGTGCATCTGGCGATCTATCGCTGCCTGCCCACGGCCCACGCCGTCATCCACACACATACGGTGGCGGCGACCGTGCTCGGGCGGCGGGCGGGCGGGCAGATCCTGCTGCAGGGCTACGAGATGCAGAAGGCGATTACCGGCGTGACCGATCACGCCGACGCCCTGGCCCTGCCCGTACTCGCCAACACCCAGGACATGGCCGCCCTCGCCGCCGCCGTGGAAGCGGTGCTTGCCCGCGATGTGCCCGGTGCCGGCGTGCTGGTGGCCGGCCACGGCCTGTACGCCTGGGGCGCCGATGTCGCCAGCGCCGCCCGCCACGCCGAGGGCTGGGAATTCCTGCTGCGCTGCCGGCTGACCGAGGCGCTGCTGGAGGCTGGCGCATGAGCCCGCGGGCCATCCTGACCGACATCGAGGGCACGACGACCGACATCGCCTTCGTGCACGAGGTGCTCTTCCCCTACGCCCGCGAGCATCTGGCCGACTTCGTGCACGCCCGGGCGGGGCAGCCGGCCGTGGCCGCGGCGCTGGCCGAGGCACGTGCCGCCATGGACGCACCGGCGGCCGACCTGCCGGCGGTGATCGGGCAGCTGCAAGCGTGGCTCGACGAGGATCGCAAGATCACGCCGCTCAAGACGCTGCAGGGCCTGCTCTGGCAGGGCGGCTACGAGCGCGGCGAGCTGCGGGCCCATCTGTATCCGGACGTCGCGCCGGCGCTGCGGCGCTGGCAGGCGGCAGGGCACACCCTGGCGGTCTATTCCTCCGGCTCGGTCGCCGCCCAGCGCCTGCTGTTCGGGCATTCCGAGGCGGGAGACCTGACCGGGCTTTTCTCGGCCTGGTTCGATACCCATATTGGCGGCAAGCGCGAGGCGGCAAGCTACCGGCACATCGTCGCCGAACTGGCGCTGCCAGCCGGGACGGTGCTGTTCCTGTCGGACGTGGCAGCCGAGCTCGATGCCGCCGCGGCGGCCGGCCTCGCCACCTGTCAGCTCGTGCGGCCCGGCACCGTACCGGCCGCACGCCACCCCCACGCCACTGACTTCGATGCGGTGTCACGCCGCTGGGAGATCGCATGACGAGTCTGACCGTGTTCGATGCCGCCACCGCCGAGGTGCGGGAACGCACGAGCGATGCCGATCGCATCCGCGCGCGGCTGCAGGCTGCCGGCATCGGCTTCGAACGCTGGGAGGCCGGCGTCGCCCTCGACGAGGCGGCCACGGACGAGGCCGTGCTGGCCGCCTACCGGCCACAGATCGAGCGGCTGATGGCCGAACGCGGCTACCAGAGCGTGGACGTGATCCACATGCGGCCGGATCACCCGGACCGCGCGGCCCTGCGGGAGAAGTTCCTGCACGAGCACACCCACGCGGAGGACGAGGTGCGCTTCTTCGTGCGCGGCTGCGGGTTGTTCAGCCTGCACCTGGGCGAGGCTGTCTACAGCGTGCGCTGCGAGCGTGGCGACCTGCTGAGCGTGCCGGCCGGCACGCCGCACTGGTTCGACATGGGAGCGGCGCCGCGCTTCACCGCCATCCGCCTGTTCGACAATCCCGAAGGCTGGATCGCCCGCGGCACCGGCGAGGCGATCGCCGCACGCTTTCCCCGCCTCGACGAGGCTGACGCAACGTCCGCCTGAGCCAGCGGCTGGCGGCGGGCGCATGACCGCCGCCGGCTATGCACCCATCGTCGCGACTCGATCGACCGCCGCCGCGGCGCTCGGCCGGACCGCAGCTCCTCGCAGCCGGGGCGCCGTCGGCTGGCCCGGCTGACTCGGCTCGGCAATCGCATCGACGGAGCGCCCGGCAGCCCGACGGCGGGCCCGGTGGTGGGCAAAGCGGCGTGCCGGCGGCCGGCCCGATCAGCGCCGGCGCCTGCCGACCGTCCTGCCCACTCCCGCACATGCGGAACCGTCCCACCGCCGGCGCAGCGCCCGCCGGCACCGGCGAGGGCGGGTGAAGCGATCCTGCTTCCTGCTGCCAATGGCCGGCGCCGCATCTGCTCCGGCCATCGCCTGCGCCGTCGCCGCCGGCAGCGCGCGCGGCGAGACTCAGCCGCGCGTGAAGGCGATTTCCGCGCAGGCGGGCGTAGTGGCCTTCAGGACGTTGCGCATGTACTCGAGCATCATTTCGCCGGTGTGGCGCTCGACCGCCGCCACGCCATCGTGCGGGATCACCAGTTCGTAGTCGCGCATGTAGGCGTCGTTGGCGGTGAACAGAATGCAGATGTCGGTGGTCACGCCGGTCAGGATCAGCCGCCGGACCTGCAGATACCGCAGCAGCACCTCCAGCGTCGTGCCGTAAAAGCCGGAATTGGCCGGCTTGAGCACGGAATAGTGCGGATGATCCGGCGCCAGCAGCCGGCACAGCCCGGCCCCCGGCACGTCGCCCTCGCAGTACTGGCGCACCGTCTCGGAGAACTCCTCGCGCCAGGCGCCGAAGTTGTCGTTGCAGTAGATCACCGGCACGTCCGCGGCCAGGGCGCGGGCCTTGAGCGCCGCCACCTCCCGCGCGGCGGGCATGAAGTTCTCCAGCAGTGCCGGCCCGTCGTCGAAGTCCATCGCGTTGATCACGTCGATCAGCAGCAGTGCGCTACGATCCGCGTCCATGGGCATACGCTCTCTCTCTTTTCGGTGTGCTGCCGGTTCGAACACGGCGGCCGGCTTTGGTGCCCGCCGCTGGCTCGTGCCGGCCCTGGCGCTGCTGTGTGCCGGGCCGGCGGCGGCCATCGAGCCGGTGCCGCTGTTCGGCACGGGCGAGCTGGAAGTGGCCGGCCATCGTGTGCACGTGGAGGTCGCCACCCGGCGCGCCGCCCACCGGCAGGGGCTGCAGCATCGTCAGTCACTGCCGGCAGACACCGGCATGCTGTTCGTGTTCGATACCCCGAACGAGCGCTGCTTCTGGATGCTGCACACGCCCCTACCGCTGTCGGTCGCCTTCATCGACGGCGACGGACGCATCGTGCACATCGCGGCCATGGCGCCGAACAGCCGCGAGCGGCATTGCTCGCCGCCGGGCGTGGGCATCAGCCAGGCGCTGGAGATGCCGCAGGGTTGGTTCGCCACCCGCGGCATTGCCCCCGGCGCGAGCGTCACGCGCTTGCAGGTGGGCGAAGCTGAGGGATACTGACAAGCTCCATCCCGCTGACTGGCCGCCGATGTCCGACGACCCCTCCCGCACCGACACCCTCGCGCCGGCACCCGCGGCAGCCTCCGGGCTCGCCGATCCGCGGACGCTCACGCTGGTGGTCTATCTGCTGTATCTCGCCGGCTATCTCACCGGCATCACCTGGCTGATTGCGATCCTGATCAATCACCTGAAGTACGCGGACCTGCGCGGCAGCTGGCTGGAGGATCACTTCCGCTGGCAGATCCGCACCTTCTGGTACACCGTGCTCTGGGCGGTGATCGGCTCGCTGCTCACCCTCGTGCTGATCGGCTTCGTGATCCTGGCGATGCTCACGGTGTGGAACATCTATCGCCTGGTGAAGGGCCTGCTGCGGCTACTGGATGGCCGCAGTCCCTATGCGGGCGGCCTGCTGCCCTAGCCCGCCGGCCAGGCGCCGTGGGCGCCGAGCATGCCGGCGCCGAGGGTGAATGCGCCGGCCGCCAGCAAGACCCGATGCACCGTCAACAGGCGCCGGCAGGTGCCCGCCGGATCGAGCGCCGCACGCCGCGCCAGGACGCGGTGCAGCCACAGCGGTTCGAGCACGAACAGCAGCAGCGCGAACACCAGCCAGAGCAATACCATGGCCTGCAGCCACCACTGGCTGATCAGCAGCAGCCGCGCCGGGCC
>JAASSS010000038.1 GCA_021767745.1 Pseudomonadota bacterium
CGCACGTCGAGGATCCGGCTGGTCATGTCGCCGCGCTCCAGATTGCGGCCCAGGCGGACGAATTCGTAGGCCGCATCGTGACTCATGGTGCCGGAGAGCAGTCCCGCGATGCGCTGGCAGCGCCCGACGATGCCCTGCAAATAGTCGTGTCGGCCGCGCCGGCTGAGGCCGGCGTCCAGCCGCTCGCGGGCGAACAGGTCCAGATCCGTGATCTCTTCCCAGACCTCGCGTGGCACCACATCGCGCGTGGTGCGCAGGTTCTCGCGCGCCAGCGCGATGGAGTGCAGCAGCGCGCCCGAATGCTCCGCATGCGCGAGCAGAAAATGCACCACCGCCGACTCCGCGTACTCGCCGACGACATCACGGTAGATCTGGTCGTTGCCGGTGATCGCGACCAGGGGCTCCCAGCCGAAGGTGACCGTACGCGGCAGGTCCAGCTCCAGGTTGGTGTGCACCGTGATCAGCCGGGCGGTGTTCTCGGCGCGCTCGGCATAGCGGCCGAACCAGTACATGTTGTCCGCGACGCGGGAAAGCAGGCCGCTCATGCCGATGGCTCCTCGACGATCCAGGTGTCCTTGCTGCCGCCGCCTTGGGAGGAGTTCACCACCAGCGAACCCGCCCGCATCGCCACCCGCGTGAGGCCGCCGGTGGTGACGTAGGTGTCGACGCCGGAGAGGATGAACGGGCGCAGGTCGACGTGGCGCGGCTCGGCGCTGTGATCGGTCAGCGTCGGCACGGTCGACAGCTTCAGCGTCGGCTGGGCGATGTAGTTGCGCGGATCCTGCCGCACCAGGTCGGCGAAGGTCTCGATCTCCTGCCGACTGGCCCGTGGCCCGATCAGCATGCCGTAGCCGCCCGATTCGTTCGCCGGCTTGACGACCAGCTCGGCGAGATTGGCCAGCACGTGGTCGCGCTCGACCGGATCGACACAGCGATAGGTCGGCACGTTCGGCAGCAGTGGGTCCTGATCGAGGTAGTAGCGGATGATCTCCGGCACGTAGGCGTAGACGACCTTGTCGTCGGCGACGCCGGCACCGGGCGCGTTGGCCAGCGCGACGTTGCCGGCCCGCCAGGCGCGCATCAGCCCCGGCACGCCAAGCATCGAGCCCGGCTCGAAGACCTCCGGGTCAAGGAAGGCATCATCGATGCGCCGGTAGATCACATCGACCCGCTCCAGTCCCTCGATCGTGCGCAGGTAGACGCAGTCGTCGTCGCAGACGATCAGGTCGGCGCCGGTGACCAGCTCCACCCCCATCTGCTGCGCCAGGTAGGCATGCTCGAAATAGGCCGAGTTGTAGATGCCCGGCGTGAGCACGACCACGGTGGGAAAGTCCGCCGGGCGCGGGGAGAGCGAGGCCAGCATGTCGAACAGCTGCGCCGGATACTCGTCCACCGGCAGGATGCTCTGGTACTCGAACAGCTCGGGCAGCACGCGCTTCATGACCAGGCGGTTCATCATCATGTACGAGACGCCGGAGGGCACGCGCAGGTTGTCCTCCAGCACGTACATCGTGCCGTGCTCGTCGCGCACCAGGTCCGAACCGCAGATGTGTGCCCACACGCCCAGCGGCGGCTTCACGCCCCGGCACTGCGGGCGGAAGTTGCGTGAGTTCGCCAGCAGCTCGGCCGGAAAGACCTTGTCGCGCACGATGCGCTGCTCGCCGTACAGGTCGTCGATGAACAGGTTCAGCGCCTGCACGCGCTGCTTCAGGCCGGCCTCGGTGCCGCGCCATTCCCGCGCCGAGATCACCCGCGGGATGATGTCCATCGGCCAGGCGCGGTCGATCATCTGCCCTTCGCTGTAGACGGTGAAGGTGATGCCCATGACCTTGATGGCCAACTCCGCCGCATGCTGGCGTTCGCGCAGTTCCTCGGGCGCAAGACCCTGCAGGTGACGCAGCAGCAGATCGCAGGCGGAGCGCGGGCCCTGCGGCCCGATCAGCTCGTCGTAGGTATCCGTGCGGGGGTAGCGGTCGATCTCGACGCTCATCGTGGCGTTTCCGCGGTAGTGGCCGACAGGCGGGGGTTCAGGCGTGCTGCAGGCAAGATACCGCGGCGGCGGGATGCAGAGAAGCGGGCGCGACGGCGCTGGCGGCCGGGCCCGCCGCACTCTAGCCTGCGCATGATGGCAAAACCCCGGGAGGCGTGACCATGGATGAGAACTCGCTGCGACGGCGCTTCGATCTACAGGGCAAGGTCGCCCTGGTGACGGGCGCGAGCAAGGGCATCGGCGAGGCTATCGCCTCGGGCCTTGCGGACTTCGGCGCCACGGTGGTGGTGAGCAGTCGCCGGCAGGAGGCGGTCGATGAGGTCGCCGCGCGGATCGTCGAGCGCGGTGGCCAGGCCCATGCGATCGCCGCGCACATGGGCGATCCGGCGCAGGTCAGCGCGCTCGTGGAGGCGGCGAACCGGCAGTGCGGCGGGCTGGATATCATCGTCAACAATGCGGCCACCAATCCGGTGTTCGGGCCGCTGGTGAACGCCGATGATGCCGCGTTCGCGAAGATCATGGCCGTGAACGTGCAGGGCCCGCTGGCGCTGTGCCGGCAGGCACTGCCGGGGATGCGCCAGCGCGGCGGCGGCAGCATCATCAACATCTCCAGCGTCGGCGGGCTGCATCCCGAACGCATGCTCGGGCTCTACAGCGTCAGCAAGTCGGCGCTGATCAGCCTGACCAAGGTGATGGCGCGGGAATGGGGCGGCGCCGGTGTGCGTGCGAACGCCATCTGCCCCGGTCTGATCAAGACCAAGTTCAGCCGCGCGCTGTGGGAAAACGAGCAGATCCTGCGCCAGGCGCTGGAACACGCGCCGATCAGCCGCATCGGCACGCCGGAGGACATCGCCGGGCTGGCGGTCTTCCTCGCCTCCGATGCCAGCGCCTATTGCACCGGCGCGGTGTGGGTCGCCGACGGCGGCCTCACGATCTAGCGGTCGGGTGCAGCCGCCGGCTCAGCCCGGCGGCTGCGGATCGGCGATGAAGCCGAAGCGCGCGGCCACCTCGGCGGCGGGAAGTGTCGCGACCGGCAGCAGGGCGTCGGCGTAGGCGAGATGCAGTGCGTGCGGCGCGCCCTCCAGTGCCGCGGCGAAGCCCTCGGCCAGCGCGGCGTCATCCAGCGGACGGCCGGCGCGATCGCACAGCGCCCCGCTCATCGCCGCCAGGTCCCGGTCATCCAGCACGCCGATCCCGGCCGCGGTCTCCAGCAGCAGGGAGCCTTCCTCGTCCAGCCAGGCCGAGCGCAGCGTCATGACCGGCTGCTGCGTGTGCGTGGCCAGGGCCCCAGCGGCGACCGGCGCCCGGCCGGCCCGCAGGTGCAACACCCAGGGCGTGTAAGCGAGCTTCACGTAGGCGCGTTGCGGGCCGTTCTGGAAGTGCCAGGCGCCGTTTTCGTCCGCCTGATAGTTGCGGCCGATGAAGTCGATGGTGCGCGCGTGCCGCAGCGGCCGGCCCTCCAGATGCCAGGTGCCGCGCCGGTCCAGCGCCAGCCAGCCGTAGGCCGCCGGCACGTTCGGCCAGCGCGCCAGCGCCCGGCGTACGCTCTCGTCCACGTTCAGCCCTCATCCTGACGCAGGTCGCGGCGCAGGATCTTGCCGACGTTGGTCTTGGGCAGCTCGTCACGAAACTCGATGATCTTCGGCACCTTGTAGCCGGTCAGCCGCTCGCGGCAATGGGCGATGACGTCCGCTTCGGCCAGCTCGGGGTCGCGCCGCACCACCACCGCCTTCACCGTCTCGCCCGAGTGCTCGTCCGGCACGCCGATCACGCCGGCCTCGACGATGCCCGGATGCGCGGCCAGCACGTCCTCGACCTCGTTCGGATACACGTTGAAACCGGAGACGAGGATCATGTCCTTCTTGCGGTCCACAATCTGGAAGAAACCCTCGGCATCCATCGTGGCGACGTCGCCGGTGGCGAGCCAGCCCTCGGCATCGAGCACCCGCGCGGTCTCCTCCGGCAGGTTCCAGTAGCCCTTCATCACCTGCGGTCCGCGCACGCACAGCTCGCCCGGGGCGTCGATGCCGAGCCAGCTGCCATCCTCGCTGCGCACGGCGCACGCGGTCGACGGCAGCGGCAGTCCGATCTTGCCGTTGTACTCGACCAGATCCAGCGGGTTCATGCAGGCGGCGGGCGAGGTCTCCGTCAGTCCATAGGCTTCCACCAGGGTCACGCCGGTCAGCTGCTTCCAGCGCTCGGCCACGGCCCGCTGTACGGCCATGCCGCCGCCGAGCGAGAGCTTGAGCGCCGAGAAGTCCAGGGTGCGGAAGTCCTCGCTGTTGAGCAGCGCGTTGAACAGCGTGTTCACGCCGGTGATGCCGGTGAAGGGATAGCGTCCTATCTCCTTGACGAAGCCCGGGATGTCCCGCGGGTTGGTGATCAGCACGTTCAGTCCGCCGAGCTTGCTGAACAACAGGCAGTTCGCCGTGAGCGCGAAGATGTGATAGAGCGGCAGGGCGGTGATCACGATCTCCTCGCCCTCGTTCAATACCGGCCGGCACCAGGCCTCGGCCTGCAGCACGTTCGCCAGCACGTTGCGGTGCAGCAGCATCGCGCCCTTCGAGCGCCCGGTGGTGCCGCCGGTGTACTGCAGAAAGGCGAGATCCTCCTGCCCGAGCGTCGGCCGCGAGAGGCGCTGGTTTTGGCCCTGGGCGAGCGCGCTGCGCAGGTCGATCGCGTTGCCGATCTGCCAGTCCGGCACCATCCGGCGCACGTGCTTGACGACGAAGTTGACCAGCAGCCGGCGCGGCAGTGGCATCAGATCGCCGATCTGCGTGGTGATGACGGTCTCCACCGGCGTCTGCGGCAGGGCCTGCTGCAGCGTATGGGCGAAGTTCTCCAGCACCACGATCGCCTTCGCGCCGGCATCGGTGAGCTGGTGCTCGAGCTCGGCGGGGGTGTAGAGCGGGTTCACGTTCACCACCACCAGGCCGGCCCGCAGGATCGCGTGCAGCAGCACCGGGTACTGCAGCACGTTCGGCATCATCAGGGCGACGCGATCGCCCTTGGCGAGTCCGGCACTCTGCTGCAGGAACGCGGCGAACTGGTCGGCCAGCCGATCGACCTGCGCATAGGTGAGTGTCACCCCCATGTTGGCGAAGGCCGGGCGGTCGGCGAAGCGCCGGCAGCTCTCGTCGAACAGGTCGACCAGCGAGCGATACGCGCCGAGATCGATCTCCGGCGGAACGCCCTGGGGATAGTGCTTGAGCCAGATCCGCTCGACTGCCTGTCTTTCGCTCATGACCTCATCGCCTTGCCTTGGGGAAAAGAGTTGGGAGCGCAGCGTCGGCGCCACGCCGCGCTACAGCGTGGCCGCCAGCCGGCAGGCCTGGTCGATCGCCCGCTTGGCGTCGAGCTCGGCCGCTCGCTCGGCGCCACCGATCACGGTCACGGCCACGCCTGCCGCTTCGAGCGGCGCGCGCAGACTTTGTTCGCTTTCCTGCCCGGCGCACAGCACGATGTGATCGACCGGCAGCAGGCGGGGCGTCTCGCCCACCCGCAGGTGCAGGCCCGCATCGTCGACGCCCTCGTACTGCACTTCGGTCAGGATCTGCACGCCACGCTTGGCCAGGAGCGCCCGGTGGGCCCAGGCGGTGGTCTTGCCGAGGTATCTGCCGACCTTGCCGGCCGAGCGCTGGCACAGCCAGATCTGCCGCGCGCCGGGGCTCGGCTGCGGCGTGGTGAGCCCGCCGCGGACCTGCAGATCGCGGCTGACGCCCCAGTCGGCGCAGAACGCCGCTTCGGCTTGCGCTTCGTGCGCCGGCGCGTCGGCCAGAAAATGGGCGGTGTCCACACCGATGCCGCCGCCGCCGATCAGCGCCACCCGCCCACCGACCTCGACCCCTTCGCCCAGCACCTGCTGATAGCTCAGCACGCTGGGATGATCGACACCCGGCAGCGCCGGCGTGCGCGGCACCACGCCCGTCGCCAGCACCACGTGATCGAAGCCGGCCAGCTTGGCCGCCGTCGCCCGCTGTCCCAGCCGCACGTCCACCTGCAGGCGGGCGAGTTCGTGCTCGAAGTAGCGGATCGTCTCGGCGTACTCGGCCTTGCCGGGAATGCGCGCCGCCATCACGAACTGCCCGCCCAGTCGTGGCTGGGCCTCGAACAGCGTCACCGCGTGTCCGCGCAGCGCCGCCACGTGGGCGCAGGCCAGTCCGGCCGGGCCGCCGCCGACCACCGCGAGCCGCCGGGGCGCGGTGGTCGGCGGATAGGTCAGCTCCAGTTCATGGCAGGCGCGCGGATTGACCAGACAGGAGGTCATCTTGCCGGAGAAGGTGTGATCCAGGCATGCCTGGTTGCAGGCGATGCAGGTGTCGATCGCCGCCGGTGTGCCCGCCGCCGCCTTGCGGGCGAAGTCGGCATCGGCCAGCAGCGGCCGCGCCATGGAGACCATGTCGGCTTCGCCGGCGGCCAGCAGGGCCTCGGCCAGGGCCGGATCGTTGATGCGGTTGCTGACGATCACGGGCAGTCCGACGGCCGCCTTCACCCGCGCCGTCGCCCAGGCGAAGGCGCCGCGCGGCACCAGCGTGGCGATGGTCGGTACCCGCGCCTCGTGCCAGCCGATGCCGGTGTTGATCAGGCTGGCGCCGGCGGCCTCGACCTGCCGGGCCAGGGCGATGATCTCTTCGCCCGTGCTGCCGTCCTGCACCAGATCCAGCATGCTCTGGCGGTAGATGACGATGCAGTCCTCGCCCACCGCGGCCCGCACCCGGCGTACCACCTCCACCGGCAGGCGCATGCGCCGCTCGGCATCTCCGCCCCACTCGTCGTCGCGCCGGTTGGTGCGCGGGGCGAGGAACTGGTTCAGCAGGTAGCCCTCCGAGCCCATGATCTCCACACCGTCATAGCCGGCCTCGCGGGCCAGCGCGGCGGCGTTGGCGAAGTCGTCCGCCGTGCGATCGACCTCCGCGCTCGACAGTGCCCGCGGGGTGAACGGGTTGATCGGCGCCTGGATCGCCGAGGGTGCCACCTGCCTTGGGTTGTAGGCATAGCGGCCGGCGTGGATCAGCTGCAGCGCGATCCGCCCGCCCTCGGCATGCACCGCGTCGGTGACCTCCCGGTGCGGCGCCACGTCGGCCGGTCGGCACATCAGCCGGGCGCCGACGGCCAGCGCTCCCTCCTCGCTGATGCCGATGCCGCCGGTGACGATCAGCGCCACGCCGCCGCGGGCGCGTTCGGCGTAGAACGCCGCCAGCCCGCGCAGGCCGCCGCGCGCCTCCTCCAGCCCGGTGTGCATCGAGCCCATCATGATGCGGTTGCGCAGTTGCACCGGGCCGAGCGCGAGCGGCGCGAGCAGGTGCGGGTAGGCGTGGTTCATCCGCTGGTCTCCTCCGGTCCGGCGGTCGTGGCCGCCGGTTGTGGTTCTTGCGGCGCGGCGGACGCTGGCGCCTCCGCCGTCGCCAGGTCTTTCAGCGTGCGCCGTGCCAGCTGCTCGTGCAGCGTGCCGTCGATCTCCTCGCGCAGCGACCGGATCGGTGCTGACAGCCGCGGACGGGCCTCCTGCTGCGGCTGGCTGCTGGGCAGCCGGACCGCCTCGAGCACTTCGCTCAGTGGGATATCGGCCAGTTCGCGGGCGGGCAGATAGCCGTCCTGCTCACCGGCCGCAGCACGGATCAGGCCGCGGTCCTGCAGTGCCTGCAGGACCGGCTCCAGTGTGTCCGCCGGCTCGAACAGCTGGCTGGCCAGCAGGTTCAGCGTCGGCGGCGGGCGCCGCTGGGCGAAGTGGCGGCCGATCTGATACATCGCCTCCAGCGCCATGCCCTCCAGCGCCGCGCTGGTGGTGGTCGAGGCCGCCCGATCGTAGCGCGACAGATGCCGCGGATGCTGGACGTAGAAGCTGATCTGGGCGCCCAGCAGCAGGATCAGCCAGTTCAGGTACAGCCAGATCAGCAGCAGGATGATGATGGCGAAGCCGGAATAGATCGCGTCGTAGTTGGTGCTGCCGGCGGCGAAGCGGCCAAAGCCAAACGCGGCGAGCTGCCAGGCGAGGCCGGCGACCACGCCGCCGGTGAGCGCCGCGCGGGCGCTGACGCGGGTATTGGGGATGAAGGCGTAGGCGAAGCTGAACACGCCGATCAGGATCACCAGCGGTGCCAGTCGCGTCACCAGGTAGAGCAGCACCCCGAGCGGCTGCACCGCCAGGATCTGCTGCACCACTTCGTTGTTCAGCACCGCGGCCATGGCGCCGGTCGCTGCCAGGTAGAGCAGCGGGCCGACCAGCAGCACGCTGAGGTAGTCGCTGAAGCGTCGGGCGAGGGGTCGCGCCTCGCGCACGCCCCAGATCTCGTTGAAGGCACCCTCGATCTTCTGCACCAGCGAGATCACGGTGTAGACCAGCACGCCGAGGCCCACCGAGCCCAGCACGCCGACCTGGATGTTCTCCACGAAGTCGATGATCCGCCCGGTGATCTGCGTGGCCTCCGAGCCCAGCGGCTCCAGCAGCGTCAGCAGCAGCGGCTGCAGCGTGTTGCGGGCGCCGAAGGCCTTGAGCACCGAGAAGCTGAGCGCCAGCATCGGCACCAGGGAGAGCAGCGTGGTGTAGACGAGGTTGGTCGCCCACAGTGTCAGCCGGCCGGAGGCGAAGTCGCGGCCGAGATTCAGCGCGATGCGTACCGCCAGCAGCATCGCCCGCCGCCGGGCAGGCAGCTGCTCGATCTGCGGCTGCCAGATGCGGGATTGAAGCTGTTCCAGCGGCGGGGTGGCCATGAGGTGATCTGCCTGCCTGAGGTGCCGCCGAGTATCGCCGCCGTCGGGCGGCGCTGTCATGCCGGGCGGCCGCGCCGGCTGCCGGCGCGGCCGCGGCAGCGCTCAGCCGGCAGGAGCCAGGGCCCACTCCTGCTTCAGCTGATTCTTGAGGATCTTGCCGTTGGCATTGCGCGGCAGCGGCTCGTCCCGCAGCTCGATGCGCACCGGCACCTTGAAGTGCGCCAGCCGCTCGCGCACATGGGCCCGCAGCTCATCCTCGCTGGACTGCTGGCCGGGTGCGATCTGCACGATCGCGCCAACTTCCTCGCCGAGCACCTTGTGCGGGATGCCGATCACGGCGGCGTCCATTACCGCCGGATGGCTGTAGAGCGCATCCTCGACCTCGACGCAGTAGATGTTCTCGCCGCCGCGGATGAGCATGTCCTTGGCGCGATCGACGATGTAGAGATAGCCCTCGGCATCCAGGCGGGCCAGATCGCCGGTGCGCAGCCAGCCGTCACGGAAGGTGTCCGCATCGGCCTCGGGGCGGTTCCAGTAGCCCTTGATGACGTTCGGCCCCTTGACCATGAGCTCGCCGACCTCGCCCGCGGGCAGTGCCTGCCCGTCGGGACCGGCGATGCGGACTTCGGTCACCGGCGCCGGCATGCCGCAGCTGTCGGGCCGCTCCAGGTAATCGACGCCGGAATTGGTGGTGCACAGCGCCGAGGTTTCGGTCATGCCATAGCCGTTGCTCGACTCCACCTTCGGGAATGCCTGCTGGATGCGCCGCACCAGCTCCGGCGCCGCCGGCGCGCCGCCATAGGCGACGTTGGTGACGCTGGAGAGGTCGTGCTCGGCCAGCGCAGGGTGCTCCAGCACCTGCCAGACCATCGCCGGCACGCCGCCGAAGGTGGTGATGCGCTCGCGTTCGATCAGCTCGATGGCGCGCTGCGCATCCCACTTGTACATCATCACCAGCTTGCCGCCGGCGACGGTGGTGCCGCAGAGGATGGCGTGGCAGCCAGTCACATGGAACAGCGGCACCGAGAGCAGGAAGCTCGGGCCCGCGCCACCGATGCCCGCCATCGGATCGTTGCCCGCCCGCAGGGCCGCGCGCATGCGCAGAAAGGCGGCGCTGATGAGGTTCTGGCAGATATTGCGATGCGTGCCGAGCGCGCCCTTGGGCCGGCCCGTGGTGCCGGAGGTATAGAACAGGGTGGCCTCATCGTCCGGCTGCAGTGCCACCTTGGGCGGCGTGGCCTTGGGGTCGACCTCGCCGAGCACCTCGGTGAACTCGCGCACGCCCTCGGGCAGCGGCCCGACCGGCCGGGCGACGATGGTGGCGGCAAGGCCCAGTGCCGGCAGCTTGCCCTCCAGGGTCTCCAGTCGCTCGGCATCGACGAACAGCAGCCGGCAGCCGGCATCGGTGATGCCGTATTCGAGTTCGTCCGCCGTCCACCACGCGTTCAGCGGCACGATCACCGCGCCGACGGCGACGCTGGCCCAGAAGATCAGCGGCCATTCGGGCAGGTTGCGCATCGCCAGCCCCACCCGGTCGCCCTTCTGGATGCCGAACTCCGCCACCAGCCGCTGGCCGAGGGTGGCGGCGCGCCGGTAGTGCTCGGCGTAGGTCAGCCGTTCGTCCTCGAAGACGATGTAGTCCTTCTCGCCGTGGGCGCGCGTCATGTCCAGGACGGTGCGCAGCGTGGGCGGGGCGGCCTTCCAGACCGTCGTGGTCACGCCGCGAATGTCGATTCGGTCGGTGCTGAACATGCCGCCCGCGCGGGTGAGCTGGGCAGTTGCCTCTTCCATGCTGAGGGCCATCGTCAAATCCTCCATGTTGTGCTGATCGGCGCCACTCATGGGCGTCTTGGGGTGTCTGCGGCTGCAGACGGATTCAGTCTGGGCATCGTGCGTGACGTGCCGTCGCTACGGGTGTCGCAGCTGCAGCACGTATTCCTCCAGCCGCGTCAGGCCGCGGGCGGCGAAGCGCGGCTCCTCGGCGAGGATGTCCTGCCGGTGCCACTCGTGCGCCGGCCAATCCGGATAGAGCGCGGCGACCTGCGCGGGGGTGAGGGCGAAGGGCGGCCCCGGCATCTGCGCCTGTGGGTAGTCCAGTGCCACCAGCAGCAGAACGCCGCCGGGACGCAGCAGCCGGGCGAGGGTGGCTGCGTAGGCGCGGCGCAGGCCGACCGGCAGCGCGATCAGGGCGGCCCGGTCGTAGATGGCATCGAACGGCCCGGCCACGGTCGGCTGCAGTTCGAAAAAGTCGCCGCACAGGATGACGACGCCGCCCGCCTCGTAGCGTTCGAACGGGCCCAGCCGGGTGATCTGCGGCGTCAGGTTTTGCTCGGCGAAGTAGGCGGCAGCCGCCTGCGGGCTCAGCTCGACTCCCACCGGCTCGACGCCCTGCGCCGCCAGCCAGCCAAGATCCACGCTCTTGCCGCACAGGGGCACCAGCACGCGAGCGCCCGGGGCCAGCCGCAGCTGCGGAAAGTGCCGGATCAGGTGCGGGTTGACCTGCGGCAGGTGGAAGGGCGGAGCGCTCTCGCGCAGCCACAGCTCCTGCCAGAAGCTCTGCCAGTGGCTGGCCTCATCCGCCACGGTTCACCCCGCCTCGGGGCGGCGGGCAGGCGCGAGCAGGCGGGCCACCTGCGACTGCATCACCTGGCCGATCGGCCCTTCGGTGTCGTAGAAGCGGGTACAGACGGTGCCGAGCCCATGGTGGCCGAGCTGCGTCACGGATTCGAGGCAGACCCACTCGCTGCGCGGCAGGCGCAGCAGGTTCAGTGAGATGTCGGCGTTGATGCACGCCGCCTGCCCGCCGAGGTAGATCTGACCGAGCCCGTTGCCCATGTCGGACAGCACCCCCATGTGCACGAGCGGGCTGGCCGGCTCGCCATCCATGAACGGCGCCGCCAGCCGCATCCAGGCGCAGCCCTCGCCCTTGAACTGGAAGCCGGAGACCAGGCGCATCTCCATCGCCGCGTTCAGCCCCGGTGGTGGCGGCTTGCTGGGGTCGCGCTTGCCGAGGAAGCCGACCGTGGGCAGGTCCTGCGGCCCCGGGGGATGCTCGCTCGAGGGCTGCGCGTGGGCGGGCAGATCGATCGGCGTCGGTCGCAGTTGCAGGGCGGCGGCCCGCGCGAAGTCGACCCCATCCGCGCTCAGCGTCGCCTCCAGCGCGTGGACCTGGCGGCCATGGCGCACGGTGCGCACGCGTGCCTCGATCGGCGCCAGCGGGCCGGGCCGGAACAGGTCGTTGGTGATGCGCACGAACTGCATCTGCCCATCGCCATGGGCTTCCAGCACGTAGGCCAGCAGTCCGGCCATGCTGCCGCCGTGCAGCAGGCGCGAATCCCAGGGGCTCGAGGCGCGGGCGGTTGGCAGGTAGCGATCGCCGTCGCGGTGGAAGATCGTATTGTCGGTCTCGTTCATCGTCATCCCTGCAGGCTCAAGGGCCGGGCCTTGATGCGGTGGCCGATCGTCTCCATGTCCAGCACACGTATCGGCGGAGAAATCTGGTGAGCGAGCATATCGAACTCGTCTGCTTCGCGTGCGGGGCGACCAACCGTCTCGACGCGGTGCGCCTGCAGACCGGCGCCGCGCCGCGTTGCGGCCGGTGTCATGAGCCGCTGTTTCCGGCAGCCCTGCCGCCACTGGACGAGGCGGCTCTGGCGAGGCATCTGGCGCGCGACCGCCTGCCGTTGCTGGTCGACTTCTGGGCCGAGTGGTGTGGCCCATGCCGGCAGATGGCGCCCGTGCTGACCGAGGCGGCGGCGGCGCTGCGGCCGCGGGTGCGGCTGGCCAAGCTGAATGTCGACGCCGCGCCGGGACCGGCCGCGCACTACAACGTGCGCAGCATCCCGACCCTGATCCTGTTTCACGGCGGGCAGGAGCGCGCGCGGATTGCCGGCGCCATGCCCGCCGGTGCATTGCTCGACTGGGTCCGCGGCCAGCTTCCGCCGGCAGGCTGATCGCCCCGGCACATCCCGTCGCAGGCAGCGGCGTGGGCGCTTGCGTAGAATCGCGGCTTTCAGGCTTGGCTCAAGGAAACGTCGTGAGCGACACGCAACAGGGACTGGACTGGGATCGCGCCGAGCTGGCGCTGCAGACGGCGGCGAACCTCGTCGAGAAGATGTACGAGACCGGCGGGCTGCAGACGGCGCCGGACGAGAACCCGCTGGGGGCGCTGCTAGCCAGTCCGATGAAGGACGACATGATGCAGCTGATGAAGCTGGTGACGTTCCGCCTGGTGCAGAAACTCATGCCGATGATGGGCGGGGGCGACCCGGTCGACCCGGAGCTGCTGGGGCTGCGGCAGGCGACGGTCGAGGTCGAGGGCGACACGGCGACCTACAAGCTGCGTCCCGGTCGGCTGACCACCTACTGGGTCGCTGAGAAGGGGCAATACAAGATCGATGACTACCGATTTCGCGTCAGCTGGTGGTGGGTCCTGCGCAACTTCGGCACGTTGCGCAGGATGCGCCAGCAGCGCGTCGCACGACAGGAGGCAGCCTGATCCGTGGCTGCCTTGAACACATTGTCGGGAAGGCGTCCGGACTGGCCGAACGAGGCAGGCGCCGTTATTGCAGCGTCCGCAGGAAGGCGACCAGCGTGTGGCGTCGCTCAGGGCTGAGCCGGTCGTAGATTTCGAGAATTTCGAGATGATCCGACGCGAGCGCGAGCCGCTGTGTCGAGTCGCCCTCGCGGACGCTCCACCGCTCCCCACGCTGGATGGGACCGCCCCCGGTGGCCAGCCATTCGTAGTTCACGCCGAGCAGGCGGGCGATCTCCTCGAGGCGATCCCGTTTCGGCGAGGTGCCGCCGGCGGATTCCCACTGGCTGCACGCGCTGCGTGTGACGCCCAGCAACTCGGCCAGCCGCGTTTGCGACATGCCGATGCGTTCCCTTGCCTGCTTGATACGTGCGCCGATTGTCATGGCGGCGAAGTGTAGAACCATAGGTTAGCTCACGAAACGTTAGATTACATGGACATTATAGTCACACTCTAACGGCTGTAGGCTATACATAGGCAAGGTTACTAACCGAAGCCGTTAGTATTTAACTATCAGTCGCATAGGCGCGATTCCCGGGGATGCTGCTAAACGTCTCGCGCCGCGCGACCCCCTTGCCGTTCTCGCCTCCTATCGGCCGCAACAAGATTCCCTTGACACATTTTCTGCTGTTGCGCTGCCGCCGCGCTGTTTCCGCATTGCGGCGCAGACGAACCGCGGCCCAGCGGCTGTTCGGCTGCCCGGCTCGACGAAGAAGGTCTGAAGGCCAGCCGGGCTTGCCCTCGCGGCGCGATATCCCAAGGCAGGTCGCGACGAGCGGCTCGGTCGAACCGATGGCAGGCAGCTCCATTGGGCAGGGCGGTATCGTCCCGCGTGCGCTAGCTGCCGGTCTCGGCGCTGGCTGCGCCGGCGGCCCGGCGCAGGACACGCCGGGCGATGTCGTTGTCCGGGTCGAACTGCAGCACGGTCGGGGCCAGCTGCGCCGCGTGTCGGCGCGCGCCCTGCTGATCCGCCAGTCGCAGGGTGGTGGCGAACAGCGTCTCCCACCGCCGCAGGGTGTCCTCGCTGGTCATCTTCACCTGCGACCAGGGCAGCGCCGCCGCCAGCACCCGGTAGGCGGCGGCAGGATCGCCCGTCGCCTCCAGGTGCTCGGCCAGCAGCAGATGACCGGTCGGACTGGCGGGATGATTGCGGATGGCACGGGCCAGCAGCGTGGCCGGCTCGGCGTCGGCAAGCGCCGGGATCGTCCGCTCGCGCAGCGCCGGGTAGCGTTGCGTCAGCTGACCGAGCGCCAGATACGAGAACGGGTGCCCCTCGCAGATCGCCAGGGTCGCCAGCGCATGCTCGAAGGCGGTCTGTGCCCACAGCGGGCCGAACATGGCATCCGGGGCCAGCGCGCGCTGGGTCATGATCTCCGTCATCGCCGTATGCGCCGCGAGGTTGTGGGGGCGCAGGGCGGCCAATAGCGAGGCCGTGTCGTAGCGCGCCTGCGGGGTCGCCACCCAGCGCTGCGCCCAGCTCGGCGGCTGCTCACGCTGCAGCAGGCTCGCCGCCAGCCCATCCAGCGCCAGCGCGCCGAGCAAGAAGGCGCTCGCGCCGCCCAGCAGCAGCCGCCGAAAGCCGGCGCTGAAGGGCGGCGGCCGGGTGATGGGCCGGGGCGGCGCCACGAGCTGATGGACCCGGGCCAGATACAGGCCGGCGGCCATCGCCAGCGGCAGCACGTAGAAGATGAAGTTGACCGTTGCCTGCAGGTAGAGCGCGCCCAGCGCCGCCAGCAGGCCGAGCGCCTCGACCTTGGATGCCGGCAGCGCTGCGCCATTACGCGCGCGGAGCTGCCGGATCAGCCGGCCGGCAAGCCAGAGCGTGAAGCCCAGCGTGCCGAGCAGGGCCAGCAACAGCAGCGGCCCACCCTCCAGCAGGAACTGCAGATAATCGTTGTGCGCGAGATCGCCGGAACTGCCGGTCTCCGCCGGATCACGAAAGCGCAGGTAGTGCAGCTTGAACGTGCTGAGGCCGGTGCCGAGCCAGGGGTGCTCCTGCCAGGCGGCCAGCGTGGA
>JAASSS010000148.1 GCA_021767745.1 Pseudomonadota bacterium
CTCACCACCATGCTGCTCAGCCAGCACCTTGGTCAACGCCGCCGTCAACGTCGTCTTGCCATGATCCACATGACCAATCGTCCCCACATTCACATGCGGCTTCGTACGCTCGAACTTTTCCTTGGACACGACTTTTGCTCCCGCAGTAACTGACGAATGCGTCAACAACAGAACCTGGAGCCCATAACCGGATTTGAACCGGTGACCTCTTCCTTACCAAGGAAGTGCTCTACCGACTGAGCTATATGGGCCATGACAAACTGTTGACGCCCGCCGCGGCGAGCGCCCTGATGGAGCGGGTGATGGGAATCGAACCCACATCATCAGCTTGGAAGGCTGAGGTTCTACCATTGAACTACACCCGCTACGGCTATCCCACGCCGCTGCGACCGAATCTGGTGGAGGGGGTAGGATTCGAACCTACGTAGGCGGAGCCGGCAGATTTACAGTCTGCTCCCTTTGACCGCTCGGGCACCCCTCCGTCAGAGAGCGCGGTATTGTGGTACCCACCCTCCGGGGTGTCAACCGCAGACCCTCAAGGGCGCTGCGCGGCGGGCGCGACGCTGGCCGCCTGCATCAGCATCTGGTCGATGGCAGCCACATCGCTCACTTCCAGCCCCCCAACCGCGGCCTGCAGGTTCAGGCGGTTGAGCAGGTAATTGTAGCGAGCCGTCTCGACATCGCGCTCGGCCGCGTACACTTGCTGCACGCTGTTGAGGACATCCACGTTGGTACGCACACCCACGTCGCGGCCGACCTCGGTGCTGCGCAGCGCAGTCTCACTGGACAGCAGCGCCTGACGCAATGCCCGCGCCTGCGCGATGCTGCTGGTCAGCTGCAGATACGCCTGACTGCTCTGCAGCTCCGCCTGGCGCACCGCATCCACGAGCTGATCGCGGCTCTGCTGATACAGCGCGGCTGCCTCTGCCGCCTGCGCCCGCACCAGTCCGCCCTGGAATAGCGGCCAGCTTAGCTGCACGCCGACCGTTCCGATCTCGGTATCGACGGTCACCGGATCACCACCGAAGCTAGGCGAGGTTTGCTCAGCCACGGTGTAACCCGCAGTGGCAGCCAAGGTCGGCCAGAGCCGACCCCGCCTGGCCGCGATCTCCTGCCGGGCGACATCTACGCCGATGTCGCGGGCGATGCGCAGCAGGCTGTTGTCCCGGCCGCGCTCGGTCCAGGCATCCACAACCGCCGGCTCCGGCCCCACCAGCGGCACGTCCTGTGGCAGCTCGGCCAACTCGTCGATCGGCTCGCCCGTGATCGCCTGAAGCTGGCGGCGGCTGATCGCGAGCTGATTGTTCAGCTCGATCTCGCGGGCCACCGTCAGGTCGTAGCGTGACTGCGCCTCATTGATGTCGTTGATCGATGCGGTGCCGACCTCGAAGCGTCGCCGCGCCTGCGCCAGCTGCTGTTCGATCGCCTCCTTCTCGGCCCGCACCGTCTCAAGCTGACGCTCGGCCAGCAGGACATTGAAGTAAGCCTGCGAAGTGCGCAGGATCAGGTCCTGCCGGGCGATGGCGAACTGCACCTCCGCCAGCGCGACCTGCTGCTTGGCCTGACTGAAGCGTTCGAACGCCTCCTTGTTGAACAGCGGCTGGCGCAGCTGTACGCCGTAGTTCCAGTTGACGACGTCGACCTCGCCACTCTGCTCCAGTGACTGGACAGGCGGCAGGGTCACGAAGCGGTCGAGCGGTGGCCGGACTTCGAAGCCGCCGGCACCACCGATCTCGATCTCCTCGGACTCGACATCCTGCCAGGTCTGCAGCGCCTCGCCGACGAGCTCGACCTGCGGCAGCAAGACGCCGCGGGCCTGATCATTCAGCGTCCGGCGGGCCGCGAGTTCATCCAGGGCGGCCGCATATTGCGGATCCTGCGCCTCGGCCAGGCGATAGACATCCATCAGTCCCGCGGCCGTGGCCACCGTCGGGAGGACCATTACCGCACCGGCGATCACGGCACCACAGACTCCACGCACCCTAGCCATGAATCGCGCCTCCTTCGGAAGAATCGTGAGCCCCGGGACGACGGCGCCGCAGCCACTCCACCGCCCCCTCCAGCAATGCGTAGGCAGCCGGTACCGCAACCAGCGTGAGCGCGGTGGAGGTGATCATGCCGCCGATCACCGCAGCCGACAGCGGCCCGTTGGTGTCTGCGCCGGCGCCGTAGCCGAGAGCAGCCGGCAGCAAGGCGAAGATGACCGTCAGCGAGGTCATCAACACTGGTCGCAGGCGCGTCGGACAGGCCGCGATCAATGCGTCGCGGATGTTCATGCCTTGCTCCCGACGCTGGTTGGTGAGCTCCACCAGCAGGATCGAGTTCTTGGCGACCAGTCCGACCAGCAGCAGCATGCCGATGACGGAGAAGATGTTGATGCCGTAGCCGAGAACCCACAGCCCACCGAAGGCGCCGGTTACCGCCAGCGGCAGTGCCACCATGATGATGATCGGCTGGACGAAGGAGTTGAACTGGCTGGCCAGCACCATGTAAAGGAGCACGATCGCCACGATCAGCGCGAACGTGGCATAGCCGGCGGTGTCCTCCAGCTCCTTGGCCTGCCCGAACGGCTCGATGGTGTAGCCGGCCGGCAGGATCTCGGCGGTCAGCTCATCCAGCCTGGCCACCGCGTCGCCGAGTTGGGTCGGATCGGCATAGAAGATGGCGGCATACTGCAGGTCGTAGCGACTGACCTCGGCCGGGCCGAGCTCAACGCGCAGATCTGCCACACTGTCGAGCCGCACCAGTTCGCCGGTGTTGGTGCGCAGGAAGATACGCTCCAGATCCTCCGGCGTACGGAAGACCTCTTCGGCACCCTTCAGCCGAATGTCGTAGCGCTCGCCGTCGCCCACCGCATCGTTGTAGCGGGCGACATCCACGCCCCCGGCGAGCACGTTGATGGCCTCGGCCACCTGCCGGGTGTTCAGCCCCAGGCTGGCCGCCCGCAGCCGGTCGATCTCGATCTCCACCTGCGGCAAGTCGAGCTTGAGCACCAGATCCAGCGTCTTGATCGTGGGGCTGGCCCGCAACTCGCTCGCCAGCCGGTCGGCGTAGATCGCCACCTGCTCGAGATTACGCCCGCGCAAAGCGAACTGCAGCGGCTCCGGCCGCCCGCCGAAGGCCGGCGGCTCGGTCGCGAACGCCTGCACGCCGGGAATCGAACGCAGCCGCTCATTCAGCTGCACCATGTATTCCTGCTGGCTGAGCTCACGCTCGTCCCGCGGGATCATGTCGACGAACAGGGTCGCCTCGTTGACCTGACCCTGTTCGCCGGCACCGACCGCTGCGAAGTAGCCGCGGATCAGCTCCTCCTCCTCGAGGACCGCCTCCACCTGCTGCAGTCGCTTGTCGGTGTATTCGATCGAGGCACCGAGCGGCGCCTTGAGCCGGATAAAGATCTGCCCGATGTCCTCCGGCGGCACGAAGCCAGCGCTCAGCCGCGGCGCGATGGCGGCGCCGCTGAACACCGTCAGCACGATCGTGCCGACCAGCACCAGCGCCGGCACCACGACTGGCGTTGCCAGCACGGCCCGCACCAGCCGCTGGTAGCCCTGTTCCAGGCCGCGGAAGGTGCGCTCGAACGCGTTGAAGATCGGCCCGTGGGTGTCGGACACCTTGAGGAAGCGGGCGCACAGCATCGGTGTCAGCGTGAGCGCCACGAACCAGGACACCAGCACGCCAAAGACCACCACCACGGCGAACGACTCGAAGAAGCGGCCGATGATGCCGCCCATGAAGATGACGGGCACAAAGATCGATACCAGTGACAGCGTGGCCGCCAGCACCGCGAACATGACCTCTTCGGTACCGGCCAGCGCTGCCGAGGCTGCGTCTTCCTCGAGCCCCTCCTCACGGTGGCGGTAGACGTTCTCCAGCACCACGATGGCATCGTCCACCACCACGCCGATCAGCAG
>JAASSS010000149.1 GCA_021767745.1 Pseudomonadota bacterium
CCGCCCTGGGCAGCGGCCTGATCGATGGCCTGTGCGCCGACCACCGCCCCTGCAGTGCCGACGCCAAGCGCCTGCCGTTCCCGCAGAGCGCCCCCGGCATCGCCGGCGTGCAGACGCTGCTGAGCCTCGGCCTGATGTGCGCCGGCCCGGCGCTGAGCCGGGCCCGTCTGGTCGGGGCGATGACGGCAGTACCCGCCGCCCTGCTGAACCTGCCCGCCGGCCGGCTGGCGCCGGGAGACGTGGCCGATCTGTGCCTGGTCGATCCTGCCGCCGCGTGGCAGCCGGCCAGCGAATGGTACAGCGGCGGGCGCAACTCGCCGTTTCGCAAGCGCGGCCTGCGCGGTCGCGTCGTGCGTACCCTCCTCGCCGCCCGCACCGTTTACCGAGTGACGCCGTGACGACTGAAGCCACGATCTTCGAGGAGTGCGCCGAGATCGTCGCGCATCGACACTGGCCGGGGGCGCAGCACGTACTGACGCTGCACGCGCCGCTGACCGCCGCGGCCGCGGTGCCCGGGCAGTTCGTTCACCTCGCCACCGGCGAGCGGCATGCCCTGCGCCGGCCACTGTCGATCATGCGGGCGATGCCGGGGCAAGGGTGGATCGAGGTGCTCTACAAGGCCGTCGGCCGGGGCACGCAGGTGCTCGCCGAGCGCGGCGTGGGGGAGCGCCTGGCGCTGCTTGGCCCCATCGGCCGTGGCTTCACGCCGGTGGCCGGGCGCCCGCGGGCGCTGCTGCTCGGCGGTGGCGTGGGCCTGCCGCCGATGATCTTCCTCGCCGAGGCGCGCCGTCAGCTCGCCAGGCAGACGCTGGTATTGCTGGGCTCCGAGGTGCCATTCCCGTTCCAGCCGCGGCCCTCGCAGCAGCTCATCGCCGGCATGCCGCACGGGGTGATCGGGACGATGCCGTTGCTGGAGGACTGGGGCATTGGCTGCCGACTCGCCAGCCGCGCCGGCCTGCCTGGCTGCCACGACGGCTTCGTGACCGACCTCGCCCGCCTGCACCTCGATGCGCTGGATGAGCCGACCCGCGAGGCGACGATGCTCTACGGCTGCGGCCCGGAGCCAATGCTGACGGCCGTGGCGGCGCTGGCACGCGAGTACATGCTGCCCTGCCAGCTATCCCTGGAGGAGTACATGGCCTGTGCGGTCGGTGGCTGCGCCGGCTGCGTGGTGCCGGTGCACGAACCGGCCGGTCTCGCCATGCGGCGGGTCTGTGTCGACGGGCCGGTCTTCGACGCCGCCGCCGTGTATCCGGGCTGAACACGGCGTCTGCGGCGCGCCATGCAGCGCTGCAGGTCCCGCGTCAGCATCAGTGAATTGCGAAGGACTCACTGCCGCTGGTAGGCGATGATCGCGCCGGGCAAGCGCCGGGGACGCCCGCTCGGCGCCCGCCAGTCCGCCGCGGCGGCCCGGTCAGCCGTCCTGCAGCGTGAATACCGTGCTGCAGTAGATGCAGCGGGCTTCGTCACCCGGACGCTCGAGCGGGATGTACACACGCGGGTGCGAGTTCCACAGCGCGTGCCCCGGCTGCGGGCAGTAATAGGGCAACTCGGCCATGCCCACCGTGACGCGGCGGACATCGTTCGGCGTGCTGGCGCCGATCTGCGGCGGCGTGACGTTGAGCTCACCCCGCTTCACAGCGCCGCCTCCTGCGGCTGCGCCAGCGCCGGGCTGTCGGCCACCAGCGTACGCCATTCCGGGTGGCGCTGGCTGCGGCCGCGTACCTCGTCGAAGTACATCTGCTGCAGCCGCTCGGTGATGGGCCCCCGCCGACCGGCGCCGATCTGTCGCCCGTCCAGCTCCCGGATCGGTGTGACTTCGGCCGCCGTCCCGGTAAAGAAAGCCTCATCGGCGATGTAGACCTCATCGCGCGTCAGGCGTTTTTCGATCACCTCGATACCCAGCTCCGCCGCCAGCGTGATTACCGTGCGCCGCGTGATGCCATCCAGGGCCGAGGTCAAATCCGGGGTGTAGAGCACGCCGTCACGGGCGATGAAGACGTTCTCGCCGCTACCCTCGGCGACATACCCCTCGGTGTCGAGCAGGAGCGCCTCGTCGTGTCCGGTCCGCAGGGCCTCGTTCAGCGCCAGCATGCTGTTCATGTAGGCGCCGTTGGCCTTCGCCTTGCACATCGTGACGTTGACGTGATGCCGCGAGTAGGAAGACGTCTGCACCCGCAGGCCGAGCTCGAGCGCCTCCTCGCCGAGATAGCTCGGCCAGGACCAGGCGGCCACGATCACATGCACCCGCAAGTTGTCCGCCCGCAGGCCCATCCCCTCGGACCCGAGAAAGGCCATCGGGCGCAGGTAGGCCTCGTCCAGGCTGTTCTCGCGCACGACCTGACGCTGCGCCTCGGCCAATTCGGCCGGGTCGAACGGCAGGCGCAGATTCAGGATGCGGGCCGAGTTGAACAGCCGCCGGTTGTGCTCGGCCAGCCGGAAGATGGCCGTGCCCTCCGGCGTGCGATAGGCACGGACGCCCTCGAAGACACCGAGGCCGTAGTGCAGCGTGTGCGTCAGTACGTGCACCCGCGCATCGCGCCAGGGGACGAGTTCGCCGTCGAACCAGATCACGCCGTCTCGGTCGTGCATGGGGACCAGCGCCATGGCCTTCCTCACTTGTTCCTGCTGATGCTGCTCTGCCGGCGCCGCGCGCCGTTCAGGCCGTGAACAGGTGTCGCCATACCGCCTGCACGCGCTCGCGCACCGGCGCCACTGCCGCCGGCGGGACCCGTGCCGGCACGCCCTGGAGGGAGCACCGATGCACGTGGGCCCGCAACTCGCGGTAGCCATCGGCCAGCACGGCGGCATCTTCGGCCGCCAGGCCCTGGGCGGCGAACGCTTCCAGCAGGCGGATGTTGTCGGTCACCTGAAGTAGCGCCGGCCGCTCAGGCGCCCAGCGCAACACCAGATATTGCACCATAAACTCGATATCCACGATACCGCCGCCGCCCTGCTTGAGGTCGAACGCCTCCTCGGTGCTGCGGTCCAGCTCGCCGCGCATACGCTCGCGCATCTCCAGCACATCCTGGCGCAGCTGGCGTGGATCGCGCAGCCGGCCCAGCACCCGCCCGCGCAGGGCAGCGAACGCGCCGGCCAGCGCCTCGGCCCCCGCCACCGGTCGGGCGCGCACCAGGGCTTGGTGCTCCCAGGTCCAGGCCTGCTCCTGCTGATAGCGCTCGAAGCTCTCCAGCGAGCTGACCAGCAGCCCGGCCCGCCCGCTCGGCCGCAGGCGCGTGTCGACCTCATAGAGCACCCCGGCCGGCATGCGCGCATGCAGCAGGTGCAGGATGCGCTGCGCCAGCCGGCCGAAGAAGACGCTGTTCTCCAGCGACCGCTCGCCGTCGGTCTGCTGCGCCTCCCCGGCGCTGTCGTGCAGGAAGACCAGATCAAGGTCCGAGCCGTAGCCGAGTTCGAGCCCGCCAAGCTTGCCGTAGCCGATTACGGCGAAGTGCGCCGGCCGCCGTGCCGGGCCGCTGCCGCACCAGGGCGTGCCATGGCGTGCGGCGAGATCCTGCCAGGCCCGCGTCAGCACCTGTGCCAGCACGACCTCGGCCAGAGCGGTCAGCCGGTCGCTCACCCGCATCAGCGGCAGCGCGCCGGCGACGTCGGCCGCGGCGATGCGCAGGCTCTGGCTCTGCTGGAACTGCCGCAGCCGCTCCATGAAGGTTTCCAGCTCCGGGCAGGCGGCGGCGAGCCGTGCCGCCTCGTCGGCCATCTGCGCTGCCGTGGGAGGCGCCTGCAGCGTCTGCGGATCGAGCAGTTCATCGAGCAGCAGCGGATGGGCGGCGATCTGCTCGGCAATCCAGCCGCTGGCCGCGCACAGCCGCGCCAGCTGCATCAGTGTGCCGGGGCTTTCCAGCAGCAGCGCCAGATAGGTGCTGCGCTGACCGATGGCTTC
>JAASSS010000039.1 GCA_021767745.1 Pseudomonadota bacterium
GCGGCCGCGGCGATCTCTGCCGGGGCAGTGCGTTCGGTCAGGTACAGCGTCATCAGCGGCTCGAACGTACTGCCGGCCGGTCGCGCCGCCAGAATGCGCTCGCGATAGGCGAGCGCCGCGGCCAGCGTGGTCACCGGCGGGCGCAGGTTCGGCATCACCACGGCGCGGCCGCACTCGCGGGCACTGTGGGCCAGCACGTCCGCCATGGCGGCACCGTCGCGCAGGTGCAGGTGCCAGTCGTCGGGCTGGGTCAGGACAAGATCGGTCATCGCAACGGCGGCGGCGCTCGGGTGGGCGAGTGTGCAATGCCGGCGGGCCGGCAGCAAATAGGCGCTCATCCCGCCAGCTCGCCGGTGACCCGGGCGCGGCTCCGGCGACTGCTAGAATGTAGCGTTTTGGCAGGACGAACGCGGCATGTGGCCATGGCAGGCGCAGCTCGAGCTGGCTCCGGCACAGGCGGCGGCCATCACCGCGCTGGCCGCGCCCGGGGACGCTTTTCCGCGGGCCGGCTGGCGCGCGCTGGGCGCGAGCGGGGCGCTGGCCGACGTGCGCCCCGGTGCGCTGGTGCCAGCCGCGACGGCGCTGCTGGCAGCGGGCCGGCTCGGCCCGGTGCTGGCTTGGGTGCTGCAGGGGCTGATCCTGCGTCAGTACCTGGCTGGCGCCGCACCGCCGGTCGCCGAGGTGGCGGCAGCCGTTCGGGCGGGCGAGGCGCTGGTGGCGGTCGCGGCCTCCGAGCCTGGCGTCGGCGCGCACCCCGGACGCCTGCAGACGCGGGCGCAGCGGCGCGCGGACGGTGCCTGGGAGCTCAGCGGGCGCAAGGGCGTGGTGAGCCTCGGGCTCACCGCCGATTGGCTGCTGGTGCTCGCCATCGTCGGTGAGCAGGACGGGCACCGGCGCTTCGCGCTGTTCTGCCTGCCCGCCAACGCACCGGGACTGACGCGGCGGCAGGTGGCGGGCCCGCCGCTGCTGGCGCCGGCGGATCATGCCGAGCTCACCTTGGCGCAGTGTGTGGTGCCTGCCTGGGCCTGTCTGCATCCGGCTGGCGATGCGCTGCCGGCGGCCCGGGCCTTCCGCTGGCTGGAGACGGGCCTGCTGCAGGCGGCGGGCGCTGCGGCGCTGCTGGGGCCGGTGGCGCCGCTGCTGGCAGCCGGCACGGCGGGGCGCGCGGCCTGCCTGCGGGCGGCGCTGCGCGTGCAGGGCGCGCTGCAGGTCTGGGCCGATGCCGCCGAAACCGAGCTGCGTGCACCGGCCGCCGGCGCGGCGCTGCTGGCAGCCGATCTCGAGCTGGCCGCCGCCGCCGCTGCGCTGCAGGCGGCGCTGAAGGGGACCGCGGCCGAGGTTCCGACCTTCCGGCTGGCTGGCGCGCCGGGTTACACCGCCGCCAGCGCCGCGCTGGCCATGGCGGCGCGCGGGGGCGAACGGCGCGAGGCGAAGCTGCGCACGCTGCTGCAGGATGCGGGCAGCGACAACTGAAAGGCCGCTGCGGCCGAAAACTACGAGGGGACGATGACAGCTTTCGAATCGGTGCCTGCGATCCAGCAGGCCTTTGCAGAAATGGACTACATCTGCAGCCACAACATCGCGACCTGCCTGTTCGTGGCCCATCACCTCGGCCGGCCGATCCTGGCCGAGGGTCCGGCCGGCGTCGGCAAGACCGAGCTCGCCAAGACCGTCGCCCGCTATCTCGATCGCGAGCTCGTCCGGCTGCAGTGCTATGAGGGGCTGGACGAATCGCGCGCCATCTACGAATGGAAGTACGGCAAGCAGCTGCTCTACATCCAGCTGCTCAAGGACAAGCTCAACGACGTGCTGGCCGGCGCCCAGGGGCTGGAGGCCTCGATGGAGCGCCTGCACGCGCACGAGGACGTGTTCTTCTCCGAGAACTTTCTCGAGCCGCGGCCGCTGCTGAAGGCGCTGATGGCGCCGAAGGGCTGCGTCCTCCTGATCGACGAGGTCGACAAGGCGGATCACGAGTTCGAGGCGCTGCTGCTGGAGATCCTCTCCGACTTCCAGGTCACCGTGCCGGAAATCGGCACCATCGCCGCGACCGAGCGGCCCTTCGTCGTGCTCACCAGCAACAACACCCGCGAGATGAGCGATGCGCTCAAGCGGCGCTGCCTGCATCTGTACATTCCCTACCCGGATCGCGAGCTGGAAAGCCAGATCGTCGGCGTCAAGGTGCCGGGCATCGAACAGGCTCTGCGCGAGCAGCTGGTCGGCTTCATCCAGCAGGTGCGCCAGATCGACCTGAAAAAGCATCCCTCGGTCAGTGAGACCGTGGACTGGGCGCGGGTGCTGGTGCTGCTGCACGCGCACGCGCTGGAAGAGGCGGTGGTGCGCGACACGCTCAACATCTTCCTGAAGTTTGAGGAAGACATCCGCCGGGTGCGCACCGAGCTGCCCGGACTGCTGCGCAGCGCCGACAAGGCGGCGGACGGGCCGGCCCATGCAGCAGACGTTTGAGCGCTTCATCCAGGCCGTGCGCGGCGCCGACATCCGCGTCTCGGTCAGCGAGGCACTCGAGGCGCACGCAGCGATGGCGCTGCTGGGCTTCGAGGATCGCCAGCGGCTGAAGGACGGGCTCGGCGCCGTGCTCGCCAAGAGCGCCGCGGAGCAGCGGCGCTTTGAGCAGTGCTTCGAACGCTTCTTCGCGCCCGTCCCGCCGGCGACGGCGCCTGCGACCGAGGCGGACGCCGATGCCGATCCCGAGGCCGGCCCGGCCCCTGCGGCCGAGGCCGGGCCGCCGGCCGAGGGCCTGGCGCGGGTACTGCTCGAACGCGACACGCTGGCGCTGCAGCAGGCAGTGCAGCGGGCCGCCGCGGGCGCCGACATCGCGGCCATGCGCATGGTCTCGCAGCGCGGCGTGTTCATGCAGCGAATCATGCGCCAGCTGGGCATGACCGAGCTGAACGCACGCATCGAGGCGCTGGCGCAGGGCGGCCGGCGGGAGGAGGCGGCCGCCCTGCGGGCCGGGCGCAGCTGGATGCTGAACGAGCTGAAGGCCTACATGCGCCGGCAGGTGGAGCTCTACACCGGCGCCGCCGGCAAGTCGCTGCGCGAGGCGGCGCTGCGCGAGCGGCCGCTCGCGCAGATCGATCCGGCCGATCACACCCGCCTGCGCGAGCTGGTGCAGCAGCTCGCGCGGCGACTGGCGAACGTCCACGCGCGGCGGGCGCTGCGCGCCAACCGGGGCGTGCTCGACCTGCGCCGCACGCTGCGGCACAACATGGGTCATGGCGGCGACATCGCCACGCTGCACTGGCGCCGCTCGCGCATCGACCGGCCGCGGGTGGTGGCCATCTGCGATGTCAGCCGTTCGGTTGCCGACTATTCGCAGTTCCTGCTGCTGTTCCTCTACAGCCTGAGCGATGCGCTCTCGCGGCTGCGCAGCTTCACCTTCTGTGGCGATGTGGCCGAGGTGACGGACATCTTCGCCCGCCAGCCGATGGCCGAGGCGCTGCCTGCGGCGCAGGCGGCCGCGCCCATCGGCAGCACCGACTACGGGCGGCTCTGGCAGACGCTCGTCGAGCGGCATCTGGACGCGTTCACGCCGCGCACCACCGTGCTGATCCTCGGCGATGCCCGCAACAATCATCTCGATCCCGGTGCCGGCGCGCTGAAGCTGCTGCGCCAGCGCAGCCGGGAGCTGATCTGGCTCAACCCGGAGCCCGAGCTCGACTGGGGGACGGGCGATTCGGAGATGGACCGTTACCGGCCCTTCTGCGAGCTGGTTCGCCAGGCGGGCACGCTGGCCCAGCTGGAGCAGGCGCTGGACGAAATGCTCAAGCGCAGCCTGCGCGCGGCCTGAGGGCGAGCGTGGCCCTGCGTCTGCTGAACCTGCAGCTGTCCACCCGCACCAGCACCCTGGTGGTGCTGGATGCGGCGGCCTGTGTGCTGGCGATGTATGGCGCGGCCTTCCTGCGGTTGAATGCGATCGGCGCCGCCGGCGTGGCGAGCGTCGGCAGTCTGTGGATCCGGGCGCTGGTCTTCGCCGGGCTGACCCTGCTGAGCCTGACGGCGCTCGGGCTCTATCAGAGCCGGGCGCCGGTACCCACACGTGCCGCCGCCCTGCGCATCGCGCTGGCCTTCGCGTTCACGGGCCTGCTGCTGGCGCTGCTGTTCTACGCCATCCCGCCGCTCTACCTCGGGCGCGGCGTGCTGGGGCTCAGTGTCGGTTTCGGCCTGTTGCTGGTGCTTGCCCTGCACATCGCGCTGCGCCGGCCGCTGGACAGGGCGGTGCCGCGCCGCGCGCTGCTGGTGCTGGGGGCCGGCGAGCGGGCGCAGCAGCTGCTGGCCTATCTGCCGGCGCCGCTACTCGGGCGCACGCTCGAACTGCGGGGCTTCATGCCGCTGGGGGAGGCGGCGCCCGCCGCCGATCTGCCGGCGCCGCTGTTGCCGGCACGGACGGACCTGCCGGCGCTGGTGGCCTCGCTGCAGATCGACGAGATCGTGTTGGCCGCCGACGAGCGCCGCGACCGGCTGCCGATGGATGCGTTGCTCGAGTGCAAGCTCTGCGGCGTGGCGGTGACCGAGGCGCTGGCGTTCATCGAGCGCGAGGCGCGCAAGGTGCCGCTGGCGCTGCTGCAGCCGAGCTGGATCATCCTCAACAGCGGCTTCTCGATGCTGCCGCTCTACCCGCTCGGCAAGCGCCTGTTCGACCTGCTGATGGCGAGCGTGCTGGCGATTGCCGCCGCGCCGGTGATGCTGCTGGCGGCGCTGGCGATCCGGCTGGAGGATGGCGGGCCGGTCTTCTACGCGCAGGCGCGGGTGGGCCGGCACGGCAGGATCTTCCGCATCCACAAGTTCCGCAGCATGGTGGTCGACGCCGAGCGGCGGCAGACGCCGCAGTGGGCCAGCACCGACGATCCGCGCATTACCCGTACCGGCCGCGTGCTGCGCAAGTACCGCATCGACGAGCTGCCGCAGCTGTTCAACGTGCTGCGTGGCGAGATGAGCTTCGTCGGTCCGCGCCCGGAGCGGCCGGAATTCGTCGAGCAGCTCGCCGCCCGGATTCCCTACTATCGCGAGCGCCACCGCGTGCTGCCGGGCATTACCGGCTGGGCCCAGCTGAACTATCCCTACGGCGGCTGCGAGCGCGACGCGCTGGAGAAGCTGCAGTACGAGCTGTATTACCTCAAGCACCCGAGTCTGTTGTTCGACTTCCTGATTCTGCTGCAGACGGTGGACGTGGTGATGTTCGGCAAGGGCGCCCGCTAGGCAGTGAGCGAACTGCGCCGATCGGCCGTATCCGGCCTGCGCTGGAGCGCGCTCGGCAGCCTGGTGGTGCTGGCCGCCCATTTGCTGCAGCTGGTGGTGCTGGCGCGGCTGCTGGCGCCGGCCGACTTCGGTCTGATGGCGATGGCGATGGTGGTGATCGCGCTGGGCAGCGCCTATGCCGATGCCGGCATCAGCAACGCCATCATCCATCGGCAGGAGACCTCGGGCCGCACCCTGTCGAGCCTGTACTGGCTGAACCTTGCCGCCGGCGCGTTGCTGTTCGTGCTGGTGGTGGCCGGCGCGCCCCTGGTGGCGCGGCTGTTCGCGACGCCGGCGCTCGGCCCGCTGCTGCAGGCGAGTGCGACGGTTTTCCTGCTGCTGCCGATCGGCCAGCAGTTCCAGATCCTGCTGCAGCGCGATCACGACTTCCGCCCGCTGGCGCTCATCGAAGCGGCCGCCGCGCTGGTGGCGGCACTGGCAGCGATCGGCGCGGGGCTGGCCGGCGCGGGCGTGTGGGCGCTGGTGATCGCCCAGCTGGTGAACGCGGCGGTCCGCAGCGGCGGGCTGGCGGCGATCGGCTGGCGCCGCTATAGGCCGCAGCGCCACTTCGCGCGCGGCGATCTGCGCGGCTACGTCGGCTTTGGCCTGTTCCAGGTCGGCGAGCGCAGCATCACCTTCCTCAGCGGCTATCTGGACCAGCTGTTGCTCGGCCTGCTGCTCGGGCCGCAGGTGCTGGGCTACTACCGCCTGGCCTGGCAGCTGATCATCCAGCCGGTGAACCGCATCAACCCCATCGTCACCCGCGTGGCCTATCCGCTGCTGGCCCGCATGCAGGAGGACACGCCGCGCCTGCGCCGGGCCTGGCTGCTGATCCAGCGGTTGCTGACGACGGTGAACGCGCCGCTGCTGCTGGGCCTGGCCGCCGTCGCGCCGGTGCTGGTGCCGACGCTGTTCGGTGCCGGCTGGCAGCCGGCCGTGCCGCTGGTGCAGCTGCTGGCGCTCTATGCCCTGCTGCTGAGCCTCGGCACGCCGCTCGGGCCGCTGCTGCTGGCCCGCGGCCGGGCCGACTGGGGCTTCTATGCGAACCTCGCCGCGCTGGCGCTGCACCTGCCGGCGCTCTGGCTCGGCGCCCGTCTCGGCGGCGCGACCGGGCTGGCGCTGGCGGTGGTGTTGCTGCAGGCGCTCTACACGCTGGCGAGCTATCGGCTGCTGGTGCGCCGGCTGCTCGGCGCCTGTGGCCGGGCCTGGCTCGCCGGCATCGCGCCGGCGGTGCTCATTGCCGGCGCGATGGCCGTACTGGTGCGCCTGTCGCTGGGGCTGCTGGGCGACGGGCCGGCCGCCCTGTGCGCCGCCATCGCCTTCGGCGTCGTCTGCTACGCGGGCCTGCTGCTGGTGCTGCGGCGGGAAGATCTCGCGCAGGCGCGGCTGCTGTGGCAGCGGCGGGCGGCGTCCTCGTGACGGTGCAGGTGCGGGTGGCGGCCTTCCTCCGCCGGGCGCGGCCGTCGGCGGTGGCCGTGGCGGCGCCGGCCGGCATCGACCCGCTGCACGGGCTCGGCACCGGCTTTGCCGGGCTCGCTGTGCACTGCCGCGCGGCCGACGATGTGCTCGCCGCCTTCGCCGCTGCCTTCACGCGGCTGCTGCCCGGCGGCGAGCTGCTGCTGGTCGACCATGCCCCGTGCGCGCCGGCGCAGGGGAACGGCTTCACCCGCCACAGCGTCGCCGGCTATGCCGGCTTCACGGCGTGCGGTGAGGTGGAGCGCATCGACGGCGCGGAGCTGACCCGCTGGCAGCGCGAGCCCGCTGTACGCTGGCGTGCTGCGCCGCTCGGTGAGCAGGATCTGGACGCGCTGGCGAGCCTGTTCACCCGCGCCTTCGATGCGCCCTTCGACGCCGGCCTGTGGCAGTGGAAGTACGGCCAGGGCCGCGGCTACAACGTCGGCGTCTGGGCGCAGGACCGGCTGATCGCCCACTACGGCATCGAGCGGCGCGACACCCTGCTGGCCGGCGAGCGGTTGGCCGGCTGCCATGTGGGCGATGTCATGGTCGATCCGCAGGTGCGTGGGGTGCTGACCCGGCGCGGCCCGTTCCAGCGCGCGGCCGCGGCGCTGATCGAGAGCCAGGTCGGGCAGGGTCGCCCGCTGCAGTTCGGCGTCGGCTTTCCGAATGCGCGTGCCGCGCGCCTGGGGGTGCGGCTGGGACTGTATGCGCCGGTCGGCGAGGTGATCGAGCTGCGCTGGCCGGCGCGGCCCTGGCACGGTGCGGGCGCCGGGCCGGTGCGCCGGCTCGACCTCCGCCGCGCCGCCGATGCGGCCCTGGCGCAGCAGGCGTGGGCGCGGCTGGCGGCAGACCTGCCGCGCGCCGCGATCGACGTGCGGGATGTCGGCTATCTGCAGCGGCGCTACGACCGGCACCCCCGCCACACCTACCGCCTGCTGGCGATCGGCCGCGATCGGCCGGGCGTGGTGGCGGTGCGGTTGCACCGGCGCAGCGTGGAGATCCTCGACGTGCTCGGTGCGCTTGCCGAACTGCCGGGCTTGCTGCAGGCTGCGGCCGGTTACGGCGCGCGGCGCGCACGGCGGGGCGCGTTCCTGTGGGCCAGCCGGCAGCACGCGGCGCAGCTGGCATTGCCGCAGGCGCGGCAGATCGAACTGGGCATCGTCACGGTGGCCAACGCCTGGAGCCGGGGCGTGCCGCCGGCGGCGCTGGAGCATCGCTGGTGGCTGACCGGCGGCGACACGGACTTTCGTTGAGGCGATGAACGAGCCTGCCTCCAAGCCCGAGTGGCACTACCTGCCCTACCGCGCGGTCGATCACGTGGCGCCGGGCAGTGCGCTGGTGCTGGCGCCGCACCCGGACGACGAGATCTTCGGCTGTGCGGGCGCGATCCTCGCTCACCGGGCCCGCGGCGAGGCAGTGCAGACGATCGTGCTCACCGACGGTGCGGCAGGCGAGGTGCCCGCGGCGGTGCGCCAGGCCGAGAGCGAAGCCGCCGCGGCCGTGCTGGGCTGTCCGCCGCCGCGCTTCTGGGGCCTTGCCGATCGCTCGCTGCGCTACGACGAGGCACTGGTCGAGCGCCTGCTCGCCGCCCTGGCCGAGCATCGGCCGGCGGTGCTCTATGCGCCCTCGCTGCAGGAGGTCCACCCCGATCATCGGGCGCTGGCGCGGGCCGCCTGCGAGGCGGTGCGCCGCGACCAGCAGTGCGTGCTGGCCAGCTACGAGGTCGGCATGCCGCAGACGCCGAACCGGCTGCTGGACCTCACGCCCTGGATCGAGCACAAGGCCGCGGCGATGCGCTGCTTCGCCTCGCAGCTCCAGGGCCAGGCCTATGACGACCAGATCGCCGGCCTGAATCGCTTTCGCAGCTACACGCTCGGGCCAGATGTCCGGGCGGCCGAGGCCTACCGCGTCTGGGACGCGGCCGCGCTGCGGGCCGATCCGCTCCTGCCGCTGTTCGCCGATGCCTGCCTCGCCGATGGCCGCGCCGGCGCCGGGCCGCCGGCCTCGGTGCCGCGGATCAGCGTGCTGGTACGCAGCAGCGGCCGGGCGAGCCTGGCCGAGACGCTGGGGGCGATCGCCCTGCAGACCTGGCCGCACGTGGAAGTGGTGCTGGTGAACGCCGCCGGCCCGGCGCACCCGCCGCCGCCGGCGCAGTGCGGCCGCTTTCCCGTGCGCTGGGTGGGTGAGCTGGCCGTGGCCAGTCGGCCGGTGGCCGCCAATGCCGCGCTCGAGGCTGCGACCGGGCAGTGGCTGCTGTTCCTGGACGACGATGACCTGATCGAGCCCGATCACCTCGCCCGGCTCATGGCGCTCGTCCAGGCCAACCCGCCACCGCCCGAGGGTCCGGCGGCGTACTACAGCGGCACCCGCGTGGACACGCCGGACGGCGCCAGCCGCGTGCTGCACGAGCCCTTCGATCCGGTGCGTCTGCGGCACGAGAACTACCTGCCGATCCACGCGGTGCTCTTCTCCCGCACGCTGCTCGGGGCCGGCTGCCGCTTCGATCCCGCCTTCGACCATTACGAGGACTGGGACTTCTGGCTGCAGTGCGCGCAGCACACCGCCTTCGTGCGCGGCGAGCATGTCACCGCCATCTATCGCAGTGCCGGCGGCTCCGGCGCCGGCCTGCTCACCGCACAGGCCGAGCGGGCCCGCGCCGGGCGAGCGCAGTTGCTGGAGAAATGGCGGCAGCAGTGGAGCGGCGCGGAGCTGCTGGCGGTATTCGAGCAGCTGCAGGCCGGACGCCGCCCGAGCCGGCTCGGGCGGCTGGCGGCTCGCCTGCGCCGGCTGGGCCGCGGCCGCCGGGGCGGGTAAGCTTGCCGGCTGTCTGCCGGCCGTATCCGCGACCGCAGGCGGATCAACGACACAAGAACGAGAGCTTGAGGGAACCGATGAGTGAGCGCTCCCCCCGCGTCAGCGTGGTCATGCCGGCCTTTCGCCACGAGGCGTGGGTCGGCGAGGCCGTGCGCAGCGTGCTGGACCAGGATCTGGCCGATCTCGAACTCATCGTGGTCGATGACGCGTCGCCGGATCGTACCGCGGCGCACGTGGCCCGGATCGAGGATCCGCGGCTGCGGCTGATCCGCCACGACACCAACCTCGGCGCGCATGCGGCCATCAATCGCGGCCTGGCCGAGGCGCGGGCGCCGTTTCTGGCGATCATCAATTCGGACGACGTCTGGGCGCCGGCGCGCCTGAGCCGGCTGACGGCGGCGCTGGAGGACGAGGGCTACGACCTGGTGGGCAGCGACGTGGCGCTGATCGACGCCGCCTCGCAGCCGATCGACGACCCGCAGCACTGGTGGAACGTCGGCTTCGCGAGGCTCAAGAGCCAGCTGCGCGCCAACCACGACATCGGCGTGGCGCTGTTGCACGACAACCTGTTCATGACCACCTCGAACTTCCTCTTTCGCCGCCGCGTGCTCAACCGGCTCGAAGGCTTTCGCAACTGGCGCTACCTGCACGACTACGACTTCCTGCTGCGGGCGCTGGGCGAGGGCGACCTGCGCCTCGGCTTTCTCGCCGACGAGCCGCTGATGGCCTACCGCCTGCACGGTCGCAACACGATCTTCGAGGATGCCGTGGCGCCGCGGGAGGAGTCCTTCGCCCTGCTGTGCGAGCTGGGTCCGGACGCCTGCCGGCACGGCGCGATCGCCCGTGTGCAGGCGCTGGTGGCACACCTGCAGGCCCTGCACGAGCGCGCCCTGCGCGAGCAGGGGCTGCGCGGCCGGCTCAAGGGCAACCGGCTGCTGCGCACCGGCGTACTGCCGCGTCTGAGCCGCTGGCGCCGCCGCGGCGCGTGAGCAGCGCCCGCGCGCCGCGGCGGGTGGCCGATCTGCCGGCGCTGCAGGCGGCGCTGTGCGGGCCGCTGGCAGATCGGCCGGTGGTCACGCTGGATGTCTTCGACACCCTGGTGAGCCGGCGGCTGCTGCCGCCTGAACGCCTGCTGCAGACGCTGGCGCGCGAGGCGGCCGGCTGGCTCGGGCATCCGGACTGGCAGGCGGTGCTGCATGCGCGCCAGCAGTGCGAGGCCCGGCTGCGGGCCGCGGCGGGCGCGAGCGCGGGCTGCGATCCGGAATGTCATCTCGATGCCCTGCAGGCCGCCTGGGCGCAGGCGCTGCGGCCGCAGGACTCGCCGGCGGCGCAGGCCGCGCTGGCGGCGCGGCTGGATGCGGCGGAAATGGCGCTGGAGCACGCGGCGCTGTTCGCGCTGCCCGGCGCCGCCGCACTGCTGGCGGCGCTGGCCGCCGATGGTCGCCGCATCTACCTGCTCTCCGACATGTATCTCGGCGCCCGGCGCATCGGCGCGCTGCTGGAGGGCCTTGGGCTGATGGCGCACGTCGCCGGGCTCTACGTCTCGGCGGACCATCGGCAGAGCAAGCGCAGCGGCCGGCTGTTCCACACGCTGATGGCGCGCGAGGGGTTGACGGCGGCGCAGCTGGTGCATGCCGGCGATCACCCCGTGGCCGACGCCCGCACGCCGCGCCGGCTCGGCATCGCTGCCGTGCAGCTGGCGGATCCGGCGGCGGCCCGTCGGCTGGTGCGGGCGCGGACCGAACAGATGCTGGCGGCGCGCCGACCCTACTGGCGTGGCCGCCAGCTGCTCGGCGTGGCGGATGCGGGGCGCGCCGCCGCGCCGGCGCCCGCCACCGCGTCGGCGCGCTACCGTCATTACGGCGAGCAGCTGCTCGGCCCGGTCTACTGCACCTACGTGCTCGGGCTGATCGAGCGCCTGCAGCAGCTGCAGTGCGACCAGGTCTGCTTTATCGCCCGCGACGGCTGGCTGTTCCAGCAGCTGTTCAGGCGGCTGGCACCGCCGGCGCTGGCGGCGCTGCCGCAGCGCTATCTCTACCTCTCGCGGCGCGTGGCGCTCACCGCGCAGGCCGCGGGCGGCCTGGACTGGGCGCTGGCGCGACTGCCGCTGGTGAATCCGCGCCAGCGTCACCTCGCCGGCATCCTCGCCGGCTTCGGCCTGCCGGCGCCGGCCTTCGCCCCGCTTGCCGCCCGCCACGGCCTCGCGCTGGAGGCGCCGCTCGCGCTGAGCCCGCAGGCCGGGCAGCCCGGCGATCCGCGGCTGGCAGCCTGGCTGGCCGACCCGGAGGTGCAGGCCGAGGTGCACCGGCACACCGCGCCGGTGAAGGCGCGACTGGCGGCGTATCTGGAGGCGGCGGGCTTCTTCGCCGGGGGCCATGCGGCGCTGGTGGATATCGGCTGGAACGGCAAGATCCAGCACGCGCTGGCGCAGGGCTTCGCCGGGCGCGAGGACCTGCCGCGGCTGACCGGGCTGTACTTCGGCTTTCGCGGTGGCCTCGGCTTCACCCCCGGGCCGGGCTCGCGGGCCGAGGGGCTCATGCTCGACCGGCCGCGTCGGCGGGTGCGCGAGCAGGCGGTGCTGTTCTTCGAGGAGCTGTTCGAGGAGTCCTCGCGCGCCGCCCACGCCACCACCATCGACTATGCACCGGCGGCGGACGGGCGCATGCAGCCGGTGCTGCGGGAGCCGGACCATCCCGCGCGACTGGCCGAACGGGCGGCGAATCCGCATATCGCCGAGCTGCAGGCCGGCATCCTCGAGTTCGCCGAGCGTTTCGAGCCGGCACGGCGCCTCACCGGCTATCGTTTCGCCGAGCTCAAGCCCTACATGCTGAGCCTGATCGAGCGCGCCGTCGTCTATCCGGCCCCGAGCGAGGCGGCGGCGCTCGGGGCGCTGGCGCACGCGGACGACTTCGGCGCCGATGGGCTGCAGGACGCCGCCACCCCGGCCGGGGGCGGCCTGCGCCGGCGCCTGGCGCGCGTGCGTGCCGCCCCCTGGCGCTATGGCGAGGCCGCCCATTCGCCGGCGCTGCCGCGCTACCCGCTGCGCCTGGCACAGATGTGGCGATCGTGAGCCGGCACGCGCGTCATGGGGCGCGGCCGGGCCCGGCGATGCTGTTGCTGCTGCACCTGGGCTTTCTGCCGGCGCGCTGGTTCGGCCGCTGGCGGGATGCCGATCCGAGCCTGCGCCCGGGTATCGGCGGACTGCTGCTGCTGCTGCTCGTCGAGCGCTGTCCGGCGCTGGCGCACGGCGGCTGGCGGCAGTACCGGCGGGTGGCGCACCGGCTGGACAAGCTCCGTCGGCGGTGGCGGCGCGGGCGGGGCAGGTGATGGCGCCGGCGGCGCCGAACCTGTTCCTGCTAGGGGCGGCGAAGGCCGGCACCAGCACGCTCTACGACTGGCTGGCCGCGCATCCGCAGGTCTATATGTCGCCGGTCAAGGAGCCGCACCACTTCACGCCAGCCATGCCGGATGGTGGGCCGGTGCCCGGCGCGGTGACCGCGCGTGCGGCCTATCTGGCGCTGTTCGCCGACGGCGCCGCGCAGCGCTGGCGTGGCGAAGCCAGCGCCTCCTACCTGCACCATGGGGCCGTGGTGGTGCCGGCGATCCTGCGCCTGGCGCCGCAGGCGCGCTTTCTGGTGCTGCTGCGCGAGCCGGTGGCACGGGCCTGGTCGCATTATCTGATGGCGAAGCGGGCCGGGCAGCTGCGGCGCAGCTTCGAATCCATCGTTGCCGCGGCGCCGGCGCTGCCACCTCGCAGCGCCGCGGCCGACTGCATCGAGATGGGCTGCTATGCCGAGCAGCTGCGTGCGGTGCTGACGCAGGTGCCGCGCGAGCGGCTCTGGGTCGGGCTGCAGGCGGATCTGGCGCGAGCCCCGGCAGCGCTGGCCGCCGGGCTGGCGGCGTTCCTTGAGATCGATGTCGCCGGCTTCCCCGCGGCTGCGCCGCGGCGCAACGCGCACGCCGCGCCACGCGGTGGCCTGGCCGCCGCGCTGCTGCGGGCCGGGCCGGCGCGGGCGCTGCGCCGTCGCCTGCCGGCCGGGTTCGCCGCGCCGCTGCGGCGTCTGCTGCTGCGCGAGCAGCCGCCACCGCCGATCCCCACCGCCGCGGCGGAGCGACTGGCGGCCTACTACGCGCCGCAGCTCGCCGAGCTCGAGGCCCTGCTCGGGCGCTCCCTGCCGGCGCTCTACTACCGCGGGTTCGGGGTGCGATGAACGCCTCGCCCGCCGCCGAGGGCCCGGCGCTGGATGTGGTGCTCGTCAACTGGAACAGCGGCGAGCAGTTGCGCGCCTGCCTGGCCTCCATGGCGGCGAGCCGGTTGTCACGGGTGCGCCTGGGACGCGTGGTGGTGGTCGACAACGCCTCCACCGATGCCTCGGCGGATGAGCTGCCGGCGATGCTCGCCGGCGCCCCGGTGCGGGTGCTGCGCAATGCCGCGAACCTCGGCTTTGCCCGCGCCTGCAACCAGGGCGCCGCCGCCTGCGGCCCGGACGCCTCGCCGCTGCTGCTGTTCCTGAATCCCGATACGGTGCTGGCGCCCGACACGCTGGAGGTGGCCGCCGGCTTCCTCGCCGGGCCGGCGCCGGCGCAGGTCGGCATTCTCGGCGTGCAGTTGCGGGATGCCGACGGGCGCATCGCCCGCAGCTGCGCCCGATTGCCGAACCTTGCCAGGCTGCTGGGGCGCAGCCTCGGGCTGGAGCAGCTGCCGTCCTGGCTCTACCCCGGCCATTATCTGCGCCGCTTCGGTCACGACGTTTCCCGGCCGGTCGGGCAGGTGATGGGGGCGTTCTTTCTCGTGCGGCGCTCGCTGTTCGATGCTCTGGCCGGTTTCGACGAGCGCTTCTTCGTCTACTACGAGGAGGTCGACTTCACGCAGCGGGCGCTGGCCCGCGGCTGCACCAGCTATTTTCTGGCGAGCACGCATGTGCAGCATGCCGGCGGTGGCAGTTCCCGGCAGGTGAAGGACCGGCGGCTGAGCTACAACCTGCACAGCCGCCTGCGCTATGCCGGCAAGCACTTCAGTCGGCCGGGCGCGCTGCTGGTGGCGCTGGCGACCCTGGGCGTCGAGCCGCTGCTGCGCCTGGGACAGGCGGCGGTGCGGGCCGATGCCGCGGGCGCCGGTCAGGTGCTGCGCGGTTACCGGCTGCTCTACGCGGCAGTGGCCGGCGATCTGCGCGCTGCTCTCCGCCGCGGCGGCCGGCGCTGATGCGCGTGCTGCTGCTCAGTCGCTACACTCGCCAGGGGGCGAGCTCGCGGGTGCGCTCGCTGCAGTACCTGCCGGCTCTGGCGGCCGCGGGGATCGAGGTGCAGGTGGCGCCGCTGCTCGATGCCGCCTACCTCGGCGACCTCTACGCCGGCCGCGCGACCGACTGGCCGCACGTGGCGGTGCGCTATCTGGCACGCCTGCGCC
>JAASSS010000150.1 GCA_021767745.1 Pseudomonadota bacterium
CGTCCCGAGATCCACCGGGGATTGGTTGCGGCCCGCCTCGCACAGCGCGTAGTCGGCATCCAGCGTCGCCCAGTGCGCCGGACCGCGCTCGCCTGCATATGCCCAGGGCGCGCCGGCGGCCAGCGCGGGCGGCAACCACAGCCACAGCACGACAGCAACGAGGACGGGTCGGATCATCGGTCAGCCTCCGGGTCGGTCACGGCCGCTGAGTCTAGACAGCATTCGCCGGGACCGCGACGAACAGCACCGAGGCCGGCGCCGCCGAGGGCGCGGCCCGCGGCTCTTCCAGCGCCTGCAGCGTCCAGCCCGCGCGGACCAGGAGATTCACCCAGCCACCGAGGGTGCGGAAATACCACGGCATCGGCGCCGGCATCGCGCCATCGAGGCCTTGAAAGGCCTCCGTGCGCCAGCCATCGCGGTAGGGCCCGGCGAGGTGCAGCGGGTGCAAGGTCTGGATCAGCAGACGGCCGCGCGGCGTGGCCAGCCGGCGCAGGCTGTACAACAGGGCCGGCAGCGCCTCGCCCAGCAGCGAGAAGTTGCAGACGATGGCCTCGAACGGACCGCCGAGCGCGGTCGGCGCTGCCGCGATCGCTGCGTAGTCCCGGTGATGGAAGGTGCCGCCTCCCGCCTGCCGCGCCGCCGCGATCAGCGCCGCCGCGCCGTCGACCCCGACCACCCGGCATCCCTCGGCGGCCAGGGTGCGGACGAGCCAGCCCTCGCCACAGCCCAGATCCAGCACCGAGCGGGCGCCGGTGCGGCGGACGGCTGCCACGATGGCGGCATCGGTGACCTCGCGGCGGCTGACGATCGCGCCGCTGCGCACCGCCGCGGTCCAGCCGCCGGCGTTGCGCTCCCAGCTCGCCGCCAGCGTCTGCTCATCCATCGCCGACTCTCCCGTGCCGCGCCGGTGATCGGGAATGCTACGCCCCGGCCGTCACCGGCGACAGGCGGTCCCGCCGCAGGCGCCGGGCCGACAGCGCCAGCAGTGTCAGCGCCGCCGACAGCAGCGTCAGGTTGATGGCATCGGCCACTGCCGGCCCGGCGCCCAGGCCGAAGCGCAGCGCATGTGCGGCCACGACGGCCAGCAGGCCCGCCCCCAGCGCCAGCTGCAGGCCCCGCCGCGTTCGGTCGACGTCGCGGACGAGGGCCGCACCGAGTGCCGCGGCCAGCCCGGTGGCGAGGAAGGCCGGCAGCGGCGGCAGGCCCGCCAACGCCGCGAGCGCGGCGAGTGCCAGCGCCAGCGGACCGCCCCAGACCACCGCCACCCACAGATCGTTGGCCAGCCCCCGCCGGCGCCGCTTGGCGAGGTAGATGTTCACGCCCGAGGCGCTGACCACCGTGAGGGCCAGACCCATCAGGCCGTAGAGCAGCTTGACCGGCATCCCGGCGAAATGGCCGAAGTGCAGCCGGTACACCGAATAGGCGAGCTGCCGACCCACCGGTCCGCTGGCCAGCGCCTGATCGCCGAGGTAATCGCCCGCCGGAGAGAAGCGGTAGATCTCCGAGTAGACCAGCCGCTGCGGCAGGCTGGCGGCGATCTCCAGATGCTGGCCCGGCTGGCCGGGCTGCTGCAGCGCCACGTACATCGGCTCGGCTGCCGGTGCAACCTCGGCAAGATTGTCGAGCGCGCGCCCGATGTCGAACGGCGCGTCCGCCGGCGAGGCCACGCGGGCGTCGGCGCCGTACATCTGCGCCAGCACGGCCTCGCGATCGCCGGCCTCGTAGACGTAGGCGGCGCCGGCGTAGAACACGCTCACCAGGCCCAGGAACGCGCCGGTAACGGCGATCATCAGGTGAAAGGGCAGACCCCACACGCTCAGCCGGTTGTGCAGGTCGACCTCACCAAGCGCGCCCTGCCCGCCCCGCCGCCAGCGGAAGGCATCGCGGATCAGCGCCGGGTGCGCCAGCAGGCCGGAGACGATCAGGCTGCATAGCATCACGCCGAGCACGCCGACCAGGATCAGCCCCGGCACGTACGGCAGATGCAGGTGGACATGCAGCGCCTGCAGCAGCCCGGTCCAGGCCGCCGCCAGCGTGCCGGCGAGCCTGCCATCGGCTGCCACGAACCACTCCGCGTCGCCGGCCGCGACGTGCAGGCGTGGCATCGACTCGCTCGGCAGCACCAGATACACCGTCTCCGGCACTTGCGGCACGGCAGCGAGGAAGTTGGCGGCCGCGGCGTCGAGCTGGGCGATCGAATAGCTCGCATCCTCCGCGACCGCCGGCTGTTCCCAGCGCTCGAACTCCTCGAAGAACACCACCAGCGCGCCGGTGAGGCAGAGCAGGTACATCAGCGCGCCGATGGCGAGCCCGACGCCGGAATGTGCGCTCAGCGCCCGGCGCACCAGGGCACGGCTCGGTCGCAGGTTCATGCCACCACCCAGACGAGTGCGGTGCCCGCCGCGGCGAGGCCGGCACAGGCGAGGGCCGGCGCGGCGAGCCGCGCGCTGGTCGCGAACCAGAGGCTCATCAGCGTCCAGCCGACCAGCACCGCGAAGAATCCCAGCACCAGACGGTCGGCCGGCGTGCCGGGCAGCAAGCCGGTCAGCGCCAGGCCGAGCGGCATCCAGGCCAGGCCGGCGAGCGGCCCCACCAGCAGCACCCGGGCGATTAGCCGGCCGGTGCGCCCCGGCGCCGGTGGCGCCTCGGCGGTGGCGGGCGCCGTCCGCGTCGGGCGCAGCCGCTGCGGGCGCGGCTCACTGGTCCAGCCCACCAGTCCCCAGGCCAGCAGGGCGGTGGCGATGGCGAGGTAGACGACGGCGAACTCCGGGCCACCCTCAGCCGCGAAGGCGGCGAACGCCAGCGCGAGCAGCGCCCAGCCACCGGCGGCGAGGGCAGGCCGCGCCCGCCTGCCTGCCCGCCAGGCGCGGTAGAGCACCAGCACTGCGGCCACGTTCAGGCCGAGCGCCACCAGTAGGAGAGCGCTCATGCGGTGGTACCCATGGAAACGGCAGCTTGAGGGAGGGTCGAACGCATGGCAGCTAGAAAAGGTAGCGCAGCCCGACCTTGACCAACCGCTCCTCGCCAAACCAGCAGTTGTTGGCGTCGAAGCAGGTGTAGTAGCGCCGGTCGAAGACGTTGTAGCCGGTGAGGCTCGCGCTCATGCCGGTCAGGCGCGAGTCCAGCCGCGACAGGTCGTAGACCAGGCTGGTATCGACCAGCGTGCGCGAGGGCACGGTGTCGGTATTGAGCGCATCGAGCTCGGTCTCGCCGGTGTAGCGCACGCCAAGGCCCACATCCGTGCCGCCGAGCACGCCGTCGTTGAACAGGTAGCTGGCCCACAGCGAGGCCGCCTCTTCGGCCACCCAGACCGGCGTCTTGCCCTCCAGGCCGCTGTTGTCCTTGGTCACCTCCACGTCCAGCAGCGTGGCGCTGAAGGCCAGGCGCAGATCGTAGATCGGGTTGCTGACCGCTTCGAGCTCGAGGCCGCGCGAGCGGATCTCGCCCGCCTGGATCAGGTCGTTCGGCCCGCCGTTCGGATCGCGGGTGATGTCGTTCTCCTTGGTGATGGTGAACGCCGCCAGCGTCACCCCATGGCGAAAGTCCGGCGAGGTGTACTTGACCCCCGTCTCCCACTGGCTCGCCTCGGCCGGCTCGAAGCTGTTGCCGTTGCGATCGCTGCCCGCCAGCGGCTCGAAGCTCTCCGAATAGCTGACGTAGGGCGAGAAGCCGTTGTCGAACTCGTAGAGCAGCCCCACGCGGCCGGTGAAGTCCTCCTGCTCGAACTCGTCATCGACCTCGAAGCCGTACTTGCGCCCTTCCTCGCGCTGCTCATACCAGTCGTAGCGGCCGCCGGCGATCGCCACCAGCGAGCCGGCCCGCATCTGGTTCTGCAGATACACGCC
>JAASSS010000151.1 GCA_021767745.1 Pseudomonadota bacterium
ACAACCGCGAGCGTGGCACCTTCACGGAGATCGACGGTGTGATCCAGCCTGCCCCGGCGCCGCGCTTCTCACGTACGCCACCGCAGGTACAGGGGCCGCCGCCGAAGGTCGGCGAGCATTCCGAGGTGGCGCTGCAGGCCTGGGGCTTCAGCGATGCAGAGGTGGCCGAGCTGCGCGATCAGCGCGTGGTTTGATAGAAAATAACTATCGATATCAAGAGATAACTCAATTTCCGCTATCGACTGCGATTCGCTAGCATGATGCTTCGCCGATTCCACTCAAGTCCAAGGAGGTTCTGCCATGAGCGTACTGGTAACGCGTGAGGCTCCCGATTTCGCCGCCGCCGCCGTCATGCCGGACGGCAGCATCAAGAACGACTTCAAGCTGTCCGACTATCGTGGGCAGTATGTGGTGCTGTTCTTCTGGCCGCTCGACTTCACCTTCGTCTGCCCCTCCGAGATCATCGCGCACGACAACCGTCTGGCGCGCTTCAAGGAACACAACGTGCAGGTGATCGGCGTCTCGATCGACTCCGAGTTCACCCATCATGCCTGGCGCAACACGCCGCGCGACAAGGGCGGCATCGGCGAGGTCGGCTTTCCGATCGTGGCCGACAAGACCCACGAGATCGTGCGCGCCTACGGCGTCGAGCACCCGGACGGCGTCGCCCTGCGCGCCTCGTTCCTGATCGACAAGGACGGCGTCGTCCAGCATCAGGTGGTGAACAATCTGCCGCTGGGGCGCGAGGTCGAGGAGATGCTGCGCCTGGTGGAGGCGCTGCAGTTCACCGAGGAACACGGCGAGGTCTGCCCGGCCGGCTGGCGCCAGGGCCAGAAGGGCATGAAGCCGACCGCCGAGGGTGTGGCCGAATACCTGAAAGAGAACGCCGGCGCCCTTTGAGGCGGCCGGTCCGCACGCGCGGGGCTGCCAGAGGGCCCCGCGCCCATTCATCCTGCGGGAGACCGACATGACCGCGAAGCACAGCAAGCTGCTGATCCTGGGCTCCGGCCCGGCCGGTTACTCCGCCGCCGTCTACAGCGCCCGGGCCAATCTCGGGCCAGTGCTGATCAGCGGCATCCAGATGGGCGGGCAGCTCACCACCACCACCGAGGTGGACAACTGGCCGGGCGACCCGGAGGGTCTGACCGGCCCGGATCTCATGGAGCGGATGCGCAAGCATGCCGAGCGGTTCGAGACGGAGATCATCTTCGATCACATCCACACCGCGGATCTGCGTGCGAAGCCGATCCGTCTGGAAGGCGACAGCGGCGTGTACACCTGCGATGCGCTGATCATCGCGACCGGTGCCAGCGCCCGCTACCTCGGCTTGCCCTCGGAGGAAGCCTTCATGGGCAAGGGCGTGTCCGCCTGCGCCACCTGCGACGGCTTCTTCTATCGCAAGCAGCGGGTGGCCGTGGTCGGCGGCGGCAATACGGCCGTGGAAGAGGCGCTGTATCTGGCGAACATCGCCGAGCATGTCACCCTGGTCCACCGCCGCGACAGCCTGCGGGCGGAGAAGATCATGCAGGCCCAGCTGTTCGAGAAAGAGCGCGAGGGCAAGATCAGCTTCGCCTGGAACAGCACGGTCGAGGAAGTGCTGGGGGATGACTCCGGGGTCACCGGCGTTCGCCTGCGTGACGTGCACAGCGGGCAGGCCCGCGACATCGCGGTGACCGGCGTGTTCATCGCCATCGGTCACACGCCCAACACCGGAATCTTCGAGGGCCAGCTCGACATGAAGGGCGGCTACATCAAGGTCAAGAGCGGTACCGAAGGCGACGCCACCGCCACCAGCGTGCCGGGCGTGTTCGCCGCGGGCGATGTCATGGACCATGTCTATCGGCAGGCGGTGACCTCCGCCGGCACCGGCTGCATGGCGGCGCTCGATGCCGAAAAGTATCTCGATCTGTTGGAGCTGGCGCGCAGCGACTCGGCGGAAGATGCCATCGCTGCTGCCGCGCGGGCCTGAAGCGGCGACGCCGCGAGACACGGACAAGGGGCTTCGGCCCCTTTTCCATGTCATATTACTTCGATATTATTGGAAACATGGAAATAAAGGTCGCCTCCGCCGCGTTCGATGCGCTGTCCCAGCCGGTCCGGCTGGCCATCTATCGCCTGCTGGTCGCCGAAGGGCCGGCCGGCATGAGCGCGGGACACATCGGCGAACGACTGGCACTGGCGCCGGCCACCCTCTCGTTTCATCTGGCATCACTCCACCGCGCCGGCCTGTTGCACCGCCGCCGTGAGGGCCGCTGCCTGATCTACAGCGCCAACTTCGGCCGCATGCAGGCGCTGGTCGACTTTCTCACCGAGAACTGCTGCCAGGGCGATCCTGCCGGCTGCCGTATCGAATCCCTGCCACGAGAGGAACGACGCCGATGACCCCACCCCTGAACGTGCTCTTCCTGTGCACCGGCAACTCCGCCCGCAGCATCCTCGGCGAGGCCCTGCTGCGCCATGAGGCCGCGGCGCGCGGGCTGCCGGTCGGCAGCTTCAGCGCCGGCAGTCATCCGACAGGGCGGGTGAACCCGCTGGCGCTGCAGGTACTGGAGCGGCTCGAGGTGCCCACCGAGGGCCTCGCCAGCAAGGCATGGGATGTCTACGCCTCGCCGGATGCCCCGACCATGCACCTGGTCATCACCGTCTGCGACGCCGCCGCCGGCGAAGCCTGCCCGCTCTGGCCCGGGACGCCGGCAAAGGCGCACTGGGGGCTGCCGGATCCGGCCGGGGTCGAGGGCGACGCCAGCCATCGCGAGCAGGCCTTTGTCGCCACCGCGCAGGCACTGCAGCGTCGGCTCGACCGGCTGCTCGATGCCCTGGCAGCCGCAGGCTCGCCCACGCCGGCCATGCTGGCCGACATCGCCGCCACGGCCCATACCGCCGAGCCCACCTCGGGGCAGAGGTCATGAGGCGCGCCGCCGTCATGGGTCTGTTCGAACGTTACCTGTCGGTGTGGGTGGCGCTGGGCATCGCGCTCGGATGCCTCGCCGGCACGCTGTTTCCGGCCTTGTTCGCAACGCTCGCCCGCTGGGAGCTGGCCAACGTCAATCTGCCGGTCGCGCTGCTGATCTGGGTGATGATCTTCCCGATGATGGTGAAGGTCGACTTCACCGCAGCCCGCCATGCCCGCACCCGCTCGCGTGGGCTGCTGCTGACGGTGGCGGTCAACTGGCTGATCAAGCCGTTCACCATGGCGCTGATCGCCGTGCTGTTCTTCCGCGTCCTGTTCGCCGGCTGGGTGCCGGCGGCAGATGCGACGCAGTACATCGCCGGCATGATCCTGCTCGGTGTCGCCCCCTGCACCGCCATGGTCTTCGTCTGGAGCGAGCTGACCGAGGGCGATGCGACCTACACGCTCACCCAGGTGGCGGTCAACGACCTGATCATGATCGTCGCCTTCGCCCCGCTGGCCGCCCTGCTGCTGGGCGTGACCGACATCGCCCTGCCCTGGCAGACGCTGCTGTTCTCGGTGCTGCTCTACGTGCTCGCGCCGCTCGCCGCCGGCGTGCTGGTGCGCCGGCGGCTGCAGCGCCGCGGTGGCGAGGCCGCCGTGCGTGGCGCCACCGAGCGGCTGGCCCCGTGGACGGCAGCGGGACTGGTGGCGACGGTCGTGCTGCTGTTCGGCTTCCAGGGCGAGCGGCTGCTCGCTCAGCCGCTGGTGATGCTGCTGATCGCCATCCCGCTGATCGTGCAAACGCTGCTGATCTTCACCCTGACCTACTGGCTCGCACGGCGCCTGCGCCTGCCGCACGACATCGGCGCGCCAGCCTCGCTGATCGGCACCTCGAACTTCTTCGAACTCGCCGTCGCCGTCGCCATCAGCCTGTTCGGCCTGCAGTCGGG
>JAASSS010000040.1 GCA_021767745.1 Pseudomonadota bacterium
CCCGCCGGCAGCGGCAGCGCAACCCTCGCCGGCCGTCCTGCGGCTGACGGTGGCGGCGAATGGTCAGGGCGAGAGTTCGCTGCAGCTGTTCAAGCGTCGGGGTGGCGGCCAGGCACGAGTACGCCTCGCCCGGCCTGCCCTGCCGGTGGGGGCGGTTCCGCCGGCGGTTGGGCGCGGCGACCGACAGCTGAAACTGCTGTAGTCCGACGTGCTCGATGCTCTGGCTGTCTGTGCATCTGCCTCATCTGGCGCTGGATGCGGCGTGTGAGCCTGTTGCCGACTCGGTGGCCTCCAAGGCAGCGAGTCCGCCCCGGGTAGTCAGCGAGCGCTGCGGCGGCGCCGTGCGCGTTCGCGACGCCGATGCTGCGGCCCGCAGCCGTGGCGTCGTGGCCGGCATGGAGTTGGCGGCGGCCTTCGTCCTGGCGCCCGGTCTGCGCGTGCTCGAGCACGCGCCCGCGCTCGAGGTCGCCGCGCTCGAGCGCCTGGCGAACTGGGCGTTGCAGTTCACCTCGCGGGTCGCACTCGCCCGCAGGGGCCTGTTGCTGGAGATCGGGGGCAGCCTGCGGCTGCTCGGCGGTCTGCAGACGCTGCTGCGGCGTGTGCGTCGGGGATTGGCGGCGCTGCGCTATCACCATGTTCTGGGTGTGGCGCCGACGCCGCGCGCCGCCCAGTGGCTGGCCCGCCATCAGGCAATGCCGGCGTGTCCGCCTGACGACGTCCTGGCAGAGGCCGCACCCTGGCATGGCGGTACGAGCTGCTGTCAGCAACTGGCGGAGCTGCCGGCCCGGCTGGCGCCGTTGCCGCTGGCGGTGATGGAACTGACCGAGCCGCAAGCCGAGGCGCTGGCAGCCATGGGCATTACCTGCCTCGAGGCATTGATGGCCTTGCCGGCTGCGAACCTTGGCCGGCGTTTCGGCCCGGCCCTGGTACGCGAGCTCGAGCAGGCCCGCGGTCGGCTGCCCGATCCCCGGCCGGTGTTTCGCCCGCCGATGCACTTCGAGGCGAGGCTCGCCTTGCCCGCCGACATCACGCAGCAGGAGGCACTGCGCTTCCCGCTGCGACGGCTGCTGCTGGAACTGGAAGGGTTCCTGCGCGGCCGGGATCGGGTCGTGCAGCGGCTGCAGCTGCGGCTGGCAGGTCGCCGAGCGGAGCCGGTGCAGACCGTGACGCTGGCCTTGCTGACGCCGCTGCAGGACGCCGATGCCTTGCTGGCGTTGTTGCAGCCCCGGCTGGAACGCCTGCGTCTGGAGGCCCCGATCGCCGGCCTGATGCTGCGGGCCCGCGAGTTGCTGCCGGCGACGCCGCGCCCCGCCACCCTGCTGGCTGCCCCGGCCGCCGCGCAGGATAGCTCCTTGCTGGCCCTGCTCGAGCGTCTGCGGGCGCGGCTCGGTGATGATGCCGTCACGGGCCTGACGCGGCAGGCCGATCATCGTCCGGAGCATGCCTGGTGCTGGCAGGAGCCGGCAATCTCGCCAGCCGCAGTGACCGAGGCCACATCCGCCTGGCCGCCGCCCGCGCCACGCCCGCTGTGGCTGCTGGCCGATCCCTGGCCGCTCGACACGGATGCGACGGGCGGGCCCCGGCACGCGGGCGCGCCCCTGCGTCTGTTCGGCGGCGAGCGGCTCGAGGGCGGCTGGTGGGACGGCCGGGACTGCCGGCGCGACTATTACCTGGCCGTTACGGCCGCCGGTGAGCGCCTGTGGGTCTACCGCGAGCTGCGCGGCGGCGCCTGGTTCTGTCACGGCCTGTTCGCCTGACGGCATGGTCGCCTATGCCGAGCTGCATGCCCTCAGCAGCTTCAGCTTCCTGCGGGGGGCCTCCCGTCCGGATGAGCTGATCGCCCGGGCGGCAGCACTTGGCTATCGGTCACTGGCACTGACCGACGAGTGCTCGCTGGCCGGGGTCGTGCGGGCGCACGAGGCGGCACAGGCGCAATCGATCGAGCTGATCATCGGCAGTGAACTGGCCTTCGAGGACGGCCTGCGGCTGGTGCTGCTGGCTGCCGATCTCGCCGGCTATACCCGGTTGAGCCGGCTGATCACCCGCGGCCGGCGGTGCGCGCCCAAGGGCGAGTACCGGTTGAGCCGCGACGATCTGCTGGCCGTGTCGGCGCCGGCGGCTGTGCCCGGGCAGGCCGATGAGGACGGCTCGCTCATGGCCGGTTGTCTCGCCCTGTGGCTGCCCGGGGACCCTGCGTGCTGGGAGGAGGAGCTGCGGTGGCTGGCGCCGCGCCTGAACGGCCGGCTGTGGCTCGCCGTCGAACTGTTGCGGAGCGGGACCGACGGCGAGCAGCTGGCGGCATTGCAGGCGCTCGGCCGGCGGCATGGCGTGCCGTGTGTGGCTGCCGGCGATGTTCACATGCACTGTCGCAGTCGCCGGGCACTGCAGGACACGCTGACGGCCATCCGCCTGCGTCGGCCGCTGGCCTCGCTGGGCGCAGCGCTGCAGGCGAACGGGGAACGGCATCTGCGTGGGTTGGAGGGACTGGCCGCGCTGTATCCGCCGGCGCTGCTGGCCGAAACGCTCGTCATCGCCGGGCGCTGCCGCTTCCGCCTCGATGCGCTGCGCTACCGCTATCCGGCCGAGCTGGTGCCAGCCGGCCATACGCCTTCGAGCTGGCTGGCGCTGCTGGTCCGGCGTGGGCTCGACGAGCGTTGGCCGAGAGGGGCACCGGCCGGCGTGTGCCGGCAGGTCGAGGCCGAACTGGCGCTGATCACAGAGCTGCACTACGCGCCGTTCTTCCTCACCGTGCACGACATCGTCCAGTTCGCCCGCGGCCGCGGCATTCTCTGCCAGGGCCGGGGGTCGGCGGCCAACTCGGCGGTCTGCTACTGCCTTGGCATCACGGCGGTGGATCCCCAGCGCAGCAATCTGCTGTTCGAACGCTTCCTCTCGCGCGAGCGCAACGAACCGCCGGATATCGATGTGGACTTCGAGCACGAGCGGCGTGAGGAGGTGATCCAGTACGTCTACCGCAAGTATGGGCGGGAGCGGGCGGCGCTGGCGGCCACCGTCATTACCTACCGGCCGCGCAGCGCCCTGCGTGATGTCGGCCGGGCACTGGGTCTGGGGCCGGCGGCCGTGGACGCCCTGGCGGGGGCCATGCAGTGGTGGGATGGCGCGCAGATCGCCCCGGCGCGCGTGCGCGAGGCCGGCTTCGATCCGGACAGCCCGATCATGCGGCGCCTGTGCGGGCTGGTGGCGCAGCTCGTTGGCATGCCGCGCCACCTCTCGCAGCACGTCGGGGGGTTCGTCATCAGCGATGGGCCGCTCGATGCGCTGGTGCCGATCGAGAACGCGACCATGCCCGAGCGTACCGTCATCCAGTGGGACAAGGATGATCTGGAGACGCTGGGCCTGCTCAAGGTCGACGTCCTGGCGCTCGGCATGCTGACCGTGGTGCGCAAGGCGCTGGCGCTGGTGGCACGGCATCACGATCGGCCACTGACGCTGGCCACGGTGCCGGCCGAGGATCCGGCGGTCTACCGGATGCTGCAGCAGGCCGACAGCATGGGCGTCTTCCAGGTCGAATCGCGAGCGCAGATGGCGATGCTGCCGCGGCTGCGGCCGAACTGCTTCTACGATCTGGTGGTGCAGGTGTCGATCGTGCGTCCCGGTCCGATCCAGGGCGACATGGTGCATCCCTATCTCGCCCGCCGGGCCGATCCCGGCCAGGTGCCGGCCTATGCCAGCGAGGCGCTAGAGGCTGTCCTGGGGCGCACTCTCGGGGTGCCGATCTTTCAGGAGCAGGTCATGCAGCTGGCTGTGGTGGCGGCAGGCTTCACGCCCGGAGAGGCCGACGCGCTGCGGCGGGCAATGGCGGCCTGGCGCCGGCGCGGCGGCCTGGAGCCGTATCGGGAGAAGCTGTTGGCCGGCATGCGCGCGAACGGTTATCCGCGCGCGTTCGCCGAGCAGATCTACGCCCAGATTCGGGGCTTCGGTGAATACGGCTTCCCCGAGTCGCACGCCGCGAGCTTCGCCCTGCTGGTCTATGTCTCGGCCTGGCTCAAGTGTCACTACCCGGCCGTCTTCTGCGCCGCCCTGCTCAACAGCCAGCCGATGGGATTCTATGCGCCGGCGCAGCTGGTGCAGGATGCCCGCCGGCACGGCGTGTCGGTGCGGCCGGTGGATGTACAGCGCAGCGAGGTGGCAGCGACGCTGGAGCCGCTGGCGGGCGATGCGTCCCCCCGGTCGGGCGGGCAGGCGGCGCTGGCGGTGCGGTTGGGGCTGGGGCAGGTCAAGGGACTCGCCGGGGAGGCCGCAGCCCGGATTGCCGCCGCGCGCGCCGACGGGCCCTTCGTGCAGGTGAGTGATCTGGTGCGGCGGGCGGCGCTGTCGCGTCGCGACCTCGAGGCGCTGGCCACGGCCGATGCCCTGGCCTCGCTCGCCGGTCATCGCCATCAGGCCCGCTGGATGAGCGCCGGCGTGGAGCGGTCGGCACCGCTGTGGCAGGAGATCGCCGAGCCGCCGGTGCCACTGCCGGCACCGAGCCTGGGCCGGGAGGTGAGGGCGGATTACAACAGCCTGGGGCTGTCGCTGCGGGCGCATCCGCTGGCGTTGCTGCGTCCCCGCCTGCAGGCGCAGCGGGTGGTGCCGGCCAAGGATCTGCCCGGGTGCCGCGATGGGCGGGCCGTCATCGTCGCCGGCCTGGTGATCAACCGGCAACGGCCGGGCAGCGCGGCGGGCGTGCTGTTCCTGACGCTGGAGGATGAGACGGGGAACGTCAATCTGGTGGTCTACCCGCAGCTGCTGGAGCGGCAGCGACGTGAGACGCTGCGTGCCCGCCTGCTGCTGGTACGCGGTCGGCTGCAGCTGCAGCACGGCGTGGTGCATGTGGTGGCCGGCCGGCTGCAGGACCGCAGTGTCTGGCTCGGCGATCTGCAGGTACGCTCGCGCGATTTCGCCTGAACCCGCGGCCGCGGCCATGCAGCGGGCGTGGCCACCACGGGGCCGCCGGCGGGCCGGTACCGGTAGAGTTGGCGCTTCGGTGGATGCCGTGGCGCCGCCGCGAGGGTTCGAACGCATGCCGTTGGGTGGCCCGCTCATCGCCCTGACCGCTCTTGCCGACCCCGGCCGGATGGCTGCCGTGCGGCCCGTCCCGCCTTGTATGATGTGCGGCGCAGCACAGGAGGGGTGATGGATATCGAGCAGCAGGTCTACCTTGTCACTGGCGCCAGCTCCGGGCTGGGCGCGGCCACGGCACGGGCGCTGGTCGCTGGCGGGGCCATGGTCGTGCTGGCCGACGTGCAGGCGGGCCCCGGCGAGGCATTGGCGGCGGAACTGGGCACCGCGGCGACGTTCTGCCGTGTGGACGTGACTGACGAGGCTGAGGTGGCGGCGGCGGTCGAGGCGGCCACGGGCCGCGGCGCCCTGCGCGGGGTGATCAACTGCGCTGGAATCGTCGCCGCCCAGAAGGTGTTGCCGCGGGAGGGCGTGCATGATCTCGCGCTCTTTCGCCGGGTGATCGACATCAACCTGATCGGCAGCTTCAATGTCTCCCGCCTCGCTGCCCAGGCGATGGCGGCGACCCCGGCCTTGGCCGACGGTGAGCGCGGCGTGGTCATTCATACTGCCTCGGTAGCCGCCTTCGACGGGCAGATGGGGCAGAGCGCCTACGCCGCCTCGAAGGCAGCCATTGCCGGCATGGTGTTGCCGATGGCCCGTGACCTCGCCGCCCATGGCATCCGGGTCATGGCCATCGCGCCGGGCATCTTCGAGACGCCGATGGTGGCCTCGATGCCGGAGAAGGTCCGCGACTCGCTGGCCAGTCAGATTCCATTCCCGCCCCGCTTCGGCCGGCCCGAGGAATACGCGCAGCTCGCGCTGCACATCATCGGCAATCGTCTGCTGAACGGCGAGGTGATCCGCCTCGACGGGGCCGTGCGCATGGGCGCGCGCTGAAATGGCGGGCGTACCTTCGCCCTGCCGGCAGGTGTGCCGGCTTTCTGCCAGCGGTATCTGCATCGGCTGCGGCCGGACGGCCCTGGAGATCCGGAACTGGCTGGCGCTGGATGAGAACGGGCGCCGGGCCGTTCTGGCGCAGGCCGCGACCCGTCTGCCGGTGCTCGCCGCCGACGGGTCGCGCTGAAGCCGTGCGCAGTTACGCGCTGGTGATCGAGGCCGCCATGGCCGCGCTCAGTCTGGTGATGGTGGTGGTGCTCGGCGTCGTACTGCTGCTGTACGGCATCTATCTCGAGCAGACGCCCTCGCTGGCGGAAGAGTTGCCGGCAGTGCTGCGCACGACGCTGCTGTTCGCCGGCCTCACCGTCGCCTGGGGTGGGGCGGCCTTCTCCCTCTATCGGCGGCACTGGAGCGCGTGGCTGCTGCAGCCGCTTGCCCTGGCCGTGCTGATCGGGCTGGTGCGCTACATTCAGGTGTTGCGCGGCTGAACGGAGCGCAACGGCGGCGGCCGGGTAGTTGCCGGGCCTGCCCCCGAACGGATACGGCCGCCCTGCGGCGGCCGTGTCATCAGTGCGCAGTGCGCGCTCAGGAAGCCTTGGATACCGGCGAGGGGATCCAGTTGAACGGTACACGGTAGATCTGCATCAGGCCGCCGATGGTCATCACCACCCGGCCCATGCCGACGAACGAGTCGGGCACCGTGATCCGATACTCCTGGAAGGTTTCCATCAGCTCTTCGATCACTTCGTCCACACGCACCTTCTTCTCCGGTCGCTTGGTGCGGATGAAGTACTGCGACATCTCTTCGATCTTGTCCGCTTCTACGCCGAGGAAGCCCGCATCGGTCATGATCTTGCCGAGATCTTCCTTGCTGTGGCCGAGCATGCGCATGAGTAGGCGGGTGTAGTTCACCGTCTCCTTCGGCGTCAGGTGACCGATCACGCCATAGTCGAGGATGAAGATGTTCTTGTCCGGGTCGACCATGAAGTTGCCGGGGTGCGGGTCGGCCTGGTACACCCCGAAGCGGGTGATCTGCTGCATGTAGCTGTCCTGCACCACCGACAGCAGATCGCGTGCCTCTTCCTTGTTCGAGCGATCCAGGTGCTCGACCAGCCGGGTGCCGTTGATCCACTCGGTGACGATCACCCGCTCGCGCGAAAGCTCCTCGACCAGCGTCGGGATGCGGATGCGCGGATGGTGCTTGAGTGCGGCAAATTCCTTGAGGTTGGCCGCCTCGATCCGGAAATCGAGCTCCTCGGCAGTCATCCTCAGCAGTTGGTTGACCATCTGCTTGAGATCGATCTGCGGCAGCCGGCTCTTCAGTACCTCCGCCAGCATGCGGAAGAGGTTGAAGTCCTGCATGAACAGGCGCTTGACTGCCGGCAGCTGTACCTTGATGGCCACTTCGCGACCATCCTTGAGCTGTGCCTTGTGCACCTGGCCGATCGAGGCCGTGGCGGTCGGTTCCTCCGACACCCACTCGAAGTGATCGCGCCAGTTCGCGCCCAGCTCATCTTCCATGACCGGGGTCAGCTCGTGGAAGGGCACCGGGTGGGCATCGTTCTGCAGGCGTGCCAGCGCGTGGATGTACTCGCGCGGCAACAGGTCCGGCCGCGCACTCATGAACTGCGCCACCTTCACCCAGGTGGCACCGTTACGCTTGCACAGCTCGTAGAGCATTTCGGCGTTCTGCGGATGGGCGGCCTTGTAGTAGGGCCGGCGCTCCTTCCACGAATCGAGATGAGCGACCCGCTTGCGAACCTGCTTATAGGAGCGGTCGATCTTGTAGACCGTTTTGATCGCGTCGAAATAGCGCCGGCGACCCTGCCACACGCGCGCGAGCGACTTGCGGCTCAGGATCGGTTCTTCCGTGATGTCGTAGGTGCTTCCCATGATTCGGTACCTCAGGGGCGAACGACCCCGGTTGCGCCGCTGCCGTCGCGAAGCGCGGGATTGTCGCCAAGCTCGTGGTGCCCGTCAAACCTTGTCGACGGTATTGATGATGTTAATTATAGCCCGGCGGCGGCTTGTGTGGTCGGCAGTGAAGGTTCCGATCCCGGCGCCTCGACGCCGCGGCGAACCAGCAGCGTGCCGTCCTGCCGATACAGCGTGACCAATGCCTTGCGCAGATCCGCGACTGCGCGAGCCTCGTCGATCTGCGAGGACACCAGGTCACGTTGCGCACGGTTGACGTCCGATTGGGTCGCCCGGCCGACGCGGAAGCTCTCCGTTTCCGAGCGCAGAGCTTCCTCCTGCAGACGGCGGGTCGCCGCGCTGGCCGACACCTGCTCCTGAGCGCGCAGGACCTCCTGATAGGCGGTGCGTACGTCGATCGCGGCGAGCTGCTCGAGGTTCTGCAGACTCAACTCACGCTGATCCCGCCCCGCCAGTGCCTGCTGGTACAGCGCCCGGCCCTGCCGGTTGCCCCACGGATAATCGAAGCGCAGGGCGGCCGAGGCATCATAGAAAGAGTCGTCGACGAAGCTATCGCTGGCATCACCGAAGGACTCCGAATAGCCGCTCTTGCCCAGCGTGATGAACAGGTTCAGCTGGGGCAGCAGGCCGTTGCGGGTTTGCAGCACCTGCAGTTCGCCGCTCTGGTAGAGCAGCCGAGCCTCGTTGAGATCGGGTCGCGCCTGCATCGCCAGGGCAACGTGTTCCTCGACGCTGCTGTCCAGGACCGGCGGGAGGCTCGGTACATCGGTAAGCTCGAGTGTCTGCTCCCAGTCATTCGCCCCTGGCGGATTGAGTTGCTGGAGCAGCCGCAGGCGCAGCTGCGCCGCGGCGCTGCGGGCGTCGATCAGTGCCTGCCGTCGCACTGCCAGCTCGGCCCGGGCCGCCGGCAACTGTGACTTGGAGATCTGGCCGACCTCGACCCGCTCTTCCAGCTCACGCAGCTGCGTTTCGGAAATGGTGACGGAGTCTTCCAGGATGCCGATTTGCCGCTGGGTCAGATAGTAATCCCAGTAGAGGGTCTCGACCTGTGCGACCAGGCTCTCGGCGAAACCGCGCAGCTGGTAGCTCGACGCCATGGTCTCCAGCTCCGCCTGCCGGATGCGGGCAAGATTCGCCTGCGGGCTGCCGCCGCGCAGCAACGCCTGGGTCAGGGTGATACCCGTGCGCACACGGTTCTGCACATCACCGGCGTCGGTCTCGAAGCCATCGAAGAACGCGCCTTCGATGCCCTCGTTCTGGATATCGATGCGATCGTTGCTGCCGGTGACCTCGACCCGTGTGCCGGTGACGAACGCCTTGTTGAAGCCCACCTGTCCCTGGCGGATCTCGGTGGTGAGCTCGGCCGGCTCGCCCTCGATGTCGCGTGGGTCGATCTCCGGCAGCGTGGGTCGACCGAGGATCGGGAAGCGGAAGCTCGGCGCACTGAGCGTGCCGTCGGTGCCCACGATCTCACCGAGATTCGTGGGGATGGTGCCGATGCCGGGGAAGAAGAACTGGCTCTTCTCCTCGCTGTAGGCGGCCTGCGCGAACAGGTTGACGTCGTAGCGGGCCTTCTCGATTTGCTCGAAGGCGCCCCGTACCACCGGGGTCAGCTGCTGAATGCCGAGCGTACGGTTGTTGCGCAGGGCAAGAAACACGGCACTCTCGCGCGACAGTTCCAGGGCGCCGTCCGGAGCAGAGGGCAGCTCGATCTGCGCCGGCGTCTCGAAGCGGTTGACGTCCGGCTGGATCCGGTCGGACTGCCGCACACGCTCCTGCGCCGCGGTCGGGCCGAAGTCCGGGGCCGGGCTTGGCGGTTCCGCAGTAGGCGGCGCCAGCGGGCCGCTCGCGCAACCGCCGAGCGCAACGATCAATGTGCCCAGCGCGATATGACCGGCGATGCTCCGGCGGCGGTAGGACCCGTGGATGGGCGCATCCTTGCTCATGCGTAACTAGCCTTCCTTCCGATGGAACAGCATGTAGATGATGGGCACGATCACCAGGGTGATGAAGGTCGAGCTCACCAGGCCGCCGGTCAACGCGCGCGCCAGACTCTGCTGGATGGCTGCTCCCTCGCCCTGAGCAACGGTGAGCGGGATCATCGCCAGGATGGTCGTCAGGGCCGTCATCAGGATCGGCCGCAATCGCTGCCGGCCCGCTTCCAGCACTGCCGGTCGCAGTGCCATGCCTTGCTCACGCCGCAGAAAGTTCATCTGGTCGACCAGCAGGATGGCGTTGTTCACCACCACGCCGACCATGATGATCGCGCCGATGAAGGACACGATGTTCAGCGTCGTGCCCGTGAGCAGCAGCAGCACGTTGACGCCGATAAGGCCGAGCGGCACCGCGAACATCACGACCAGCGGGTCAATGAGCGACTCATACAGGCAGGCCATGATCATGTAGACCAGGATCACGCCCAGGGTCATGACCAGCAGCAGGTCGCGGAATGCCTTGCGCAGCTCTTCCCACTCGCCGGTGAACACGATCTGGTAGCCGGCGGGGACGGGGATGTTGGCGATCACGCCCCGGACCTTGTCCACCGCCTCGTCCAGCGATACGCCGCTGACCAGGTTCGCGCCGACGGTGATGACGCGCTGCTGGTCGTGCCGCTCGATCTTCACCGGCCCGGTACCGGTCACGGTGTCGACCACCGAGCGCAGCACGACCTCCTGGCCCACCTGGTTCATCAGCGTCAGGTCGAGCACCTGATCGACGCTCAGCTGGCTGGCGTCCTTCAGCTTCAGCACGATGTCATGCTCGGTGCCGCCGTCACTGAAGCGGCTGACGATCGTGCCGCCGATGGCCGTCTCCAGCATGCGTGCGATCTGCGCCACGCTGACACCGAGGTCGGCCGCCCGCTGCCGGTCGACCTTGAACAGTACCTGTGGCACGCCTTCCTTGGCGCTGCGGTTGACGTCGGCCACCTCCGGCAGGTCCAGCATGGCCTTCTCGACCCGGCCGGCGATATCCTGCAGCGTGTCCAGATCGTAGCCGCGGATCTCCAACTGCACGGGGTCACCGCCGCCGATCATCTGCAGCATCACATCTTCCGGCGCCCGGCTGCGCAGGTCGCCGCCGGGGTAGCCGACCAGCGCCGAACGCAGTTCGTCGGCAACCTCGTGGCTGCCGCGCTCGCGCTCCTGGGGCGGCACCAGGGCGGCGACGATCTCACCCATGGCCGTGGATTCCGGGCGGAGCAGCGTCGGGCCGATGGTGGTGACCATGCTCTGCAATTCCGGCACCTCGTTGCGCACGATCGCCATGATCTCCAGCATGCGCTCCTCCACCACACCGAGGCGGGTGCCAGGACGCATTTCGTAGGTCACCCGGACCTCGCTCTCGTCCGAGGGCGGCATGAACTCCGCGCCGATCAGCGGCAGCAGCGCAATCGAGCCGACCAGCACCAGCCCGAAGAACGTCAACACCGAACCCGGATGATCCACGGAGAAGCCGAGCACACGCTGGTAGCGGGCCTCGAGCCGCCCCAGCAGCGTGTTCACGCGCCTGGCGATGGCCGAGCGCTCCGTGCCCGCGCTATCGTCGTCGCTCTTGAGCAGCCGCGAGGCCATCATCGGCGCCAGGGTCAATGCAGTGGCCAGCGAGCCAATCAGCGCAAAGCTGATCACGTAGCCCATCTGACTGAACAGCTCGCCCGCAATGCCTTCGGCGAAGATCAGCGGCAGGAACACGGCCATCGTCGTCAGCGTGCCGCCCGTGATGGCGCCGGCGACCTGTTGCGGGCCCTCGATACAGGCGCTGATCAGGTCGAGCTTCTTCTCCTCGCGCAGACGCACGATGTTCTCGATCACCACGATCGCGTTGTCGACCATCATGCCGACGCCCAGCGCAAGGCCGCCGAGCGTCATCATGTTGATGGTGAAGCCGGCGAAGTAGATCAGCATGAACGAGGCGATCACCGAGATCGGAATCGCCAGTGCCACCAGGATCGCCGCCCGCAGGTTGTGCAGGAAGAACAGCAGCACCAGGAAGGCGAAGCCCGAGCCGTAATAAAGCGAGGACGTCAGGTTGTCGATCGCGCGCCGGATGTACTTGCCGGTGTCGATCACCGGCACGATCGAGAGCTGCGGGAACTCCTGCTCGATGCGGGCGAGCTCGGTGATCACCCGATCGGCCACTTCGACCGTGTTGTAGCCGGCCTGCTTGCGCACCAGCAACTGCACGCCCGGGCGGCCCTCCACCAGCGAGAGGCGCTCGATCTCGCCGAAGGTATCGTCGATGGTGGCGACCTGGCTCAGGTAGATGGGCGAGTTGCCGCGGAAGGCCACGACCGTGTTGCGGATCTCCTCGATGGACTCGAAGCGGCCCGGCGTGCGGATGCGCAGATCCGTCGTGCCCTGTTGCAGCGAGCCGGCCGGCAGCGTCACGTTGGCGGCACGCAGCGACTGGATGATCTCGTCCAGCGACAGATTCAGCGCCTCGACCCGGTCCGGCAGCAGGTTGACCTGGATCTCACGCTCAAGGCCGCCCCAGATCGTCAGCGCCGCGACGCCTTCCAGCCGCTCGATACGGAACTTCACCTGATCGTCGATCAGCTGGCGCAGCTCGATCGGACTGAGATAGCTGCCGACGCCAAGAATGATGATCGGGAAGGCGCTGGTATCGAACTTCAGCAGCACCGGCGAATCGGCATTTTCCGGCAGCAGATCGCGGATGCGATCGAAGCCGTCCCGGATGTCGTTGGCCGCAGAATCGAGGTTGATGCCCCAGGTGAAGCTGACGTTGATCACGCTCTGGCCCTCACGCGAGGTCGACACCAGCGTCTCCACGCCGGTGATCGCCGCCAGCACGCCCTCCAGTGGGCGGGTGATCAGCTCCTCGATTTCCTCGGGGCTCGCGTTCTCGTAGGTCGTGATGACCGTGAGCGTCGGGAGGTTCACCTCTGGCATCAGGTCGATGTTCAGCCGGAGCAGGGTGAAGCCGCCGATGATCACCACGATGAGGATCATCATCGAGGTGAACACCGGGCGGGTGACTGTGAAGCGTGAGATGTTCATGCTGTTTTACCGTCGCCGCCGCGGGCGCTAGTCGGCGGACTGCGCAACGTCGGTGATGCGCAGCGGCGTGCCGGTTTCCAGCAGGTGCTGACCCAGCGTCACCACCCGGCCGGACAGCTCGGGCGAGACGATCTGCACCATCGAGCCTTCGCGCAGACCGGTGCGGACCTCCACGAAGCGTGCCGTCGGCAGCGGTTCCCCCGGCTCGACCTTGAAGACACCCTCGGCATCGTCACGCTTCACCAGCGCCTCCACCGGCACCGCCACGGTGTCTTCGGCGGTATCGAAGGTGAAGCGGGCGGTCACGTACAGTCCGGGCTTGAGCCGCCCGTCGTGATTGTCGACCTCGATCTCCACCTCGGCCTGGCGAGAGAACTCATTGAACTGCGGCGAGATGCGCGTGACCGTGCCGGTGAAACGCTGATCGGGCAGGGCGTCAGCCACGATCTGCGCTGCATCGCCCATATCGATCTTGGCGTAATCGCGCTCGGTCACGGTCACCTCGGCGACCAGCCGGTCGAGCGAGATCACCGACACCACCGGCTCGTTCGGTCGCAGCGTACTGCCTTCGGTGACGAAGCGCTGCGCGATGATGCGAGTCTCGTCGTCACCACGCCATTCGACTCGTACCTTGGTGTCGTCCATACGCAGCCGGGCGGAGTTCAGCGCGGCCCGGGCCTGCTTCACCTGCGCCTCGCCCATGGCCAGACGGGCCTTGTCGGCGTTGGCGCGCGTCAGCGCGGCATCGTACTCGGCATCTGAGGCGATGCCACGATCCCGCAGCTGCCTGACGCGCGCGAGATCGCGCTGCGATACCTGACGGGCGGAGCGGGCTTCTTCCAGCCGGGCCTGGGCGACGGACGATTCCGCTTCGATCCGCGCCACTTCCTGGCGGATCTGGTCGTCATCCAGCAGAGCGATCACCTGGCCGTTCTCGACCCGATCGCCGATGTCGACCAGCAGCTGTTCGAGTACACCGCCGCTCTTGGCGGTGACCACGAACTGCGCCGCCGGCCGCAGCGTGCCGGGGAAACTGCGGATGTCGCGGATGTCGGTGACGGTCACCGGCGCGGCTTCCACGGCGACGGCCTGTGGGCCAGTCTCTTGCGGCGGGCCGCTGGTGCCGAAGATGGTGTAGAGGATGATCGCGCCGATAGCGAGCGCGACCGTAACGATTAGCAGTCGGAGGCGTGATGCCATAACGTGATTAGCTCGTCCCTGAGCGGTCGGTCAGTCGCAGGAATCGCGACCATACATGAAGCCTGCGCCGCTCAGCAAGCATCCCGAAAGCGCGGCGAAACGCTTGACTTGCAGGCTATTCCACCGTTCAAGTGATCCGCCTCGACCGGCGGATCTGGAGCGATCACCCCATGCCCGAAGCCACGCGACACTGCCTGGATGACTACCGTCCGCCGGAGTGGACGGTGGAGACGGTGGCGTTGCACGTCGCCCTGTACGACGACTGCGCCGAGGTGAATGCCGAGCTCTCGCTCCGGCGGCTGGCTGACGTGGACGTGCCGCTGCGGCTGGACGGCGAAGCACTCGAACTGCTGGCCATCGCCCTCGACGATGCGCCGCTGGCGCCGGCGCGGTACCGGCAGGACGAGCAGGGGCTGACGGTCTTCGACGTGCCGGCTCGGGCACGCCTGTCCACCCGCGTGCGCATCCAGCCGCACACAAACACCCGGCTGGAGGGGCTGTACGTCTCGGGCGGGGACTTCTTCACCCAGTGCGAGGCCGAGGGCTTTCGGCGCATCACCTTCTACCCGGACCGCCCCGACGTCCTGGCGCGCTTCACGACCACGGTGGAGGCCGAGGCGCAGCGCTACCCGGTGCTGCTTGCCAACGGCAATCCGGTCGCCAGCGGCCCTTGCCCGGATGCGCCGGCGCGGCACTGGGTGCGCTGGGAGGATCCGTTCCCGAAGCCGAGCTATCTGTTTGCGCTGGTCGCCGGTGCGCTTACCTGCGTGTCCGGCACACACACCACGGCCAGCGG
>JAASSS010000152.1 GCA_021767745.1 Pseudomonadota bacterium
ATTCGATCCGTCGACAAAGGTGCAGGAACTCCATGAAGAATCAGCTTCTGTTGGTCGGCGCGCTCCTGTGTTGCCTCGCCACCGGCGCGGCCAGCGGCCAGGGTGATCCCGAGGCTGGCAAGCGTCTGGCATCGACCTGTATGGGCTGTCATGGGATTCCCGGCTACCAGAACGTGTATCCCAGCTACCATGTGCCCAAGCTCGGCGGTCAGCACGCCGACTACATCGTCAGCGCGTTGCAGGCCTATAAGAACGGTCAGCGCGCGCACGACACGATGCACGCCAATGCCAGCGCGCTGAGCGAGCAGGCGATCCAGGATATCGCCGCGTATTTCGCGGCCGGCAACGAGTAAGGAGCGGACATGCGGCGCGTGATGAACTGCAGCGTGGGGCTTGCCCTGATGCTGGGCATGGGCGTGGCGTACGCCGCCGCGCCCGATCCAGTCGCCGGGCGCGAGAAGGCCACTGCCTGCTTTTCCTGCCACGGCGAGACCGGCAACGCGGAGTCGCCGGCCTTTCCCCGGCTGGCGGGCCAGTACCAGGACTATCTGGTGAAGGCGCTGGAAGCCTACGCCGACGGCTCGCGACAGAACGCCATCATGCAGGGTTTCGCGGCCGCCCTGAGCGAGCAGGACCGCAAAGACATCGCCGCCTATTTCGCCAGTCAGAAGGGACTGGTGGTCAAGCAGTACGAGTAGCCGGCATGTGGGCTTGGGTAGTCGGTATCGTCGTCTCGTTGATGTTGCTGGCGGTGGCGGCCGTCGTGGTGCTCGGCCTGCTGGCGCGCAGCGCCCTGGCTCGCCGTTGGCGTCAGCGGTTGCTCGACACCGATGCCCAACGGCGCGAGGCGCTGGTGCCGATCAACCCCTGGCAGCCTGGCTACCGGCGCGTCTGGCGCTCGCCCAGCGGCGCCACGCAGGAACAGGCCAAGGCTGACGAGGCGCCCCGCTAAGCCAGTCCGCGATCGCCTGATGCGCCGCGCCGGCAGCCTGCTTGCGGTGTGCGACGCGAATGGCCGGCAGAAAGGCTACCTCCACATGGGTGCGCTCGCGCCCGAGCAGCTGCCACAGGTGAGGCAGCAGGCTGTCGTCGTCGACGAAAGGTGCCAGCCGATCCCGTTCCCCCCTGCCGTCCAGATAGCGCAGCGCCACCGGCGTCAGCGGCACCTCGGCGATCACGGCCGCGTGCAGCAACGCAGCGCGGAACGGGGCGAGGCGCTCGCCGCGCGTGGTGGTGCCCTCGGGGAACAGCGTCAGTGTGTGTCCCTGCCCCAGTCGGCTGCCGGCCTGGAAGACGGCATGCGCCGCGTCCCGTTGCACCTCCCGACGCAGGAAGAGCGTATCGAGATGACTCGCCATCCGGCCGAGCACGGGCCAGCCGCGCACGTCGGCCTTGGCGATGAAGCTCGTGGGGCTGCAGGCGCCGATGGCGATCACGTCGAGCCAGGAAATGTGGTTGGCGACCAGCAGCGTCGGTGCCGGCGGGCAGGTGCCATGGAGGGAGATCCGCAGCGCCAGGATCCGCGCCAGCCGTCGGTACGCCCGCTGGCGTCGTGCCGGCGAGACGCGGCGACCGCGCCATTGCGCGAGGCCGACTTCCAGCCATGCTGCGGCCAGCCAGACTGCCAGCCGCAGCGCGCGGCTCAGCCGCCGCAGGTGGCGCCTCACGCAGCGACGCTGAAGTGTCGGGCGTAGCGATTCGCCAACTGCCGACGCGGCAGCAGCACGAACAGGTCGGCGCAGTCGAAGTCGCGGTCCCAATAGGCCTGGCCGGACACGCGTGCGCCGACGCGCAGGTAGGTCCGCAGCAGGGGCGGCAGCGGCAGGGGCGGCACGATCGTGCCATCCGGCGCCGGCAGCGGGTGCCGGGTCGCCACCGCCAGTTCCTCGGGCAGGCGTCGATCTGGTGTGATGTTCGCGATCATGGCGTGGATCGCGCCGATGCCGCAGGCCAGCGGGATGCTGCCGCAACCGATGAGGTAGTCCCCCCGGGTGTGGCTGAACAGCTGCGCCACGCCCTGCCACAGCACGGCCAGGGTGGCGCCGCTGCGATAGCGGGGGTGGATACAGGTGCGGCCGAGCTCGATGAAGCGGCCCGGCAGGCCCAGCACCGCGCCGAGTTCGAACTCCGTCTGCGAGTAGTAGCCGCCGGCACGCGCGGCGCCTTCCGGCGTTAGCACGCGGGTGTAGCCCACGACGTTGTCGGCCGCCCGATCGATCACCACCAGATGCTCGCAATGCGCATCGAAGCGATCCGCCTCCTGCCGCCCGGCGCTGGCCGTGACGGTGGTGTCGGGCAGAAACACCTCATGCCGCAGGGCCTGGGCCTGCTCGATCCAGCGGGGGGCGTCGGTGACCACGGCCTGCAGCCGCCGCGCCGGCTCGATGGCGACGCGGTCGCGTTGCGAGGGATCGGTGCGCTGGGGCATCAGGTTCTCCGCTGCGGGTTTGCGGCACCTTAGGACGATGCAGTGACCGCTCGTTGACGCTGCGGTGACGCGCAGGTGACGTGGCCGGGTGGGTGCGGGATCATGTGGCCACCTTGGGGGCTGGTGGCAGGAGGGAGTACATGCGGCAGATGCTGCGCCGTCCGGACGCGCGCCGGGGGCTCAATGGATTGGGCGCGCTGACCTGCGCCGGTCTGATCGGCTTCGCCTATTATCTGCAGTACGCGCAGGGCTTGCCGCCCTGCCCGCTGTGCATTCTGCAGCGCATTGCGTTCCTGCTGCTGGCGCTGGTCTTTCTGGTCGCTGCGGCGCATGCGCCGCGGGGCGCCGGCCGCTGGGGTTACGTGCTGCTGCTGCTGGTGGCGGGCGGTGCCGGTGGCGCGATCGCCGGGCGACACCTCTATCTGCAGCACCTGCCGGCGGATCAGGTTGCCGCCTGCGGCCCGGATCTCGGCTACATCGTCTCTTCGCTGCCGTTGCTGGAGGCGCTGGAGGTGATCCTGCGCGGCTCCGGCAGCTGCGCGGCGACGCAGTGGACCTGGCTGTCGCTCAGCATCCCCGACTGGGCGCTGCTGTGGTTCGTCGTGCTTACCGTGGGCGGCGTGCTGGTGAACGGCATCCGGCCGGTGCCTTCGCCGCCGCGCTAGGCGAGTGGCGCGCCCCAGTCGATCGAGGCATCGCCGAAGGCAAGAAAGTGCGGGTTGAGGTATTCGGCCTTGCCGTTGTAGCGCAGGGGGGCCAGCTGGGTATCGGTCAGGCGGCCGCCGGCGACTTCCAGCACGGCCTGCGCGGCGGCGGTGTCCCATTCGCTGGTGGGCCCGAGGCGGGGGTAGATGTCGGCCTCGCCCTCGGCGATCAGGCAGATCTTCAGTGAGCTGCCGATGCTGCGCACGCTGGGTTCGCCGAAGTGCCGCAGATAGGCATCGATCGCCGCCGAGCGGTGGCTGCGGCTGGCAACGGCCACCAGGGCCTGCGGATCGGCGGGGCGCACGCGGATGACCCGTCGCCCGCCGTCGGCCGTCAGCTTGTGCGCCTGCCCGCCGCGGGCCGCCAGATACATGCTGCCCCCGACCGGCACGTAGACGACTCCCAGCACCGGCTCGCCGCGCTCGATGAGCGCGACATTGACGGTGAATTCGCCATTGCGGTTGATGAACTCCTTGGTCCCGTCCAGCGGGTCGATCAGCCAGTACCGCGTCCAGCTCTGCCGCTCCGAGTAGGGGATGGCCGCCGCTTCCTCGGATAGCACCGGGATGGCGGGCGTCAGGGCGCCCAGGCCGCGCACCAGGATCCGATGCGAGGCGGTGTCCGCGGCGGTCAGCGGGGAGTCGTCGGCCTTGGTCTCCACGGTGATCGGATCGC
>JAASSS010000153.1 GCA_021767745.1 Pseudomonadota bacterium
GCGAACCTGCCGCGCTACGTGCAGGCGGCCGACGTGGTGGTGGATGGCTGCGACAACTTCGCCACCCGCTTCGCCGTCAATGCGGCCTGCGTCGCGGCCGGCAGACCGCTGGTCTCCGGCGCGGCGATCCGCTTCGAGGGCCAGCTCACGGTGCTGCGGCCGGACCTCGGCGGTCCGTGCTATCGCTGCCTGTACCGCGACGAAGACAGCCAGGCCGAGACCTGCGCGGTGAACGGCGTGCTGCCGCCGGTGGTCGGCGTCATCGGCGCGCTGCAGGCGATGGAGGCGGTCAAGGTGCTGCTCGGGCTGGGCACGCCCGCCGCCGGTCGGCTGCTGCTCTACGACGGCCTGGCGGCACAATGGCGGGAGCTGCGCTTCCCGCGTGATCCCGCCTGCCCGGTCTGCGGCGGGACCACAGGCGGCACGACGGGAACCACCGCACCCTGAAGGCCCGCGGCGGGCCGGCCCGCGCGCTGGCTCCCCTCAGTCGGTTACCGCGATCGCGGCCAGCACCGGCAGATGGTCGCTGACGCCGCTCGGGGCCCGCCCGCCGTCGCGATCGAAGCGGAAGCGGCGCGGCCGGCCGCTGCGGGTGGCGACGAGCGGATCGGCGAAGATTTCCACCGAGTCCACCGCCAGCTGCAGCGGCTGCGACCCCAGCAGGCCGCGGCTGACGACCAGCTGATCCAGCACCTGATAGCGATTGGCGAACTTCTCGCCGCTGCGCAGCGCATCGAGGTAGTAGGTGCCCACGCCCTCGCGTGCCAGATGCGGCCACATCGGGTGGTAGAGGAAAACCTCCTGCGCGCGATAGCGGGCGGCGCTGCGGAAGCCGTCGATATCGTTGGTCTCGCCCCGCACCCGGTCGAGCTCACGCGAGGCCCGCAGATGCTCGGTGACGCTGCGATCGGCCGGCTCGTCGTTGAAGTCGCCCAGGATCAGCACCGGGGTTTCCCAGCGCGCCTGCACCCGCGCCAGATCGTCCGCCTCGCGGGCCGCCAGATACTCCCGCGCCGGCAACTTCACGTGATCCTGCACCAGGTAGGCGATCTGCTCGGCCACCGCCGCGCGCAGCGGCTCGCTGCGATAGCGGCCGAGCCCACGCGAGGGCCAGTGGCTGGCGATCACCACCAGCGGCGTGCCGGTGGCGCGCTCGCGCAGGGATACCTCCAGGATGTCGCGCGTGGCGTAGCGCAGGTTGACCACGTGCGAGCGCACCCGCTCCACGGCCAGGCGTGCCGGATCGATCGCCAGGGCCACGTCGATGCCGCGCAGGTCGCTGGTGCCAGCGGGGTCACGCACCACCTCGAGCCGCGCGAGCCCCGCATGCGTGAGCAGGTCGGCCAGCAGCTCATCCTTTTCCACCTCGCACACGGCCAGCAGATCGAGCGGACGCTGCGCGTCCATGGCGCGCAGCACGGCCGCGAGCTGGCGGCGCTTGAACTCGAACAGCGCGGGTGTCCAGCCACGGGCCGGGGTGTATTCGAAATCGTCGGCGATCGGATCGTCGTCGGTATCGAAGTAGTTCTGCAGGTTCCACCAACCCACGCCCAGCGCTCGCGCCATCCCCCGACTCCTGTGCGGCCGCTCCCTGGCCGCGCCTGATCCGTGCCTCAGCCGTTGAACGGCCCCTGGATCTCGTAGGTGACACCCAGCGGCAGGCGCGGCGCCGGCCCGCGCTGGGAACTGAAGTACAACCGTGTGCCGTCCGGCGAGAAGGCCGGGCCGGTGATCTCCGACTCATCCTGCCCGACGACCTGCAAGAACGGCTGCACCTGACCCCGCGGCGTGATCAGCACCAGCTGCATGTCGCCACCGTCCTCGGCCACGAACACCTCGGCGCGCTCATTGACCACGAGGTTGTCCGGTCCGGTCAGCACCGGGTCCGTGCGACGCAGGCCATCGTAGAGGATGTGCAGCAGCTGCAGGCGGGTATCGTAGACCCACACCCGATCGTCGCCCTTGGTGGTGAAGTAGATCTTCCCCGCCCGATACCAGATGCCCTCGCCGCCATCGAAGGGCATGCTCTGCGGAATCTGGTAACGGGTCGGATCCTCCCGCCCCAGCCCGCCCAGCCGCGGGTTCGGCTCCTTCAGCGGCGCCCAGGTGAGCCGCCACCAGTTGCCGATCAGCCGGCGTCCCACGGCCACTTCCAGCACGCCTGCATCCAGCGACGGGTAGGCGCTGGGGGTGAAGCGATACAGGCGGCCATCGCCCACGTCCTCGGTCAGGTAGAGCTGGCCGCGATCCGGATCGACCGCCACCGCCTCGTGGCTGAACGTGCCGAGCGCCGGCAGCACCCGCGCCCGTTCGCGGCCCTGTGGGTCACACTCCCACACCCGCCCGAGATCCCATTCCTCGCAGGACAGCCAAGTGCCCCAGGGCGTCGGCCCACCGGCGCAGTTCAGCGTCGTCCCGCGCAGGATCGGGTAGCCGTCGACGATCGTGCCGTCCGCCACGAAGCGCAACGCGCCCACGCCGCCGGCGCCGGGGAACTCGCTGTTGGAGACATAGATCCAGCCCCCATCCTCGAGGCCGAAGGTGGCCCCGCCGTCGGGGAAGACGTGCCAGTCGTAGCGCTGGCCGGGCACCGGCCGCTCGCCGGCACGCGCGACGATCCGGGAGGTAAAGCCGGTGGGCAGGCGGATGCCGTTCGCGTCCGGCTCCTGCAGCGGTCCGTAGGGCCCGGCCGGCCGCGCGGTCGCCAGAGGCGCACCGTGGGCGAGGCGGTGCCAGCCACCCAGCGAGCCGGCTGCCAGCATGCCGCCGCCCAGCAGGCCGTGCCAGAGAAAACGCCGGCGGGCGTGGTCGGCGGCCCCGCCGGCGGTGCGTTTGGCGCTTGCGTCGGACATCGCGTTTCTCCACCGTGCCAAAACACCAGTATGTAACGAGGTCGTGAAGCTGCCATGTCACTACCGAGCCCGGCCCGCATCTTCTGCATCGGCCGCAACTACGACCTGCATGCCGCCGAACTGGGCCAGGGGCCGGCCAGTGAGCCGGTGGTGTTCATGAAGCCGACGAGCGCGATCGTCGCCGATGGCGGCAGTGCGCGGCTGCCGCGCGGGCTTGGCAGCGTGCATCACGAGCTGGAGCTGGTACTGCTGCTGCAGACCGGCGGGCGCGAGCTGGATGCGGCGGCTGCCGCGGCCGCCATCGGCGGTGCCACGCTCGGCGTCGATCTGACGCTGCGTGAGCTGCAGCAGACCCTGAAAGCGGCCGGCCTGCCCTGGGAGCGTGCCAAGGCCTTCGACGACAGCGCGCTGCTGGGCCGCTTCCTGCCGGCGACGGCGGCCATCCTGGACGAGGTGGAGATGACGCTGGCCGTGGATGGCGAGATCCGCCAGCGCGGGCATACCCGCCAGATGCGCTGGTCGCCGGTGGCGCTGGTCGGCTGGCTCAGCCGCTGCTGGCAGCTGCAGGCGGGCGATGTGATCTACACCGGCACGCCGGCCGGCGTCGGCCCGGTCGGCGCCGGCAGCGAGCTCGCCGCGAGCTCACCGACGCTCGGCCGCTACCGCTGGACCCTGCGCTAGGCCGGCCCCGCGAGCAGCCGGCGCAGGCTCGCCCAGTCGAAGGCCGTGCCGGGATCGGTCTTGCGGCCGGGAGCGATATCGCTGTGGCCGACGATCCGCGCCGGCGTAATCGCCGGGTACCGCGCCATGATCTGCCGGCACAGCGCCCCCAGCCGGTGGTACTGGCACGCCTCGTAGGGGATGTCGTCAGCACCCTCCAGCTCGATGCCGATGCTGAAGTCGTTGCAGCGCTCGCGCCCCTCCCAGCACGAAACGCCGGCGTGCCA
>JAASSS010000041.1 GCA_021767745.1 Pseudomonadota bacterium
CGGCCCTGCAGCATGCCGAAGTACTTCTCCTTCTGCGCCTCGGTGCCGCGTGCCGCCAGCGCCGGACCGCCGGTCCCCGGCCCGGGCATTACCAGCGAGATCGACGGATCGCCCCAGCCGAGTTCCTCGCCGGCAACCACGGCCAGCAACGCCATGTTCTTCATGCTCATGCCGGCGCCCGCCCCGGCCTTGCCGCCGCCGGCCGGCTTGGCGCCCCCGCCGCCGCCCATGGCCGCAGCCAGCGGCGCGAGCTTCTTGTACAGAGAGTCGGGATAGGCCGCATCGCGATCGGCCTGCAGTGCCAGCGGCCGCACTTCCTTCTCCATGATGGAATGGAGCATGTCCCGTGCCATCTTCATCTGTGGCGTCAAGGTGAAATCGATCATGCCAGCGCCTCCTGTCGCTCGGCCGAGGTCGCATTCGGTGCAGCGCTCATCGGCATCAGCGCGCCGCCTGCGAGGTGCAGATGATCCTCCGGCGTGCCAGCCATGTTGGCCAGCGTGCGCACATCGCGCATGTAGCGCTCGACCGGCATGTCCTTCATGAAGCCCGCGCCGCCGAATACCTGCACGGCATCGACGGTGACCTTCACACCGGCCTCGGCGGCATGGGTGGCAGCGGCACAGCTGCTGCCGATCGCCGCCTGCCCCTGGGCGAGCTCCCAAGCGGCCAGCAGCGTGAGATTGCGGGCGCCTTCCAGCGCGACCTCCATGTCGGCCATGAAGAACGCCAGGCCCTGGTGGCCGCAGATCGGCTTGCCGAAGGCGGTCCGGTCCTGGGCGTAGTCGATGGCGTGCAGCAACGCGCCCCGCGCCGCGCCGCAGATGCGGGCCGCGGCGAGCGTGCGGGCGATGCTCAGCACCCGCTGCAGGGCAGCCTCGTCGTGACCGGCGGCCAGCAGCGGCCGGGCCGGGGTCGCCTCCAGCCGCAGCGAACAGGCGCCGCCGGCGCGCAGGCCCATCCGATCCTCCGGCGTCACCGCCAGGCCGGGGGCGCCGGCCTCCACCAGATAGGCCTGCACGCCATGCAGGCCCTCGCCGTCGCGCTCGCGAGCGAGCACGACCAGACGCGAGGCCTCGGCGGCGTTGTACACCCCCCGCTTCTGGCCCGTCAGCCGCACCTCGCCGCTCTGGCGCTCGGCACGGGTCTGCAGCAACCCGACGTGGGCACCGGGCAGCGCCTCGGCAGCGGCGAAGGCGAGCACGTAGTCATGCCGCTCGGCCAGCGGCGAAAGCCACTGCGCCCCGGCCTGCTCGCCCGCCAGCCCGAGAATGGCCTGAGCGGCCGTGCCGGCATTGTCCAGCGCCACGGCCTGCGCGGCGTCGATCTGCGCGAGGGCCTCCTCGGCCAGCACCTTCGCGATCAGGTCGAACCCGATGCCGCCGCAGGACTCGGGCAGGCCGAGCAGCGGCAGGCCGAGGTCGTGATAGGCCTGCCGCAGTCCCGGTTGCAGCCGGCCCTCGCGATCGGCCGTCTTCACGCCGGGAGCGAGTTGCTCGGCCGCGAACCGGCGCGCCGTTTCGAGCAGCGCCTGCTGCTCTTCGCTGGGCGCGAATGAAATCATGCCTTCTCCTCCTGATGCCCGCCGCGACCGAAATGTCCGGCGGATATTCTTCTCGTGGGCCGCGCAATGCCGACCGGGCGGTCGGTAGTCGGCTGATGGGTCGATCCTAGTCGCGCCCAGCCCCGATTTCCAGCCCCGGAACGGCCTTCCCCATAGCCGCGCTGCGTTGCTTTTTCAAGCACGATCGGTCAGCATGCCGACCGTTTCCCCTCTTTCCACCCCTTTTGCATCCTGCAAACCATGAGGACGACACCATGAGCGAGAAGAGCGCGCAGGAGCCGCAGCTGTTCGATCTCACGCTGACCGACGAGCAGCGGATGACGCGCGAGAGCATGCAGCGCTTCGCCGAGACCGAGATGCGGGAGCTGTCCCGCCAGGTCGATGAAAGCCGCGAGATCCCGGCCGAGTTCTTCCAGAAGGCCAATGAGCTGGGCATCACGGCATTGGCGGTGCCGGAAGCCCACGGCGGCGCCGGCTTCGACCGCTCGCCGGTTTCCAACGTGCTGATTGCCGAGGACCTGGCCCATGGCGACATGGCGCTGGCGCTGGGGGTCCTGGCGCCGCTCGGCATCGTCAACGCGCTGCGTGACTTTGGCACCGAGGCCCAGCAGGCGGCCTACCTGCCCCGCTTCGTCGAGGAGAACTTCTACCCGGCAGTGGTCGCACTGGACGAACCGCGGGTGACGTTCAGCGTCCGCGAGCTGCAGACGAAGGCCGTCGCCCAGGGTGACGGCTATGTGCTGAACGGCGTCAAGTCGGCGGTGCCGCTGGTCGAGACCGCGCAGCTGTTCCTGGTGCTGGCCGAGCTCGAGGGTCAGGGCCCGCAGGCCTTCCTGGTGGCAAAGGACACCGCCGGCGTCACGGCCAAGGCGGAGCCGTTCATGGGGCTGGCCGGTCTGCAGCTCGGCGAGCTCAAGCTGGAAGAGGTCAAGCTCGGCAAGGATGCGCTGCTCGGCGAGGGCACGGGCTTCGACTACACCCGCTTCCTGGACCTGCACCGGCTGGGCGCCTGCGCCGCCGGCCTCGGCGTCGCCCAGGCCGTGCTGGATCACACCAGCGTGTACGTCAACGAGCGCGTGGCCTTCGGCGAGCCGATCTCCCATCGCCAGGCGGTGGCGTTCATGGTGGCCAACATCGCCATCGAGCTGGAATCGATGCGGCTGCTGGTCTGGCGGGCCGCCTCGCGTGCCGAGCATGGCCTCGACTTCCACCGTGAGGCGCATCTGGCCTACATCAACTGCTGCGAACGACTGATGGAGATCGGCACCAACGGCGTTCAGCTGCTGGGCGGCCATGGCTTCACGAAGGAGTACTTCGAGGAGATGTGGTATCGCAACCTGCGCAGCGTCGCGGCGGTCAACACCGGCTTCCAGCTCTAGGCAGTCAGGCCCTGAATCAGAGGAATTCGCAATGATCTATCTCGAACTTCCCCCGAAGGTCACCAACCTTCAGAAGATGGCGCACGGCCTGGCCAAGTCGATGTTCCGGCCGATCTCCCGCAAGTACGACCGCGCCGAGCACGAGCGGCCCAAAGAGCTCGACGCCATGAAGAACATGATGGGCGGCAGCGGCGGCGGCATGGGCGGCCTCGGCGGCGGCGACAAGAAGGACAAGAGCAGCGGCGTCAAGAACGGCGGCAACATGATTGCCATCCCGGCCATGATCGAAATGTGCTGGGGCGATGCCGGCCTGGCGATGGCGATCCCGGGCCAGGGCCTCGGCAACGCCGCCATCATGGCAGCGGGCACGCCGGAGCAGAAGGAAGAGTTCGGCAAGGTGTGGGCCGCCATGGCGATCACCGAGCCGGGCACGGGCTCGGACGCCGGCAACATCAAGACCACCGCCAAGAAGGACGGTGACGACTACATCATCAACGGCGAGAAGATCTACGTGACCGGCGGCGGCTGGGCCTCGCACGTGGTGGTCTGGGCGAACATCGACCCGTCCAAGGGCAAGGCCGGCATCAAGTCCTTCGTCGTCTCGAAGGACACCCCGGGCGTGGAGGTCGTTCGCCTGGAGAAGAAGCTCGGCATCCGCGCCTCGGACACGGCGGCGATCACCTTCACCAATGCCCGCGTCCCCGCCCGCAACCTGCTGGGCTCGGCGGAGATCAAGGACAAGAAGGAAGGCTTTGGCGGCGTCATGCAGACGTTCGACAACACCCGCCCCGCCGTGGCGGCCATGTCGCTCGGCGTCTCCAAGGCTGCCCTTGACCTGACGCGTGAGCTGCTGGCCAAGGAAGGGGTCGAGGTCGACTACGGCAAGGACCGCTGGGACAACGATACCGTGCGCGCCGAGCTGGAGTGGATGGAGTCGGAGTGGGAAGGTGCCCGCCTGCTGACGATGAAGGCTGCCTGGATGGCCGACAATGGCCAACCCAACTCGAAGGAAGCCTCCATGTCCAAGGCCAAGGCAGGCCGGGTCGGCAACTACATCGTGCTGCGCTGCGTGGAGCTGTGCCAGAGCGTGGGCTACAGCGAGCGCGAGCTGCTCGAGAAATTCGCGCGTGACCAGAAGATCATGGACATCTTCGAGGGCACCCAGCAGATCCAGCAGCTGATCGTGGCCCGTCAGATCCTCGGCAAGAGTTCGAAGGAACTGAAGTAGATCAAGAGCCGCTGGTTCACTGCCGTTAACAAGCCCGGGTGGCTCTCGCCCGGGCTTTTTCATTGGCGGACCGATGACACAGGCGGCGACTGCGAGCATGGGCGCGCCGGCCATCGCCGGCACCGAGGCCGAGCGGCTCGGCCGCAAGCGGCGCCGTGGCGCCCGCACGGCGCTCTCCAGCAGCGCCTTCTGGCTCATCGTCGCCACGCTCTACCCGGTGACACAGGCGGCCGGACTCAGCGGGCTGTCGCCCCTGCAACTGCTCGGCTGGCTGCTTCTGCCGATCGGCTGGATCGCGGTCAACTACGGCTACTATCGAACCGACCTGTCACGGCGCTACCCGATCCCGTTCTTCTGGGTAACGCTGATCTCGACCACGATGCACGCCACGCTGCTGCTGCTGATGACCGTGGCCGATGGCTTCTCCTGGCACATGACCTTTGCCGACCTGATCGGCACCGTCGTCGTGCTGGCCTACGTCGGCCTCAACGCCGGCATTCGGCTGACCCTGCTGTGGGGCCTGACGGCGACGACGCTGTTCGCTCTCGCCTACGCACTGACGCCCCACGATGCCGCCACGGTGCCGCCGCCGGTGTACGCGCTGGTGGTCATCGCCTCGCTGATCTACACGCTGGTGCTCGGTCTGATGAACGAGTTCAACCAGTTCTCCAAGCGACAGGTGGTCGCGGCCCTGCACCAGCAGAGCGCGCAGCGGGAAACGATCCAACGCCAGCACGAGGCGCTGGAGCAGGCCAACGAGGTGCTGCGGCAGATGTCGATGCGCGATGGGCTCACGCAGCTGGCGAACCGGCGTCGCTTCGACGAGGGATTGCAGAGCCTGTGGGCGCAGGCCGGTCGTCGCGTCCACCAGCGCCGCGTCGATCGGACCGATGCCCCGCCGGCACTGGGGCTGGTGCTGATCGACATCGACAGCTTCAAGGCCTACAACGACCATCTGGGGCACCTGGCCGGCGACGATGCCCTGCGTCGGGTCGCCTCGGCGATCCAGGCCTCGCTGCTGCGCAGCAGCGATATCGCGGCCCGCTACGGCGGCGAGGAATTCGCCGTGCTGCTACCGGATACCGACCTGCCTGGCGCCATGCGGGTGGCCGAGCGCATCGCCATGCAGGTCCGCGACCTGCGTATCCCCCATCCCGCCTCGCAGGTGCAGTCCTACCTGACCGTGAGTCTCGGCGTGGCGCACGAAACGAGCTTCGAACCGGCCCGAATGGCCGAGCTCGTCCAGCGGGCGGACGAGGCGCTCTATGCGGCCAAGCGCGGCGGCCGCGACCGCGTGAGCAGCGCCGCGGCCGCCGCCGCGCTCAGTCCAGTCGCGCCCTGAGCTGCTGCTCAAGCTTGTAGGCGTCGGCCGCAAAGCGGCGGATGCCATCCGCCAGCTTCTCCGTGGCCATGGCGTCTTCGTTCAGCAGCCAGCGGAACCGCGCCTCGGTCAGCGACAGCGGCTCGAGTGCGGCAGCGGCGGCCGTCCGCGGTTCCAGCCGGCGCGGCAGCGGCGCGGTCTCGGCGGCCAGTTCCGCCAGCAGGGCGGGCGAGATGGTCAGCAGGTCACACCCGGCCAGCGCCCGCACCTGGTCGACATGGCGAAAGCTCGCTCCCATCACCTGGGTCGGATATTCGAACTTCTTCAGGTAGGCGTAGATGCGGGCCACCGACTGCACGCCGGGATCGGCATCGGGGGGATAGGACGCAACGCCCTCGCGCTCACGATACCAATCGAAGATACGGCCGACGAAAGGCGAGATGAGCGTGGCCCCCGCCTCGGCACAGGCGACCGCCTGCGCCAGGCAGAACATCAGCGTCATGTTGCAGCGGATACCTTCCCGCTCCAGCTCGGCGGCTGCCTGGATGCCTTCCCAGGTAGCGGCGAGCTTGATCAGCACACGCTCGCGGGGCACGCCGGCCGCTTCGTACAGCGCGATCAGCCGCCGGCCGCGCGCGAGACTGGCGGGTGCATCGAACGAGAGCCGCGCGTCCACCTCCGTCGACACCCGCCCCGGCACGAGGTCGAGGATGGCGCAGCCGAAGTTCACCGCGACCTTGTCCATGGCGTGTGCCAACCGCGCCGTGGTATCGCCATCCTGCGCCTGCGCGAAGGCCACGGCATCGGCGATCAGCGCTTCGCCCGCCGGATCGCTGGCCGCGGCCAGGATGAGCGAGGGATTGGTGGTGGCGTCGGTCGGCTGATGCCGCTCGATCGCGGCCAGGTCACCCGTGTCGGCAACCACGGTGGTGTAGCGGCGCAACTGCTCGAGCTGGTTCATGCGCTGTCATCGATTCGCGGCGGGCCGCGCATCATACCGCGCCGGCCGACGTGGCGGACAACGCTTGCGGCTGCAGCCGGAAGCAGCGCCGCGCGGTCGCGGTGGTATGTGCGGCCAGCGCCGCCTCCGCTTCGCCGCGCGCTGCCGCCACGACCCGCAGTACCTCCGGCAGATACGCGGGTTCGTTGCGCCGACCGCGCGGGCGGGGGCGCAGGGTGCGCGGCAACAGGTACGGCGCGTCGGTCTCGAGCAGCAGCCGGCCGGCCGGAATGCGCGGCAACAACGGCACAAGGTGCGCGCCGCGACGCTCGTCGCAGACCCAGCCGGTGATGCCGATATGGCAGTCGAGATCGAGATAAGCCGCCAGCGCCTCCCCATCGGCGGTGAAGCAATGCACCACCGCATCCACCAGACGATGCCGCCAGCGCGAGAGCAGCGCCAGGAAGTCCGCATGGGCATCGCGCTGGTGCAGGAAGACCGGCAGGCCCACGGCAGCCGCGAGCTCCAGCTGCGCCTCGAACGCTACCCGCTGGGTCGACCGTGGCGCGAAGTCACGATGGTAGTCCAGCCCGGTTTCGCCGATCGCCCGCACCGCGGGTGCCTGTGCCAGCTCGGCGATCTCGGCGATGGCAGGCCCCAGCGGCCCATCCGCGCTGTGGTGCGGGTGGATACCGGCGGTGGTGAAGGCGACGTCCGGCAGGTCCGCTGCCAGTGCCAGCGCCGCCCGCGAGCCCGCCAGATCGGCGCCGGTGATACCGATCTGCACGACGCCGGCGGCCTGCGCCCGGGCGATCACCTGCGCCAGGTCGGCAGCGAACGACTCGTGCGTCAGGTTGGCACCGATGTCGATCAGCTCGGGCATGCTCAACGCCCGGCGAACAGGCGGCCCGCCAGCCAGGGCAACAGCAGCCCGGCGACCACGTAGAGCGCGATCAGCAGCAGGACCGGGGCCGGCCATGGCGCCGGCTGTTGCAGCAGGTAGTGACCCCAGGTCACCGCGCCGGCGAGCTGCCAGATCAGCACCACCACCACGCCGGACGCGCCCGGCGTCGGCCGCCCGGCCGTACTGGTGCCCGCTCGGCGCCAGGCCGGCACCCGGGAGAGCCAGAGCGCACTGGCCAGTCCGGCAATGCCGAGCAGCGCGAGCGCGTAGCCCCGAAAGCGCCGGCGATCGTCCAGGAACGCGTTGCGCGGCGCGGCGCGATCCACGTACGCCTGCACGCGCGGCGTGGCCGTGAACCGGGCCACCAGCGCCTCGGCATCGCGGCGGCCGAGCGCGGCAGCCTCCGGCAGGACGCGATCGGCGCGGTAGATGCTGTCGTCCAGTCTGTAGCGGTAGGTCACCGCCGGCACGAACCGGCCCGGCGCGACCTGCCGCACCTCGGCTTCCATCACCTCGGCCACCACCGGCTCGTAGTCGGCAAAGAACTGTTGCTGCGAGACGATCGCATCCACGCCGAGGAACAGCGCGCCGAAGCCCGCGCCCAGGCAGAGCAGCAGCCAGCGGCGGCGATCGCGCAACGTATCAGTGACGGAAGCCATACGCTAAAGCCTGCAAATGTTGCTAAATTCCGCGGCGCAGACCATACTTGAACACTTGCCCGACTCTCAACACGACGGAATCCCCGCCCGTCCATGAGCACCGATTCCAACACTCGTGGGCCCGACTCCGCCACGGGTGAACGCATTCTCGAAACGGCCTTCGTCATGTTCGGGCGCTACGGCTACGATGGCGTGTCGATCGACCAGATCGCCAAGGCCTGCAAGCTCAGCAAGGGCGCCCTGTACTGGTACTACCGGAACAAGGAAGCCTTGTTCGTCGAGTGCCTGAAGCGGCTGCGCAAGCTCTTGGTGGCACACATCTACGGGCCCATGGCGGCCACCGACGATCCGCGCGAGCAGATGCGCCTGTTCTTCCTCGGCATCGAGAGCGCGCTGAACGATTCCGAGCACCTCGACAGCCTCGCCGGGCTGCTGATCGGCATCGGCCGCACCGACAAGCAGCTCGTCAAGGACTTTCGCGCCCGGGCGCGGGTCGAAGCCGAGGAATTCATCGGCCATGTGCTGGAGCAGGGTCGTCAGCGCGGCCAGTTCCAGTTCAACGGGCCACCCCGGCCGCTGTCGCGGGCGCTGTTCGTGATTGTCGAGGGCGCCTTTGCGCAGGCCCGGGCGGAGACCGCCGAACAGACGGCCGACGCCCTCCACCAGATCGCCATCGCCTTCTTCCTGGCGATGCAGGCCACACCGCCGGCGGACCTGCTGCGGCGTTCCGGCCGCGCTTGACGCTTTCAAAGCACTACTTGTAGTGTCGGCCATCTTCGACGCACGAGGTGGCGGACGGCCTCCGGACTCGTCGCCCGCTCACACCGGCCAGTGGTGAGGATTGCATGTTCGGCAAGCTATTCAAGCGCGATAACGGCCCTTTCAAGCTCCGGATCGAAGGCGTCGCCGAACCCATCGAAGTCGACAACAAGACCTTCCTGCTTACCGCGGCGCTGGATGCGGGCATCCCCATCCCCTACAGCTGCCGGGTCGGCGGCTGCGGCACCTGCAAGGTTCGCCTGCTCGACGGCAAGGTCAAGGAATACACCGACAAGACCTATCTGCTGACGCCAGAGCAGCTGCAGCAGAACTACATTCTCTCCTGCCAGGCCGTCGCCCGCAGCGACCTGAGCATCGCCGTGGACGATCTCGACCTGACGGCCAGCGCCGAGGAACGAATCACGCGCAGCGGCCGCATCAGCGCTGTGGCGCCACTGACGCACGACATCCTGCAGCTGACCATCGAGCTCGACGGGCCGCTCTCCTACCGGGCGGGGCAGTACGCCGACCTCACCGTGCCCGGCGTGATCGCCGAGCATCGCTCCTATTCGTTCGCCGGCCGCCCCGAGCCGGGCGGCAATCGCCGCGTGGTCTTCCACGTGCGCAAAGTGCCGGGCGGCGCCTTCACCGAATGGCTGCACGGCGGCGCACGGGAGGGGACGGAACTGACCGTGGCCGGACCCGGCGGCGACTTCTGGCTGCGGCCGAATGACGCACCGATGCTTTGCGTCGCCGGCGGCAGTGGCATGGCACCGCTCAAGGCACTGCTGGAGCAGGCCGTGGTGGAGGGCGTGCAGCGGGACTGCACCTATCTCTACGGCGCCCGCACGCAGCAGGACCTGTACTGCGAGGCGGAGATGGCGCAGATCGCTGAGCAGTGGCAGGGACGCTTCGAGTTCGTGCCGGTGCTCTCGGAAGAACCTGAGGACAGCGACTGGCCGGGACGCCGTGGGCTGGTCACCGCGTTCCTGCAGGAGGGCGGACGCAACCTCAGCGAATACCACGCCTACATGTGCGGTCCGCCGCCGATGCTCGATGCGGCGATCGCCGAACTGCAGGCGCAGGGCATCGGCCCCGCCAACATCCACTTCGACAAGTTCCTGGACAAGAGCCACGCGGCGCGACTAAGCGCCTGATCCCTCGGCGGAAGGCGATTCAGGCGTCGGCCAGCTCCACCCGCACCGGCGCATGATCCGATGGCCGCTCCTGCGCCCGCCAGTCGGCATCGATGCTCGAGGCGCGGCAGCGGGCAGCCAGCGGCCGGCTCAACAGTGCCAGATCGATGCGCAGCCCCCTCCCGCGGCGGAAACTGTTCAGCCGATAGTCCCACCAGGAAAAACTGCCAGCCGGTTGGCTGAACAGCCGGAAGCTGTCCACCAGCCCCAGATCCAGCAGGCGCCCGAGCGCCGCCCGTTCCGGCTCACTGAACAGGACCCTGCCCTCCCAGGCTGCCGGATCGTGCACATCGGCAGGCGCCGGTGCGATGTTGAAATCACCGACCACCGCGAGCGCCCCATGGGTCGCCAGCTCCGTCTGGAGGAAGCGCTCCAGTGCCGCCAGCCACGCCAGCTTGTAGGCGTACTTCGGGCTGTCCACCGCCTGCCCGTTCGGCACGTACAGATTGATCAGCCGCAGCTCGCCGAAGCTCGCCGCCAGTACCCGCCGCTGCGGATCGGCGAATTCGGGCAGCTCCAGCACCACCTCGCGCGCCGGCTCGCGGCTGAGGATCGCAACGCCGTTGTAGCTGTTCTGGCCGCTCGCCAGCACCTGCCAGCCGGCCTCGGCGAACGCCTCGCGCGGGAAGCGCCCGTCCGGCACCTTCGTTTCCTGCAACGCCAGCAGGTCGAGCGAGCCCTCTTCCAGATAGGCGAGCACCTGCGACAGCCGGACGTTGATCGAGTTGACGTTCCAGCTGGCCAGCTGCATCAGGCCGCGCTCAGGCCGTGGTGGCGCAGCAGCGCCTCGATCTGCGGCTCCCGGCCGCGGAACTCGACGAACAACGCCAGCGCATCCTTCGAGCCACCCTGCTCGAGCACCGACTCCAGGAAACGCCGACCGGTCTGCGGATCGAAGATGCCGGCCTCCTCGAAGGCGGCGAACGCATCCGCGGAGAGTACCTCCGCCCATTTGTAGCTGTAGTAGCCGGCGGCGTAGCCGCCGCCGAAGATGTGCCCGAAGCTGTTCGGAAAGCGGTTCCATGCCGGCACCGGCACCACGGACACCTCATCGCGCACCGCGGTGAGCGTCTCATAGATCCGCGGGCCGCTCGCCGGGTCGAAGTCGCGGTGCAGCCGCAGGTCGAACAGCGCGAACTCGAGCTGGCGCACGGTGTGCATGCCGGCCTGGAAGGTGCGCGTGGCCAGCAGCCGCTCGAACAGCGCCTGCGGCAGGCGCTCGCCGCTGTCGACATGGCCGCTGATCATGTCGATGACCTCGCGCTGCCAGCACCAGTTCTCCATGAACTGGCTCGGCAACTCGACCGCATCCCATTCCACACCGTTGATGCCGGAGACGGCGAGGTGCTCGACCCGCGTGAGCATGTGGTGCAGCCCGTGGCCGAACTCGTGGAAGAGCGTCAGCACCTCGTCGTGGGTCAGCAGTGCCGGCCGCTCGCCGACCGGCGGCGCGAAGTTGCAGGTCAGGGTAGCCACCGGCACCTGGATCCCGCCCGTCTCCGGCAGCCGCCGACGACCGGCCAGATCGGCCATCCAGGCGCCGCCGCGCTTGCCGGTGCGGGCGAACAGGTCGGTGTAGAAAACGCCGCGCACCTCGCCGTCCTCGCCGCGGATGCGGAAGACGCGCACGTCCGGATGCCAGACGTCGACGCCGCGCATCGCCTCCACCCGCAGGCCGTAGAGCTGCCCGACCAGCTCGAACATGCCCTGCAGCACCCGATCGATCGGGAAGTACGGGCGCAGCGCTTCCTCGGAGAGCTCATAGCGCGCCTCGCGCAGGCGCTCGCCATAGAAACCCACATCCCATGCCGCCAGCGAGGACAGCCCGTCACGCTGCTGCGCGAACTCGGCCAGCTCGGCGAATTCCCGGGCCGCCGCCGGGCGGGCCCGCTGGGCCAACTCGCGCAGGAAGGACTCTACACTCGCCACGTCCGGCGCCATCTTGCTGAACAACGACTCCTCGGCGTAGTTCGCAAAGCCGATCAGTCGGGCCGCCTCGTGCCGCAGGGCAAGGATTTCGGCCATGACCGGCTGGTTGTCGAACTGCCCCGCCTGGGGACCGAGTTCCGAGGCGCGGGTGACGTATGCCTCGTAAACCTCCCGGCGCAACGCTCGATCCTCGGCGTGCAGCATTACCGTCAGATAGCTCGGCTGCTCCAGCGTGATCAGATAGCCGGGCAGTTCGCGCTGCGTCGCCGCCTGGGCGAGCAGTTCGAGGCCGCTCTCCGGCACACCACGCAGTGCACCGACATCCGGCACGTGCTTGTGCCAGGCCTGGGTGGCGTCCAGCAGCTGCTGCTGGAACTTCGAACCGAGCTCCGACAGCCGCTGCATGATCTCCTTGAAACGGGCCTTCTCGGCCGGCGGCAGATCGACGCCGCCCAGGCGGAAGTCGCGCAGGGTGTTCTCGACCACCCGCCGCTGCACCGGCGTGCAGTCGGCGAAGGTCGGTGCGTCGGCCACGGCCTGGAAGGCCTGCTGCAGCTCCGTGCGCTGGCCGAGCTCGGTGCCATAGTCACTCAGCTGCGGCAGGCAGGCGTCGTAGGCCGCGCGCCAACCGGGCGAGTCGACTACCGAGTGCAGGTGGCTGACCGGCGCGAATACCCGCTCCAGGCGATCGTCCATCGCCTCCAGCGGCGCGACGACTGCAGCCCAGCTCCGCTCGGGCTGCGCCAGTACCGCCTCCAGACACTCCCGATTCTGTTCGATCACCGTGCGCACGGCGGGTTCGGCGTGGGCCGGCTCCAGCGCGGAAAACGGCACCAGATCGGCAAGCGCGAGCAGAGGATTGGACATGGACGGGACCGGTGGCGGGAGACGACCGGGTACTCTAGCATGGCCGCCGCTGGCAGCCGGGAGCGCCCATGCGCACTGCAATGGACTTCGATTTCATCGTCATCGGCGGCGGCAGCGGCGGCCTGGCGGCGGCAAAGCGAGCGGCCGAACATGGCGCGCGGGTCGCCTTGCTCGAACCGGCGCGGCTGGGGGGTACGTGCGTCAACGTCGGCTGCGTGCCGAAAAAGCTCATGTGGTATGCCGCCGGCCTGGCCGAGGCGCGTCAGCTGGCGCCGGCCTACGGCTTCGCTCCGGCACCGGCCGGGCCGCCGGACTGGGCAGCGCTGGTGGCGCGGCGCGAAGCCTACCTGCGGCGACTGAACGGCATCTACGCGGACCAGCTCGCCAGCCGGGATGTGCACTGCTTCGCGACGTCCGGCCGGCTGCTGGGGCCTGGCCGGGTACAGGCCGGTGAGGCGGAGCTGCGGGCACCGCACGTCCTGATCGCCACCGGCACGACGCCACGGCGGCCAGTCCTCGCCGGCCGGGAACTCGGCATCGATTCGGATGGCTTCTTCGCCCTGGGGCAGCAGCCGGCGAGGGTCGGTATCGTCGGCGGCGGCTACATCGCCGTCGAGCTTGCCGGGCTGCTCGCGGCGCTCGGCTCGGACGTGACGCTGATCCTGCGGAGCGAACGGGTGCTGCGCGACTTCGATCCCATGCTCGGCGAGGCGCTGATGGCACACATGCGCCACGCCGGCATCTCGATCCACAGCAAGATCCGCCTGGCCGGCGCGGAGGAGGAAACCGACGGCTCGCTCTCGCTGCACACCGCCGACGGCATCGCCCATGGACCGTTCGACAGCCTGATCTGGGCGACCGGTCGCGCACCTGCCCACGCCGCCCTCGCGCCCGAAGCTGCCGGCGTCGCCCTGGACACAGCCGGGTTCATCGCGGTCGACGCGCATCAGCGCACGAACGTGCCCGGCCTGTACGCCGTCGGCGACGTCTGCGGCCAGCCAGCGCTCACCCCCGTCGCCATCGACCGTGGCCGCCGGCTGGCCGACGATCTGTTCGGTGCCGAGCCCGCCGCCTGGCCGCCGCTGACACTGATTCCCACCGTCATCTTCAGCCATCCGCCGATCGGCACGGTGGGTCTGGGTGAAGAGCAGGCGCGCGAGCGCCATGGCGAGACGGTGCGCGTCTACCACACGCGCTTCAACCCGCTGTACTACGCGCTGACCGAGCACAAGGTGGCCACACAGATGAAGGTGATCGTTGCCGGCGCCGAGGAGCGCGTCGTCGGCCTGCACCTGATCGGCCGGGATGCCGACGAGATCCTGCAGGGCTTCGCGGTGGCCCTGCAGATGGGGGCCACCAAGAAAGACCTCGACGCGACGCTGGCCATCCACCCGACCAGCGGCGAGGAACTGGTGACGTTGCGCTAGCGGCGCAGCGCCTCGATCACCGCGGCCGTGTCCGGCCGCACACCATGCCAGAGCACGAAGGCGGCGGCCGCCTGCTCCACCAGCATGCCCAGCCCGTCGACCACCCGCGCGGCGCCGGCTGCCTGCGCCCACTGCAGGAAGACCGTCGGCCCGTCCGCATAGGCGAGGTCGTAGCACACGGTGCGGTCGGTCACGACCCGGGCCGGCACGGGCGGCACCTGGCCCTCCAGGCTCGCAGCGGTGGCGTTGATGATCAGATCCCAGGCGCCCTCGCCGGCGGCATCCTCCCAGCCGCCGCCGGCCACCGGCCCGAGCGGACGGAACAGGGCGGCCAGGTCCCGCGCCCGCTGGGCCGTGCGGTTGACCAGCTGCACCGCCGCCGGCCCCGCCTCCAGCAGTGGCCCGAGGATGCCCCGGGCGGCGCCGCCGGCACCGAGCACCAGCAGCCGCCGGCCGGCGAGCGTCAGC
>JAASSS010000154.1 GCA_021767745.1 Pseudomonadota bacterium
GGCACCTATGAGGTGTGGGTGGACGAACGCCGGCTGTTCTCGCGTGCCGAGGAGGGCGGCTTCCCGGAGCTGAAGCTGCTCAAGCAGCGGCTGCGCGACGAGATCGCGCCGGCGCGAGATCTCGGTCACAGTGATCGCTGAGGGCCTACTCGGCTGGTGCCGACAGCCGGCTTGGCAACGCGGCGGCCGGGCCGCGTGACGTGGCCCGGCTGCCCGCTGCGACCGCCGGGCGCCGCGCCACGGCGCTTGCCTCCCGAGGTTCGCAGCGGCGTCCGCGAGGCGTGCCGGAGCGAGCGCGGCGATGCCGCTGGCATGCCCTGGCGCGTCGCCGGCGGACGACGGGTGCCGGCATCGCCGCCGCTCCGCTAGAATCGCGCCGATCAACGAACGCAAGGAATCTTCCGCATGTTGGACTACCGGGCCGCCACGGCACTCGTGACGCTGGGCGTGGCGCCGCTCGCCGGCGCCGAGCTGCTGAGCTACGACTACATCGAACCGGCCTATGTGCTGGATGCGGAGCTCGAGGGCGAGGCTGCCACGCTGGACGGTGATGGCATCGCTTTCTCCGGCGCCAAGGCGATCGGCCGATACGCCTTCGTCGGCGGCGAGTTCATCAATCGCGATCTCGAGGTGCTGGGTCAGGAGTTCGGTTGGGACACCTCCGAGCTGTTCGCCGGCCTGCACTATCCGCTGCCGGCCTGGCGCGAGGTCAGGGCCGACCTCTACGCCCGTGGCGGTTACGCCCGGCTGTCGGAAACGGTGTTCAGCCAGGACTGGGACGGCTACGGCCTGGGGGCCGGCGTGCGCGTGGGCGTGGGCGAGCTGTTCGAGTTCCAGGCCGGCTTGACCCATCAGGATCTGGAACTCGACTCCAGCGACGGCGAGACCTCGCGTACCGCCTACGAACTCGGCGCGCTGTACCAGTTCATCGACTGGCTCGGTGTCTCGCTCGCCTACCGTCACGGCGACTACGAGGACGAACTCGACTTTCTGACGCTCGAGGAATGGCGTCTGGGCGCGCGGCTGACGTTCTAGCCTGCCGGTGGCGCCGCCTCGCCGTCGGCGCCCATCGCCTCACGCAGCGTCTCCAGCGCACGGCTGACGTGCTGTCTGGCCTTGAACTGCGAGTTGAAGGCCATTCGCACCGTGCCCTGCCGGTCGATCACATAGGTGACTCGGCCGGGCAGGAAGCCCAAGGTGGCCGGTACGCCGTAGCGCTTGCGCACCGCGTTGCTCTCATCGCTCAGCAGCACGAACGGCAGCCCGTGCTTCTGCGCGAAGGCCTGATGTGAGGCGGGCGAGTCGCCGCTGACCCCGACCACGGCCGCCCCGGCGTCGGTGAACTGCTCATACTGATCGCGGAACGCGCACGCCTCCGCCGTACAGCCGGGGGTGTCGTCCTTCGGATAGAAATAAAGCACGACCGGCTGCGCTTCCAGCAGGTTGTAGAGCCGGACCGGCTCACCCGCCGCGTTCGGCAGCGTAAAGTCGGGCGCGCGGTCTCCCACGTCGATCTTGTTCGTCGTCATCTGCTCTCCTCCTGCCCCGGGCGCGCTGCCTGGCGGCATACGAAAAAGGGGACCCCGAGGTCCCCTTGTAAGTTCCGGTGTCGGCCGCGGCTCAGCCTGGCTCGAAGGTCGCCTTGGCCTTGGACAGCACCGTGTTGCCCTTCTGCGTCTCGGCCTGCACGAGCGCCTCGCCCTCGCCGGTCACCCAGATCTTGGTGACGATGTCGTCACCCGGATAGACCTGATCGGCGAAGCGTGCCTCGAAGGACTTGAAGCGGGCCGGATCGCCACCGCACAGCGCGTGCAGGATCGCGCGGCCGGTGAAGCCATAGGTGCAAAGGCCATGCAGGAACGGCTTCTTGTAGCCGGCCATCATGGCGAAATTCGGATCGATGTGGATTGGGTTCGGATCCCCGGACAGCCGATAGAGCGCCGCCTGCTCGGGACGCGTCTGGTAGGTCACCACATGGTCGGGATCGCGGGCGGGCGGCTCGTTGATGCCTTCCGAGGACGGCCCGCGCTCGCCACCGAAACCGCCGGCGCCACGCAGGAAGATCGTCGCGTGGGTGGTGCAGATCGGACCGTCCTTGTCCTGTACCAGGCCTTCCACGCCCAGCACCGCGGCCTTGCCCTTGTCCCACACCTCGGTGATCTTGCCGACGCACTCGACCTTGGCCTGCGGCGGAATCGGCCGGTGCAGGGTGATCGACTGTTCGCCGTGCAGCAGGTTGGCGAGGTTGATCTGCACCTTGCCCATCATGCCGCCCATGGACATCATGCCGGCGATCACGCCGTAGGTCGGCAGGACCTTCGGGCCTTTCTGCTCGTAGACGAACTCGAGTTCGCCCTCCGGCTGCGCGCCGACGCCCAGGGCGTAGAGCTGTACGTCCTTCTTGGTCCAGGACGCGGGCATCGGGTTGAATGTTTCCCCAACCAGGTCGGGAGAGATGGGCTTCGCCATAGCGTTGCGCTCCTGCTGATCCGTCAACAGTGGAAAAAAGGTGGTGCGATAGTAGGTAGCGCCTCACCGGAGCGTCAAGGAACGCCACGACGGCAAGAGCCGCTATGCTGCGTGCTCGGCAATTGACGGTTGCGAGGAGAGCGAGATGCCCACGGTTCTGATCACCGGCACGTCGTCCGGCATCGGCAAGGCGACGGTGGAACGCTTCGCGGCCGCCGGCTGGCAGGTGGTGGCGACGATGCGCCAGCCGGCGGACGCGGCGGATTTCGACTGGCCGGACGATGTGCTGGTCGAGCGGCTGGACCTGAATGATGCCAACAGCATCCTGCTGGCCAAGACTGCGGCCGAGGCCCGCTTCGGGCTCGTGGATGTGGTCGTCAACAACGCCGGCTATGGTCTGACCGGCGCCATCGAGACCTGTTCGGAGGCGCAGGTACGGGCGTTTTTCGAGACCAACCTGTTCGGTACGCTGCGCGTCATCCGCACCTTCCTGCCGCAGATGCGCGAGCGCGACGCCGGCATGCTGATCAACGTCAGCAGCATCGGCGGACGCATGACATTCCCCTTCTATGGCTACTACAACGCCGGCAAGCATGCGCTCGAGTCGGTCAGCGAGGCGATCTGGCTCGAACTGCACGACACCGGGGTGCGGGTGAAGCTGATCGAACCCGGCTTCACGCAGACCGACTTTGCCACCGGCGGCCTGCAGCAGGGTGAGCACGAAATCCCCTTCTATGCCGAGCGTATCGAGCGGCTCACACAGCGACTGCAGCAGGGCCAGAGCGGCTCGCCGCCGACCGCAATCGCCGAGGCGATCTTCCGCGCGGCCAACGACCCCTCCTCGCGGCTGCGCTACAGCGCCGGCAAGTACGCCTGGCTGTTGTTGACGCTGCGCCGATGGCTGCCGGACCGCGTCTTCATGAACCTCATCCGGCGAGCCGTGGCGCCGTAGCGCGGGCGCGGCTATGCCGCGAGGATGGCCTCGCCTATAATCGGCGCCCGTTCGCGGCCGCGGCCCGCATTCGATCCGTCGACAAAGGTGCAGGAACTCCATGAAGAATCAGCTTCTGTTGGTCGGCGCGCTCCTGTGTTGCCTCGCCACCGGCGCGGCCAGCGGCCAGGGTGATCCCGAGGCTGGCAAGCGTCTGGCGTCGACCTGTATGGGCTGTCATGGGATTCCCGGCTACCAGAACGTGTATCCCAGCTACCATGTGCCCAAGCTCGGCGGTCAGCACGCCGACTACATCGTCAGCGCGTTGCAGGCCTA
>JAASSS010000155.1 GCA_021767745.1 Pseudomonadota bacterium
AAAGGTGAGTACGAAAATGAAGACAGGAAACGGCAGGGCAGGCACTCTTGGTTCTGCTCATCTGGCGCTGCTGGGCATTTTCCTGACCGGATCGGGTCAGGTCTCGGGCTTCGAGCTGTTCGGCATGGAGGCCGGGGTCAGCGGCTATGCCCGCAATCACACGTCCACGAACCTGCAGGACAAGCAGGTCCCGCGCAATGCCGAAGGCAAGGACATCGGCGGGCAGGGACAGTTGTCGATGAACCGCTACCAGGGACGGCTGGATTTCATGCTGGAGGGCGAGAGCGTCCGGGCCGTGGTGACGGGGCGATACGCGACGGAAACCGAGACGCCGTATCTCAAGAACCTCGAGAACGCCTCGAAGAAAACCATCGTCAAGGCCTCGCCCACGGCGGCGCCCATACCGGTCCTGTCAGCCTTGGGGCCGCTCTGCGAGGGCGGCGGTCTGCTGCCTTCACGCAACTGCGAGCCGGCGCTTTTTCGCAGTGACCTGGGCGGGGAGTTTCTCGACGACTATTACGATGAGGGCCTGACCCTGCGTCAGGCCTACGTCGATTTCACCGGCTTCGAGCGGGTGTTCCTGCGTGTTGGCCGTCAGCAGGTGGTCTGGGGCGAAACCGACTTCTTCCGCATCACCGACATCGTGCACGGGTACGATCAGCGCTGGCGCTCATTCTTCGAACTGGAGAACGAAGAGCTGCGCAAGCCCTCCACCCTGGTCAATCTGATTTTCGAAGTGCCCGAGCTGGCCGGAAATCTCCAGCTGCTCTACAAGCCAGGCGGCGTGGATGGAGCCGAGAACTACGGCAACCAACTCGACCTCGCAGGCGGGCGCTATGCGGGGCAGCCCAACTGGGGGATCAACATCACCGAGAACATCGCGCCGTACAACTACAACAGCGCGGCGGGCGATGTGGACGATGAGGAGTACGGCTTTCGCTGGAGCGGCACGCTGGGCGACGTGGCCTATTCGTTGCTCTACTTCCGCGGCCTGATGCAGGATCCGCTCGCCAACTGCCGGCGCACGCTCGCGGCGGGCAGCCAGGTGCAGGGCGTCACCGTGCCCTTCGCGGTGGACATCAACCCGGCGTGTGATCCCTATCTCGAGGCGCCACAGGGGGACGGGCTGGGCGGAGAGCTGATCTATGCGCGGCAGTCCAACTACGGCGGCACGTTCAACTACTACTGGCCGCTGATCGACACGGTCATCCGCGGTGAGTTCCTCTACCAGCCGGACCGGCCCTGGAACTACGGCACGTCGGTGCCCATCACGATCCCGACCTATATCGCCGAGGTGCCGGTAGCGGGCCCCATTCCGCTCGGCTGGGGCACCATCGACGTGCCGGGCCTGGCCGGCGTGATCGAGAAGGACACCGTCACCTACATGCTCGGCGCCGACAAGACGCTGAACCTCATGCGCTGGCTCGGAACCGAGCGCGGCTCACTGGCGACGGTCCAGCTGATCGACCAGTGGATCGTCGACTACGACGATGACGACCAGCTGGTCGAGGTGCTTTCCTATGGGCAGGAGCGCAGCGAGCACACGATGTTCCTCACCGCGTCGGTGCTGTTGAACTATCGCTACGACACGATCCTGCCGACGCTTGCCGGCGGCGTGAACCTCAACGGCGGCGATGCCTTCCTCATCCCGGCGGTAACGTTCGTCTTCGGCGATCACTGGCGGCTGAATCTCGAGGCCGACCTGTTCTTCCCCAACAACTCCAAGGAGGTGTTCGGCATCTCCGAGAGCAAGACGCACATCCTCGGCACCTCCGCCGACAACAGTCAGTTCCTCACCCGGCTGAGCTACTACTTCTGAGGTCGCCGGCTCGGTCCCCAGGTGCCGGCAGTGCCTGGGGCTGGGCCGGCCGGCGCCCGGCTTGGAAGACCCCGGCGCCGCCTCGCCGGTGGCGAGATGTGATGCCCGGCAGGCTCTGCCGGGCTAGCCGCCCCTGCGGCGTTTCGCCCCCGCCTTGCCACCCTTGCCGTACCCGGTACCGGGGCCCTTGCGGCGCGGCTTCTCGCCCCGTCCGGGGGCGCCGTGCGACTTGCGCTGAGGGCGCGTGGCGGCCGGCCGGCTCCGGGCCAGACCCAGCGGCGTGAGCGCGAGCGGCTTGCCGCCGAGCGTGATCGTCTGCAGCCGCTCCAGCGTGGCGGCAGGCAGGCCGTCGGGCAGCTCCAGTGTCGTGTGCCGCGGCTGCAGCCGGATGTCCCCGATCTGGGCGGCCTCGAGCCCGCCGTGCTGGATCAGGGCCGCGACCAGCTGCCCCGGCGTCAGCCCATCCTCGCGGCCGATCTGCGCCCGGAAGACGCGCGGCGGCGCAGCGCCCTCGGCCGCATCGCCGGGCCGGTCTCGGTGGTCCATGCGCCCGGCGCTGGCCGTTTCGCCTGGCCGTCGTTGCTCCGCCGGCGCCGGTTCGCCCGCGGCGCGGTGCGGTGCGCCGGTGGCCGGTCCGCGCTCGGCCGGCTGCGCGGGCAGCAGGAAGGGCGCATAGCCCTGCGCCAGCGTCGCCAGGGCCGCGGCGATATCCAGCGGGTCGCTGTCGTGCTCGAGCTGATACTCCTCCAGCAGTCCGCGAAAGAGGCTGATGTCAGTGTTGGCGAGGGTCTCGCTGATGCCTGCCTTGAACCGTTCGATGCGCTGGTCGTTCAGGGCGGCGTTCGAAGGCAGGCGCATGGGTTCGATGCGCTGCCCGGTGGTGCGCTCGATCAGGCGCAGCATGCGCATCTCCCGCCGGCCGGCGAACAGGATCGCCTCGCCGGCCCGTCCGGCCCGGCCCGTGCGGCCGATGCGGTGCACGTAGCTCTCCGGATCGTGGGGAATGTCGTAGTTCAGCACGTGGGTGATGCGCTCCACGTCCAGCCCCCGGGCGGCGACGTCCGTGGCGACCAGCACATCCAGCGCGCTGCGGCGCAACTTCTCCACCGTCTGCTCGCGCAGGCCCTGCGGGATGTCGCCGTTGAGCGCGGCGGCGCGCCAGCCCCGGGCCTCGAGCCGCTCGGCGAGCTCGACGGTGGCGGTCTTGGTGCGCACGAAGATGATCATCGCGTCGAACGGCTCGGCCTCCAGCAGCCGCGTGAGCGCATCGAGCTTGGGCATGCCGCCTGCCGGCCAGTAACGCTGGCGGATGTTCGGCGCCGTCTGCGTGCTGACGGTGGTGACCACCCGCTCCGGCTCGCGCATGCTGCTCTCGGCCACGGCAGCGATGCGCGGCGGCATGGTCGCCGAGAACAGCGCAATCTGCCGCTGCGCCGGCGTCTGCGAGAGAATCCACTCGACGTCCTCGATGAAGCCCATGCGGAGCATTTCATCGGCCTCATCGAGCACCAGCCGGCGCAGCTGCGTCAGCCGCAGCGTGCCCTTGCGCAGGTGATCGATCACCCGGCCCGGCGTGCCGACCACCACGTGCACCCCACGCCGCAGCGCCCGCAGCTGGTGTTCGTAGCCCTGGCCGCCGTAGATCGGCAGCACGTGGAAGCCCGCCAGCCCCTCGGCGTAACGCTGGAACGCCTCGGCCACCTGCAGGGCGAGTTCCCGCGTGGGCACCAGCACCAGCGCCTGCGGCTCGGGACCGGCGGCGAGGTCGAGCTGCTGCAGGATGGGCAGGGCGAAGGCGGCGGTCTTGCCCGTGCCGGTCTGGGCCTGGCCGAGCAGGTCGCGTCCGGTCAGCAGCAGCGGAATGGCGCGGGCCTGGATCGGGCTCGGGGCCTCGTA
>JAASSS010000042.1 GCA_021767745.1 Pseudomonadota bacterium
GGCCGGCTGACCTTCAACTTCCTCGATCCCATCCCGGGCTACTACAACGCGAGCACCTACTTCGGCGAGGCGGACGTGCTGGCGCTGGGTCTGGTGGCGCAGCAGCAGGGCGACGATGCCGCCTACAGCGTGGATCTGCTGGCCGAACGCTACTTCGATGGCATCGGCACGCTCACCTTCGAGGGGGCCTACTACGACTATGACGGGCTGGGCTTCGACGGCACCGAGCAGCAGGCGCTGGAGGGCGACGGCTACTTTCTGCTCGCCAGCTACCTGTTCCCCGAGCCGCTTGGCTGGGGCCGCCTGCAGCCGAACGTGCGCTACCAGGAAGGCACGTTCTTCGACGTCGACGGCGAGCGCTGGGACGTGAGTCTGAATTACATCATCGACGGCCACGACGCGAAACTCGCGCTGGTCTGGTTCGACACCGACGATCTTGGCGGGGTCAGTGCCGACGGCCTGATCCTGGGCGTGCAACTGCAGATCTGATCCGGCCGCGAGGCCAGTTTCACCCGATGGAGATGACATGAAGTCGATGTTCCGCCGCGCCGCCCTGGTGGTCGGCCTGCCGCTGGCGCTGCTCACCGTTCCGGTGGCGGCCGCCGAGCCGCCGATCAAGGTCGGCGTGCTGCATTCGCTGTCCGGCACCATGGCCATCAGCGAGACTACGCTGAAGGACACGGTGCTGATGCTGATCGAGCAGCAGAACGCCAAGGGGGGCCTGCTTGGCCGCCAGCTCGAACCGGTGGTGGTCGACCCGGCCTCGGACTGGCCGATGTTCGCCGAGCGCGCCCGCCAGCTGCTGAGCCAGGACAAGGTGGACGTCGTGTTCGGCTGTTGGACGTCAGTCTCGCGCAAGTCGGTGCTGCCGGTGTTCGAGGAGCTCAACGGCATCCTGTTCTATCCGGTGCAGTACGAGGGCGAGGAGTCCTCCCGCAACGTGTTCTACACCGGCGCGGCGCCGAATCAGCAGGCGATTCCGGCGGTGGACTATCTGCGTGACGAGCTGGGGGTGGAACGTTGGATGCTGGTCGGTACCGACTATGTCTATCCGCGCACCACCAACAAGATCCTGCAGGCGTACCTGAAGTCGAACGGCGTGGCCGAGGGAGATGTGCGCGAGGTCTATACGCCGTTCGGCCACAGCGACTGGCAGAGCATCGTCGCTGACATCAAGCGCTTTGCCGCGGCCGGCAAGAAGACCGGCGTGATCTCCACGGTCAACGGCGATGCCAACGTGCCTTTCTACAAGGAACTGAGCAACCAGGGCATCGCGCCGGAGGACATCCCGGTCATCGCCTTCTCGGTCGGCGAAGAGGAACTCTCGGGGCTGGATGCCGAGCCGCTGGTGGGACATCTGGCGGCGTGGAACTACTTCATGTCCGTCGATACGCCGCGCAACGATGAATTCGTCGAGAGCTGGCTCGACTACATCGATGACGACGCGCGGGTCACCAACGACCCGATGGAGGCTCACTACATCGGCTTCAACATGTGGGCCCAGGCGGTCGAGAAAGCCGGCACGACCGAGACCGACGCGGTGATCGATGCGCTCGTCGGCGTGGCGGTGCCGAACCTGACCGGCGGCTACAGCGCGATGATGCCGAACCACCACATCACCAAGCCGGTGCTGATCGGCGAGATCCAGGACGATGGCCAGTTCCAGGTGGTCTGGCGCACGCCGGGTCTGGTGCTCGGTGATGCCTGGTCGGACTACCTGCCGGAGTCCAAACAGATCATCGCGGATTGGCGCGAGCCGCTGCGCTGCGGCAACTACAACGTCAAGACCGGCAGCTGCTCGGGTCAAAACGTCGAGTAGCGATCTGACGAGGCCGCGGCGGGCATGATCGCTCGCCGCGCCTGACCGCCCTGGAGGTGTCCTTGGGTTACAAGTGCATTCGCGTCGCCACGGCGGCCGTCCTGCTGATCCTGCTGATTCTCGGTCCGGCAGCGGCGGTGGAGCGGCCGTTCGGCGAGATTCTGCAGGCGCTGCCGAGCGCGAGCTACGAGGCCAAGGCGACGCTGATACGCGAACTCGCCGAGACCGGTCATCCCCGTGCCGTCCCCGTGTTGCGGGCGCTGTCGGAGGGCGACCTGTACGTGCGCAAGGCGGATCAGCGTGTGTTCATCGTGCGCAAGGGCGAGGGCGGCTACGATCTGGTCGACCCGCTGTCGGGTGAGCCGGCCGGGCAGGCCGGTCGGCGCGACGTCAAGCGCATCGGCATCAACAACACGCTGCGCAACGTGCTGGCGGCGCAGCTGGCATCGTTGTCGCTGGCGGCGCCGGAGGCGGCCGTGCGGCGCGCGGCCGTGGCGCAGATGCTGGGCGAACTCGATGCGTCGCTCGCGGCGACGCTGCGGGCGCGCCTTGCGGAGGAGCCGGATCGCGGCGTGCGCGGCATGATCCGGGAGGCACTGGCGCTCGTCGACCTGCAGGCGGCCGATGAGGCCACGCGGCTGGCGGCGGTGCAGACGCTGCATGGCAGCCTGACCCCCGAGGCGCGGGTCCGGCTAATGGCGCTGGCGGCGGATCCCGAGGCCGGCGAGGCGCTGCGCACGCAGGCGCGGCAGGCCGTGGCCAGCATCGATCGCTGGCGCAGCTTCTACCGGCTGATGGAAACGGTGTTCTTCGGCCTCAGTGCGGGTTCGGTGCTGCTGTTGGCAGCCATCGGCCTTGCCATCACCTTCGGCGTGATGGGCGTGATCAACATGGCCCACGGCGAGTTCCTGATGCTCGGCGCCTACACTGCCTACGTGCTGCAGCAGCTCCTGCCGGGGCAGGTGGGCCTGGCCGTGGTGCTGGCGGTGCCGGCGGCCTTTGCGGTCACGGGCCTGGTCGGGGTGGCCATCGAACGCGGCCTGATCCGTCACCTCTACGGTCGGCCGCTGGAGACGCTGCTGCTGACCTTCGGCCTCAGCCTGATCCTGCAGCAGGCGGTGCGCACGATCTTCTCGCCGCTGAACCGCTCGGTCGCCACTCCGGCGTGGATGAGCGGCGCCTGGCAGATCAACCCGGCGCTGGCGCTCACCTACAATCGCCTGGCGATCATCCTGTTCGCGCTGGCGGTGTTCCTCGCGCTGCTGGCACTGCTGCGCTTCACTCGGCTCGGGCTGCAGGTGCGGGCCGTGTCGCAGGACCGGCAGATGGCGCAGGCGCTCGGTGTGCGCTCCGAATGGGTGGACGCGCTGACCTTCGGTCTCGGCGCCGGCATCGCCGGCATCGGCGGCGTGGCGCTCTCACAGTTGACCAACGTCGGCCCCAACCTCGGCCAGGCCTACATCATCGACTCCTTCCTCGTGGTGGTGTTCGGTGGCGTCGGCAACCTCTGGGGCACCTTGGTGGCCGCGCTCACGTTGGGGCTGGCGAACAAGTTCCTGGAGCCCGCGGCGGGCGCGGTGCTGGCCAAGATCCTGGTGCTGGTGTTCATCATCCTGTTCATCCAGCGCCGGCCGCGGGGCCTGTTCCCGCAGCGCGGCCGCGCTGCGGAGGCCTAGCATGGGGTTGCTCTGGGCGTCGCTGCGGCGCGACCGTGGCGGGCAGGTCCTGCTGGTCCTGCTGCTGGCCGCGATAATCCTGGTACCGCTACTGAACCTCGCGGTACCGGCGGGCGCGCCCGGCCATCTGTCCGCCTACACCGTCGCGCTGCTCGGCAAGTACCTGTGCTTTGCGCTGCTGGCGGTGTCGGTGGATCTGGTGTGGGGCTACTGCGGCATCCTCACGCTGGGCCACGGGGCGTTCTTCGCGCTCGGCGGCTACGCGATGGGCATGCACCTGATGCGCCAGATCGGCGATCGCGGCGTCTACGGCCATCCGGTGCTGCCCGATTTCATGGTGTTCCTGGACTGGGAGAGCCTGCCGTGGTTCTGGCACGGCTTCGATCTGTTCCCCTTCGCCATGCTCATGGTGCTGGCGGCGCCGGGCTTGCTGGCGCTGGTGTTCGGCTTCTTCGCCTTCCGCTCCCGCGTCAACGGCGTGTACCTGTCGATCATCACCCAGGCGCTCACCTTCGCGCTGATGCTCGCCTTCTTCCGCAATGAGATGGGTTTCGGCGGCAACAACGGCTTGACCGACTTCAAGGATCTGCTGGGCTTCGATCTGCAGAGCGAGGCGATGCGCGTGTCGCTGTTCGTGGCCTCGGCGCTGGCACTGGCGCTCGGCTTCCTCGCCTCGCGCTATCTCACGGTCACGCGGTTCGGGCAGGTGCTGAACGCCGTGCGCGATGCCGAGGGTCGCACCCGCTTCCTCGGCTACCGGGTGGAGAACTATCAGCTGTTCGTGTGGGTGTTCTCCGCCATGCTGGCGGGCGTGGCCGGCGCGCTGTACGTGCCGCAGGTGGGGATCATCAACCCCAACGAATTCTCGCCGCTGAACTCGATCGAGATGGTCGTCTGGGTCGCGGTCGGCGGGCGGGCGACGCTGTATGGGGCGGCGCTGGGCGCGCTGCTGGTCAACTATGCCAAGACCTTCCTTACCAGCGCCGCACCGGAGGCCTGGCTGTTCTTTCTCGGCGGCCTGTTCGTGGTGGTGACCCTGTTCCTGCCGCAGGGGCTGGTGGGTCTGCTGCGCCGGAGCCGCGCATGAAGCTGCCCACGCCGCTGCGCCCGTTCACCGAGCGCGATCGGGTGTTCGACGCGCTGGTACCTCCGGCGCAGCGTGTTCGCCGTCAGACCCGTCACGGCACGATCCTGCACGTGGAGGACGTGACCGTCAGCTTCGATGGCTTCAAGGCGCTCGATGCGCTCACGCTGTACATCTACGAGGGCGAGCTGCGCTGCATCATCGGCCCCAATGGCGCGGGCAAGACCACGATGATGGACGTGATCACCGCCAAGACCCGACCCGATGCCGGGCAGGTGTTCTTCGGCGATGGCATCGATTTGCTGCGCCTGTCCGAGCCGGAGGTCGCCCAGGTAGGGGTGGGGCGCAAGTTCCAGAAGCCGACCGTGTTCGAGCAGCAGAGCGTGTGGGACAACCTCGTGCTGGCGCTGCACTCCGACAAGCGCGTATGGGCCTCGGTCTGGTTTCGTCTCGCGCCGGCGCAGCGCGAGCAGATCGAGCAGGTGCTGGAGACGATCGGGCTGGTGGCGGAGCGGTCGCGGCTGGCCGGCGAGCTCTCGCATGGCCAGAAGCAGTGGCTGGAGATCGGCATGCTGCTGCTGCAACAACCCGCACTGCTGCTGGTGGACGAGCCGGTCGCCGGCATGAGCGGCCACGAGATGGAGCAGACCGCCGAGCTGCTGACCGCCCTTGCCGGCGAGCGCTCGGTGGTGGTGGTCGAGCACGACATGGAATTCGTACGCAGCATCGCCCGGCGGGTCACGGTGCTGCACCAGGGCGCTGTGCTCGCGGAGGGATCGATGGCCGAGGTGCAGCAGGACCCGCGCGTGATCGAGGTCTATCTCGGTGCCTAGCGCCGCCACCGGTGCGGCAGCCGCACAGGCGGTGACGCCCACGCTCGCCCTCGAGTCGATCCAGCAGTACTACGGCGAGAGCCACATCCTGCGCGATCTCTCGCTGACGGTGCCCGCGGGCTCGTGCACCTGCGTGATGGGGCGCAACGGCGTGGGCAAGACCACGCTGATGAAGGTCATCATGGGCCTGCTGCCTATCCGCGCCGGCCGGCTGCTGTTCGAGGGCGACGTGCTCAGCGGCCGTCCGGCCGTGGCCCGGGCCCGGGCCGGCATCGGCTACGTGCCCCAGGGCCGGCACATCTTCCCGCAGCTCACCGTCGAGGAGAATCTGCAGGTGCCCCTCGGCGCGGGGCGCACCGACCGGATTCCGCCCCGCGTGTTCGAGCTGTTCCCGGTCCTGCGCGAGATGCTGCATCGGCGCGGCGGCGACCTCTCCGGCGGGCAGCAGCAGCAGCTCGCGATCGGCCGGGCGCTGGTGCTGGCACCGAAGCTGCTGATCCTCGACGAGCCGACCGAGGGCATCCAGCCGAACGTCGTGCACGACATCGGCGAAGTCATCCGCCGCCTGCGCGAGGAGGACGGGCTGACGGTGCTGCTGGTCGAGCAGAAGCTGCCGTTCGCCCGCCGCGTGGCCAGCGACTTCCACATCATCGAGCGCGGCAGTGTGGTGCGCTCGGGGGCGATCGCGGCGCTGACCGATGCGCTGGTGCAGCAGCACCTGAGCGTCTAGCCTGTCGCTGCCCAGCCGGCGGGTCCCCGTGCCGGCGCCGCCCCGGATCATTCCATGCGAAGCCTGCTCATCCTGATCATCAGCCTGCTGCTGGCGGTGCTGGCGCTGCCCTATGGCGCCGGCATGCTCGCCGAGCGCAGCTATCGCGCCCAGTGGCAGAGCCTTGCCGAGCAGCCGGAGCTGACGCTGACCCAGCTGGATTACCAGCGCGGCTGGTTCACGAGCACCGCTCAGGTGCAGGCCCAGTTACACGGTGCTCCGGCGGCGGTCCTGGCGCAGCGCGAGCCGGTGCTGGCCGGCGCGGTGCCGTTGCGGCTGCGGCAGCAGATTCGCCACGGGCCGCTGTTCCGCACCGGCGGCCGCTGGCAGTTCGGTGCCGCGGGGCTGGACACCGATCTTGACGTGCCGCCCGCTCTCGCCGATCGGCTGACGCCCTACTTCGCCGATGGCGTGATGGCGCGCATGGCCGGTCACATCGGTCTGGACGGCTCGCTGCATCAGACCCTGCAGATCCCCGCCTACGCCGGCCATCCGCCGTCGGTCTCCCCCGATGCGGCCGGCGGTGGCCTGCTGCGCTGGGCGCCGCTGCGGGTCGACTGGACGCATGAGCGCCGAGGCGAGAGCCGGATCGCACTGCGCTGGCCGGCGCTCAGCTGGCACGGCGAGGACGGCGCCGTACTGGGCTGGCAGGGGCTGGCGCTGGATCTGCGCATCACCGAGGCGGTCGACGTCCGGGCCGCCGGGCTGCGTCGTCTCGACGGCGAGCTCACGTTCGAGCGACTGGTGCAGGCGCCGGCCGGACAGGTGCCGGTGACCGTGCACGGACTGCGTCTGCAGCCTGTCGCCCAGCTCGACGATCTGAACCGGCTGGCAGGGGAGCTTCGGCTGGCGTTCGAGCGCTTGGCCCAGGGCGAGCGCGAGGGCAGCGCAGGTGGCTCGCTGCAGCTGCGTTTTGCCAATCTGCCGCCGGCGACGTTGCAGGCGCTGGGCCGCGAGGCCGTGCAGCGAGAGCCGGAGCTGGGCGCGCTGCTGAATGGCATCGGTGAACTGCAGCGTCTGCTGGCGGCGCAGCCGGTGCTGGAGCTGGTGTCACTGGAGGTGGAGACGCCGGCAGGCCGGATGACCGGCCGCGGCCGGATCGCCTTCCGTGGTGAGGCGACCGGCTTCGCGCTGCTGAACCCCGCCCGTCTGTTCGCCGGTCTGGATGCGCAGCTGCAGGGGCAGGTGCCGGCGGATCTGGCCACCTCGCTGACGCCTGCCGCCGAGGCGAGACTGGCGGACCTGCTGGCGGCCGGCTACGTCCGACGGGAGGGGCAGACGCTGCATCTGCAGGCGGCGCTCGAGGACGGCTGGCTGCTGGCACATGGGCAGCCTCGTGGGCAGCTGATCGAGTTGGCGGCGCGCCAGCTCGGCCTGCCGCCCGACCTGTTCTGACCACTCGCGCGGCGCGGCCCGGCTGATCCGGTCGGCGCGTCGTCAGGGGGCGGCCCGTGTGGTCCGCACGTGGGGCTGCCCCTTGGCATCGATCTGCACGAGGTAGGTCTCGCTCGGGTCGAGGGGCTCGTAGGGCGTCGTGTTCTGGGCGATCCGCAGGAACGGCAGCCATTCGCCGGCCCGCTGCAGCGGCTGCAGCGCCATGGTCTCGCCGGCGTCCAGCGGCTCGCGGGTCGGCGGGTATCGCAGACCCTGGTGAATGTCGGTGTAGCGCGTGCGCAGCAGGCGCACCCGATAGCGTGGCTGCAGCAACGGCCAGTCCACCGTCATCACATCCAGGCGCCATTCGTCACCATCGACGGCGACCACCCGATGCTCGTCGCCGCTGCGCAGGTGCAGCAGGTAATGCTGATTGTCGATGCGCTCGCTGCTGACGGTGATCTGGCTTTCGCCGCTGGTGAAGCCGGCGAGCGCATCGTGATAGCGATTCCAGCCCACCACGCCCAGCCCCAGGCCCGCGATCACGGCAGCCAGGCCCACCAGCCCGGCGCCGAGGAAGGCGCGGCGCCGGAACAGCTCCCATAGGGCAATCGCCACGATGCCGACGGCGAGGGCCAGGGCGAGTGCGGCGGCGAGCATCAGGGTCATCGGTATCCTCCGGTGCGAACTCTGCGATCATTGAAGCGTATCGACGGGGCGAGGCGCATGACTGAGCACAATTTTCTGACCGACGCCGAGTACGCGCTATGGGTGGCGCAGCCGCTGGCGGTGGCGGCAGACGTGGCGGCCCGGCGGGGCAATCCGCAGCTGGCGGGCGATCTGCCGAGCATGCTGGCGCTGCGCACGGTGCTGGAGACGCTCGCCGGCTGTTACTGGCAGGAGCGGCTGCACCATCCGGCGCATTCGGGCGAGCTGGTCGTGCATGCCGCGCCGGCTGCCGTCTGCGCGATGGTGCTGCAGGAAGCCGGATTGCCGCGACCGGCGGCGCAGAGCTGCCTGCTGGCGCTGCGGCAGGCCTATGCCGAGCTGGTCGAGGCGGGGGTGGTGGGACCGGAGCTGCGTTTCACGCTGCCGGCCTGGACGCACCTGAAGGCCGGTGATGCCGACGCGGCACGGGGGCTGCTGCAATCGGCGATGCTGCAGGTGATCCAGAGCGTCATCGTCTGGGAATCGACACGCAGTGAGGCGGCCGGCGGGGACGATCCCCCGCCGGCCGGTCCGGGGCGGGCCTAGGTCGCTGCCTCAGCGGCTGCAGCGACGGCGTTCGGCGAGCCGGCGGGCGGGCTGGCGCAGCTTGAGGTAGTCGACCGCGAGGTTCGGCTGGTCCGTGAACAGGCCATCGACACCGTAGCCGAAGTAGAACTGTGCCAGTTCCTGGCGCAGGCTCTGATACTGCCCCGGCAGGGCATCGGCGCGGAAGGTGTAGGGATGCACCAGCAGGTCGAGGGCGTGCGCGGCCGCCACCAGTGCGCCCGCCGAGTCCTCGATCAGCGTTTTACTCGGGCCGATGCCGTCGGCGTAGGTGGCGATCCGGCGCAGCGCGGCGGGTTCGGTCAGTTCCTGCTGACCACCGCTGATCAGCTGGACGAGCGGCAGGTCGGTGCCGAGTTCGAAGCGCATCTCCTGCAGGTTCGCCGGGTCGAAGGACTGTACGAACACCCGCGCGTCGCGGCCGCGGTAGCCGTACTCGGCCAGTGTCGTCAGCAGCGTTTGCTCCATCGCCAGGCCTTCGGCGTCGTGGAAGGCTGGCAGCTTGGTCTCCGGATAGATGCCGACGTCGCAGCCGGTAACGGCGTTCAGCCCCTGCACCAGCCGAATCATCTCCTCGAAGGTCGGGACGGTGAAGCCTTCGGCATCATCCGGGAAACGCTGCGGGAAGACACGCGCGCCGTTGGCGCCGTCCTCACGCTCCTCCACGCTCAGCTGCTTGATCTCGGCCAGGGTGAAATCGGCGGCATACCAACGGCCGTCCTCGCGGGCCCGATCTGGGAAGACGGCCTCGACATCGGTGGTGCCCTCGAGGTGGATGTCGTGCAGGGCGATGAGCACGCCGTCGTGTGTCATCACCAGGTCCGGTTCGATGTAGTCGGCGCCCATGCCGTAGGCCAGGGCGTAGGCTTCCAGCGTGTGCTCGGGCAGATAGCCGCTGGCGCCGCGATGGGCGATGACGATCTTGCCCTCGAGCCGGTCCGCCAGTTCCAGCCGGTCGGCGCCGCCCGCCAGGGCAGTGCTCGTCGCCGCGGCCAGCGTCGCCAGCGTCAGGGCTTGTGTCAGACGTAGATGAACCATGATGCCTCCGGGAATGTCATCAAGAGAGAACAGCAATCGATGTCGACACACTCTGTGGGAGGCGGGCGGCAGTCCGGTGACCGTGCCGCGACAGGTCGGTGACGTTGTTCGTCCGCCTTATCGTGCTATGTTCGCCAGCGGCTCTGCCCCGCGCCGGTCGCTTCGGCGGCCTGCCGGGCCCGGAACAATCCGGTCGCGGCCGACGTCCGCCCTTCGGTGAGGCAGCGGTCAACCGGGAGGGCTGCCAGACGTCGTTTTTTCTACGGCAGGTAGGCATCGCGGCGCCGCACGGATCCCGTGCAGCGCGCACCAGGGAATGGAATGAAACGAGGAGAAATGATGTTCAAGCAGAATCATTGGCGCACTTTCGGGCTTGGTGGCCTTGCAGTTGCCTGTGCGGCCGCTGCGACCCCGGCGCTGGCGCTGGATGCGGTCCAGGAGCTGCGTATCGTGACGGTCAAGGGCGAGAAGCTGACGCAGCTGACCGGCAAGCCGTTCGACGGTTATACCGTCATGGCTTCCAGCAACGGCCAGCTGCAGCCGATTCCGTTCCAGTTCGACGAAATGAACGAGCGTGGCTTCCCGTATGTGCCGGGTGGCAGCATCCCGGTGGACGGCCAGGAAAACGTCTTCGAAGCGCAGGACATGCTGGTGTTCATGTTCAAGGACGCCGGTGAGCAGGTCTCCGCGGACGCCCTCGGCAGCGCCGGTGGCACGGCGGTGGCCGAGGTTGCCGTGACCGAGCGCGGCGAGACGCGCTACATCTATGTGGTCGAGGGGTCGTCGCAGCGTTCGGACAAGCGCTACGTGAACTACGACAACAGCACCGGCCGGCTCAAGACCGATTACTACACGTTGAACATGGAGCCGAACAAGCCGCTGATCTGGGAGGATCTGACCTACAAGGGTGCCAACGGCGGCAAGACCGTACTCGATGCGATGAAGATCCGCATCGATCCCGATCTGTTCATGGCGCCGACCATCACCAACAACGTGCTGCCGCACAGTGTGGCGGCCGTGAAGAACGGTCCGGTGCGCAGCCTGATCGCGGTCGATGCCTCGCTGAACCTGGTGGTCGTGAAGATCAGCGCCGGTGCGACGGTCGCCGCCGGCCCGCAGACGGTGGAGGTGCCGGTGTATGCCTCCATCCCCGGCATCACGCCGGATCTGAACATCGACATCTCGCTGGACTTCCACGAGCTGGAAGGCACGAAGATCGTGACCGCCGAGGGGCCGCAGCAGCCGGTCGTGGCTGGCACGAAGAGTGGGCCTGATCCGGCCAAGCTTGGTGCGAGCGCAGCCAACAGCTGGATCGTCGGCAGCTCCGGCAAGGGCTTCGACGTCGCGGCGTTCTTCGTCGGTGCCGAGGCCTATAACCCGACGCTGGATATCCTCTACTACGATGCCGCCCGCGGTGACGATGCGGTGGGCCCGGAGCGCTACAAGGGCAGCCATCCGGAGGTCGGGTACCGCGTCAGCGATATCCCCAAGGGGCAGGACATCACCATCGGCGTGAACCTGTTCTTCTCCGACGACCTGTGGGGCATGGGGCCGCAGCAGGTCGCAGGCATGATCCAGGCGCAGCCGTCGATCAGCGTCAGCCCGATGTAGATCGATTGGCCGGCGGCAGTCCACGGACCGCCGCCGGCCACGGCCGACGCTCCGATGGCGGAGCCTGCCCCGCGACGGCGGAAGACGAAAAAGGCGGCCGAATGGCCGCCTTTTTCTACCGGTGGTCAGCCACCAGCCACGCAATCCACGGCGCGCTAGAAGCGCCCCGCCGGCCGCCGGCCGCCGCCGCCGCCGGGACCGCCACGTCGATCGGCAGCCTCGTTGATGCGCAGGCTGCGCCCGCCCAGCTGCGCGCCGTTCAGCGCCTCGATGGCGGCGTTGGCCGCCTGGGGATCCATCTCCACAAAGCCGAAGCCCCGGGGACGACCGGTCTCGCGATCGGAGATCAGCTTGACGGACTGCACCTCACCGTGCGGCTCGAACAGCGAACGGATCTCGTCCTCCGTTGCCGAGAACGGGAGATTGCCCACATAAATAGAAGTCATAAGTCTCACCAACTGGCTGCCGTCGGCAGCGATCGAAGGGCCCCTGTCGGGCCGTAATCTCTGGCCGCGCTGAACGCGACGCCGCTCACCCTGGGCGGCCCGCTCAGTATGCACCCATCCGCGGGAGCCACACTAGAAGTTTTTGTTGCACGCCGGCATCGGGCATCCGGCTCAGGCGGAATGCTGCAGGCTGCCGGTCAGCTCACCGATCGTGTCGAAGCCATGGGTGTCGAGGTAGGCCTGCAGGTCCGCCAGTACCTTGTGACACAGCAGTGGGTCGTAGAACAGCCCGGTACCGATGCCCACGGCGCTGGCACCGGCAATCAAGAATTCCAGCGCGTCGGTGCCGCTGGCGATCCCGCCCTGGCCGATGATCGGCACGCCATGCGGCACGCATACCTGCGCGACCTGATGCACTTTCAGCAGCGCGATCGGCTTGATCGCCGGCCCCGACAGTCCGCCCTGCACGTTGCCGAGCACAGGTCGGCGAGTATGGATGTCCACTGCCATACCCTGCAGCGTGTTGATCACGGCGAAGGCATCGCTGCCGGCCTCCAGGCAACGCCGGGCGTTGGCGGCGATGTCGGCCTGGTTCGGCGACAGCTTGGTGATCAGTGGCTTGTCCGTGACGGCCCGGACAGCGGCCACCACGCGCGCGGACATGTCGGGGTCGTTGCCGAAGGTGACGCCGCCTTCCTTCACATTCGGGCAGGAGATGTTGATCTCCAGCGCCTGCAGCGGCGTATCGTCGAGTTGCCGTGCCACCGCCACGTACTCTTCCACCGTCGAGCCGGACAGATTGGCGATGTAGCAGGTCTGTCCGAAGTCCAGCGTCGGCAGGATGTGCTCGACCACGTGCGCGACGCCAGGATTCTGCAGGCCAATGGCGTTGAGCATGCCGGCCGGCGTTTCCACGACCCGGTGGGCCGGGTTTCCGGGGCGGGCCGCCCCGGTGGTGCCCTTCAGGCAGACCGCCCCGACCTGCGCATTCGAGAAGCCCGCCACGCGCGGGTATTCATGGCCGAAGCCGACACAGCCGGACAGCAGCACCAGCGGGTTTTTCAGCGTCAGCCCGCAAAAGGGCACCTCGAGACGGGGATCGGCGGTCATCGTGCGCAGTCGGCAGTAAGATGCCGCCATTCTACGTCGCCTGTCGGGAAACGCTGATGTTCGAGGTGGTGCTTTACCAGCCGCAGATTCCGCCGAACACCGGCAACGTGATCCGCCTGTGCGCCAACAGCGGCTGCCGGCTGCACCTGATCGCACCGCTCGGCTTCGACCTGACCGACCGCCAGCTCCGCCGGGCCGGACTCGACTATCACGAGTATGCCCACCTCCGCGTGCACACATCGCTGGCGGCGATGCTGGCGAGCCTGGGCGAGCCTCGCCGGGTGCTGGCCTTCTCCACCCGCGCCACCCGGCGCCACGACGCGCCGACCTACGCCGCCGGCGATGTGCTGCTGTTCGGGCCTGAGACTACCGGCCTGCCGGGCGCCGTGCTGGGGGAGCTGCCGGCCGAGCAGTGCCTGCGCCTGCCGATGCGTCCGCACAGCCGCAGCCTGAATCTGTCGAACGCAGTCGCCGTGGTGGTCTACGAAGCCTGGCGACAGCACGACTTCGCCGGCGCCGGCTAGTCGGCGGGCGTGCCCTCGCCGGCCTCGTGCCGGTGCTGTCCGCCCATCAGCCGGTCGACGGCTTCCTGCGCCGTGCGCCGGCCGTGCACGAGCTGATACACCTGCTCGGTGATCGGCATGCGCACGCCGTGCTGCTGCGCCAACGCGCGCACCGGGCTCACCGTGCGCATGCCTTCCACCACCTGGCCGATCTCCGCCAAGGCGGCACTCACCTCCACGTTGCGCCCCAGCGCAAGGCCAAAGCGCCGATTGCGGGATTGATCGTCGGTGCAGGTGAGTACCAGGTCGCCCATGCCCGCGAGTCCCATGAAGGTTTCCTGCCGCCCGCCGAGAGCCTGCCCGAGCCGGCGCATCTCGGCCAGCCCGCGGGTGATCAGCGCCGCCCGGGAGTTGGCGCCGAAGCCGAGGCCGTCGGCGACGCCGGCGGCGATGGCAATCACGTTCTTGAGGGCGCCGCCGAGTGCCACGCCGACCACGTCGGTGGTGGTGTAGGCACGCAGGCGATCGGAGTGGATCAGCCGGGCCCAGTCATCGGCCACCCGCAGGTCGGTCGCGGCGACGGTGGTCGCTGCCGGCAGGCCCGCTGCCAGCTCGGCGGCGAAGGTCGGACCCGAAATCAGCGCCACCGGCCGCGCCTGCCCGAGGCTGTCGGCCGCCAGCGCGTGCGGCAGGCGCAGCGACTCCGGCTCCAGTCCCTTGCAGGCGAGGGCGAGCCGCTCGACCTCGGGCGCGGCCAGAAGCAGTGTCCGGAGGGTCTCGCGCAGGGCTCTGCAGGGCACGGCGATGAGGACCGCGGCATTGCCAGCGACGGCCTCCTCCAGTGTCGCCACCGGCTGCAGGCTGGACGGAAAGGGCACCTGCGGCAGGTAGCGCGCATTGCACCGCGCCTGCGCCAGTGCCGCCACGTGCGCGGGCCGATGGCCCCAGAGTCGAACCTCGTGGCGCTGCCGCGCCAGATGGATCGCGAGTGCCGTGCCCCACGAGCCCGCCCCGAGGACGGCAA
>JAASSS010000043.1 GCA_021767745.1 Pseudomonadota bacterium
CACAGGAGGCCGCCCTGTGTCCCGCCTGCCGGCTGAATCGGACGATCCCGGACCTGTCGATCCCGGAGAATCGGCCACTGTGGGGGCGGCTGGAGCAGGCCAAGCATCACGCGATCTACTCGCTGCTGCGCCTGGGCCTGCCGGTGATCGACAAGACGACCGATCCCGAGCGCGGCCTGGCCTTCGACTTCATGGCCGACAAGACGCCGGAAAGCGAATTCACCGAACCACTGACGACCCAGGACCCGGTGCTCACCGGCCACGCCGAGGGCGTGATCACCCTGAACATCGCCGAGGCCGATCCCATCGCCCGAACCCGCATCCGGCGGCACCTCGGCGAAGACTACCGCACCCTGCTCGGCCACTTCCGGCACGAGATCGGCCACTACTACTGGGAGTATCTGCTGCCCGGCAGTCCACGGCTGGAGGAGTTCCGCCGCCTGTTCGGCGACGAACGTGCCGACTACGGCGAGGCCCTGCAGGCGCACTACGCCAAGGGCGTGCAGACCGAATGGCCGGAGATCTTCATCAGCCCCTACGCCAGCGCCCATCCCTGGGAGGACTGGGCAGAATGCTGGGCCCACTACCTGCACATGGTGGATACGCTGGAGACGGCGGACGACTTCGGCCTGCACGTGAACGATCGGCTGGTGCCGCACCGGCCGGAGCAGGAGACGCCCGTGGCCATTGCGCCGCCGGGGCGCGATTTCGACACCATGCTGGGTGACTGGCTGCGGCTGAGTGTCGCCATGAACGGGCTGAACCGCAGCATGGGACTGGAAGACGCCTATCCGTTCGTGCTTACCGAACCGGTACAGGACAAGCTGCGTTTCGTGCATGCCGTGATCGGGGAAGCGGCGCGGCAATGACCACCGAGGTGCCGCTGGCGCGCCAGGCGCTGGAAGACCTGCTGGCGGCGATCGGGGCCGATGCGCCGGCACCGGGCGCCGGCGCGGCCAGCTGCGCGGCGGCCGCGCTCGGCGTGGCCCTGCTGCACAAGGCCATCGCCGTCAGCCAGCGTCATCTGGACGCGCCGGCGGTGCTCGACGCCCCGGCGCGCCGGGTTGCCGCCCTGACCGAGCGGCTGCTCACCGCGGCGGCGGCCGATGCACGCCTGTTCGCCGAGCTGCTGGACCCGCAGCGCTCGCTCGCGCCGCGCGAGGCGCTGCAGCCGCTGCTGGATGCGGCAATCGCCTGCCGGGCCGCGCGCGCCGTACGGGCCGAAATCGGCCCCTTCATTCGCGCCGAACTGCGGGCGGACCTGCAGGCTGCCGAGGCACTGCTCGGTGGCGCGCAGGCAGCGCTGCACGCGATCGCCCAGGCGGACCTGAAGGCGCTCACCGCCCCCGAGCAGGCACGGCTGGCGCCGCTGCTCGACGCCACCGGGCAGATCGGGGACGATGAATCTGCGGTCGGTGCCGCCGACTGACCGAACGCTGCGCTAATCCTCTGCCGGCAGGCGCGGCGGTCATCGCGCCGGCCGACCCGCACGCCGACGTTTCGATTTTTGGAGATTCCGTTCACACGACGACCACCGGAGCAACACGATGGCCTCGCGCAAGACTTTCCCCCGAACCCGGTCCCTCCGCCCATTGGGACTGTTGGCGCTCGCCGCCGCCCCGGCGCTGACAGCGGCCGAAGCACCGCCGGAGAGCGACTTTCGCTACGGCATCGTCGCCTATCACGTGCCCTATCCCAGCTTCGAGATCTTCGAATCCGACCTCGCCAGCATGGCGGAGATCGGCATCAACTGGATCAGCGTCGACCTGTCCTGGAAGCTGATCGAGCCGGAACCCGACGCGCCCTTCGACTTCAGCTATTTCGATGCGCTGCTCGGCTGGGCGGAGAAGTACGACATCCAGGTGCTCGGCAAGCTGGGCGCCGGCTACAACGTGGAGCGGGCGATCGCGCCGGAGTGGACGCAGGATCTCGACGGCGAGGCCTACCTTGCCCAGCTGGACGAATACGCCAACGCCACCGTGCAGCGCTACGCCCACCAGATCGACAGCTGGGGGCTGGAGAACGAGATCAACATCTCGCTCTACCACTACAACAACAACGTCCGGGCGCAGATCTATCCGGAAGACGTCCAGGACCGGATCCTGCAGACGCTGAGCGCGGCCGTGCGCCGCCACGACACGCCGGAAGCGGAGGTCATCATGACGCTGAGCCCGCTGCTGGACTGGCAGGCGTTCCTGCGTCGCATCGAGGGCAAGGTCGACTATGACACCGTGGGCCTGTTCCACTATCCCTCGATCATCGCCAACCAGGCCCTGCTGGCACCCCGGCTGGGCGACATGATCCGGGACGTGCGCAGCGTGGCCAATGGTCGTCCGGTCGTGGTGATGGAGACCGGCTATCACACGGCAGGCGCCCTGCGGACCGAGGCGCGGCAGGCACTGTACGTCTGGCTGGCGATTCAGGCCACCGCCGAGGCAGGCGGCACCGGCATCTTCTTCTATCACTACCTGGAGAATCCGGACGAGCCGCTCGATCGTCAGCGCGCCTGGGGCCTGGTGACGCTGGAGCGTGAGCCCAAGGCCGGCTGGCTGGCCTATGAGCTGGCCATCGCGGCCGATCTCGCCGCACGCGCAGCGGGCGAGCCGGCCACCGCCGAGGGTGAGGCGGCGACGCCCTAGCCGCGACGGGCGCTCACCAGCGAGAAGCTGCCGTCCTCGGGCTGGTACAGCGCCTCCAGCCCGAGGCCGGCCTCCGCCAGCAGGGCCCGCAGCGACTCCGGCGTGAACTTGCGGCTGATCTCGGTGCGGATCGGCTCGCCCTCGGCCAGGGTGATGCACCGCTGCAGCGCGCCAAGCTCCACCTGCTGGGCATGGCGTGAAATCAGCGCCATCTCGATCTGCGCGGCCCGCTCATCGTAGGCGGCATGATGGGAGAAGGCGGCAGGATCAAAATCTGCCGCCAGTTCGCGGTTCAGCACCTGCAACAGGTTGAGGTTGAAGGCGGCCGTGACGCCCGCGGCATCGTTGTAGGCGGCATTCAGCCGCGCCGTCGACTTGACCCGGTCCACGCCCAGCAGCAGGGCATCGGCGGGAGCCATCAGCACCGCCAGCTCCTGCAGCAGTGCCAGCGCCTCGTGGTGGCGGAAGTTGCCGAGGGTACCGCCAAGGAAGACGAACAGGCGGGGGCCGGGCATCGGCGGCAGATGTGCCAGACCGCCGTGGTAGTCCCCCACCAGCGGCTGGACCGCGAGGCCGGGAAATTCCTGCTCCAGCGCGATCGCCTGGGCTTCCAGCACCGGCTCGCAGACATCCAGCGGCCAGTAGGTGAGCCGTGCCGGCGCGGGTGCCGCGCGCAGCAGGTGGCGGGTCTTGCGCGAGGTCCCACTGCCGAGCTCGACCAGCGCCCGGGGCTGGCAGCGGCGCATGATCTCGCCGGCATGGGCCGCGAGCAACGCCGCCTCGGTACGCGTCGGGTAGTATTCGGGCGTATCGCAGATGCGATCGAACAGTGCCGACCCCACGGCGTCATAGAAGTACTTCGGCGGCAGCGAACGCGGTGCCTCGAGCAGCCCGGCAGCCGCGTCCTCGACGATGCCGGGCACCGGCCGCTCGGGCCGCAGGTCCATGCACCGGCGGGACGGCGAGGAAGAAGGCATCACTGTCGGCATCTGGAAACTTCCTGTAACGACGCGGGCGCGTCGGGAACGGCAGATCGGGAAATCACGGGATCATGTGTCGTATCGCAGCCTACGCCGGTGAGCCGATCTCGCTGCACCGGTTCCTGCAGCAGCCGCCGCACAGCCTGTTCCGCCAGTCGTGGGCGGCACGGGAGATGCGCGATGCGGCGGTAAACGCCGACGGCTTCGGCGTCGGCTGGTACGACGATCAGGACCGGCCGGCGCGTTATCTCAACACCGTGCCGGTCTGGACCGATCCGAATCTGGCCGACCTCGGCCGCTGCCTGCGCAGCGGTTGCTGGATCGGCAACGTGCGCAGCGCGACCGACGGCATGCAGGCCGGCTATGCCAGCACCCAGCCGTTCTGCGCCCCGCCCTGGCTGTTCGTCCACAACGGCTATCTCGGCGAGTTCACCGCGCTGCGGCCGCGGCTGAACCGGCTGCTGCCCGACGCGCTGCAAGGTGCCATGGCTGGGACCACGGACTCCGAGTATTTGTTCAGCCTCTGGCAGATGCAACAGCAACGGCTTGGGCACCCGCTGGCAGCGCTGGCCGCCACGGCGCAGACGATCCAGACGCTGGCGCCGCGGGCGAAGCACCTGCTCAGCATCACCGTGACCGATGGTCGCGTGCTCTACGCGCTGCGCCATGCGCTCAACGCGCCGGCGCCCTCGCTCTATCACGCCGCCGCTACCGCCAGCTGGCCGGGAGGCGTGGCCGTGGCCTCCGAGCCCGTCGATGCAGCGGACTGGCAGACGGTGCCGGCGCACGCGCTGCTCGAACTGGCGCCGGGTCATCAGGCGCAGCTGACGCCGTTGTGAGCGATCCGCTGGAGCAACTGCAGGATTGCCAGCGCCAGCTGCTGGCCGCCTGCCTGGCCTGCCCCGAGCCGGACCGGCAGCGACAGTGGCATGACGATCTCAGCCCTCTCGGCTGGCACCTCGGGCACGCTGCCTGCGTGGAGACGCTCTGGCTGCGCGAGCACGTCGGCGGGCAGCGGGTCCTCGATGCCGAGGCGCGCCGACACTTCTTCCCCGAGAATCTCGGCAAGACCTATCGCAGCCGGATGTTGCCGCCATGGGCAGCGCTCAGCGCCTGGGTCACCGCCCTGCAGGCAGCCAACCTGCAGGCGTGGCGGACACTGCGGACGGCCTCCCACCTGCATCCGCTGCTTGCCGGCGACTACCTGCTGCACTTCATCATTCAGCATTACGCCCAGCACCTGGAAACCGTGCGACTGGTGCTCGAGGCGCGGGCCCTGACCGTGCAGCAGGCCCGACCGGCGCCCCGTCGGCCGGCCGGGCCCGCGCAGCCGGCGGCGACGGGCCGCTGGCGCACCGTAGTCGCGGGAGACTACCTGCTCGGCGCCACCGACCACCCCGCGCCCTACGACAACGAGTTGCCGGCACAGCGGCTGGCGATCGACGGCTGTCAGCTCGCCGAGCGGCCGGTCACCAACGGCGAGTACCTGCGGTTCATCGAGGACGGCGGCTATGCGCAGCGGGACTGCTGGTCACTGGCGGGCTGGGCCTGGCGATGCGCGCAGGCCGTCGGTGCGCCCTGGCACTGGCGCCGGACCAGCGAGGGCTGGGTGGAACTCGGCACGGCCGGCGTCGGATCGCTGGCGCCTGCAGCGCCGCTGCACGGGATCTGCTGGTACGAGGCGCAAGCCTATGCCCGCTGGCGGGGTGCGCGATTGCCGAGCGCCGACGAATGGGAGGCAGCCGCCGGCCAGGGGCTGCTGCGCGAGGTGGGCGTGGTGTGGGAGTGGTGCGCCAGCGCCTTTGCACCCCGGCCCGGGTTCGCCGCTTTCCCGTATCGCGGTTATTCCACCCCGTGGTTCGATGGCGCACACCGGGAGCTGCGCGGTGGCAGCTCGGCCACGCCCGCTCCGCTGCGCCGAACCAGCTTTCGCAACTTCTACACGAGTGACAAACGCCACATCCGGGCCGGCGTTCGGCTGGCACGCGACCTTGCCTGAGGCCCGGCAGCTGGCCGCGACGCATCGGCGCCGCCCGACGGGTCGCCCGCTCGATGCCGATTGCACATGCGCCGAGGACCGCCGGAGCCGCCCGCGCTCCGGGATAACCGGACCGCGACGATATTCCAATGCTCGGCCCCGGCCTGCTGCTCAGAGCCACGGGCGCCTGGCGTTACCGTCCGGCTTCCCCCTGCCGATATCGATGCATCGCCATTCAGGCGACCGCGCATGCCTGCCGACGCCTCGATCCAGGACGGACGGCTACTGCAGGCACATGGGCAAGTAGAGCCTACGCGGCTCCATGCACATGGCGGGCACGCATCGCGGCAGCAAGAAAAAAGGCCGGCGGGCGCCGGCCTTTCGATGCGAGCGAAATACGAACTGGCCTAGCCGTGCTGCGCGGCGGCCTGCCAGTAGCGGGCCTCCAGTTCCTTCTTCGGTAGCTTGCCGGCCAGGTTGCGCGGCAGGTGGTCGACGAAGTCGATGATGCGCGGCAGCTTGAAGCCGTACAGGCCGTTGTCCTTGCAGAACTGCAGCATCTCCTCCTCGGTGACCTCCGCGCCGTCCTGCAGTTGGATCACGGCAGCCGGCACCTCGCCCAGATCCGGATCGGGCGCCCGCACGACCGCCACGTCCAGCACCAGCGGATGCTGCTTGATGACGTGCTCGATCTCGTTCGGAAACAGGTTCACGCCGCCGGAAATGATCATTTCCTTGACGCGCGAGGTGAGATAGAGGAAATCGTCCTCATCGACGTAACCGATCAGGCCGTCGTCGTACCAGTTCTCGCCGTCGATCTCGATAAAGCACTCGTCGGTCTTGTCCTTCTGGCCGACGTATTCGAGGCCGAAGGTCATGGCCGAGCGCACCAGCACCTTGCCCTCCTGCCCGGTCGGCGCCCAGTGGCCGGTATCCGGATCGTAGATGCGGCACTGCGCGGCGCGGATCTTGCCGACGCTCTCGTAACGGCCTTCGTGATCGCGGTAGTCGTCGGGCACCAGGATCGTGATCAGCCCGGTCTCCGAGGCGCCGTAGTACTCGTAGAACACGTCGCGCGGTGCGCCCTGGCGGCGGAACAGCGCGTTGATCTCGCGCTTGACCCGCGGCGGGCAGGGGGCGGCGGCGCAGACGATGGTGTGCATCGTGCTGAGGTCGTGGCGGGCCTTGACTTCATCGGGCAGCGCCAGAATGCGCTCGAGCATGGTCGGGGCGACGAAGGTCCAGTTGATGCGCTCGCGCTCGATCAGCGCCAGGACGCCCTCGGGCGAGAAGCGCCGCATCGGCACCACCGTGCCGCCGAAGAAGAACGGCATCACGCCCACCTGTACACCGGCATGGTAGAGCGGGCCGGGGATCAGCGAGCGGACATTGCGCGTCTGCGGATCGTGCAGCTCACCGAGCCCGTACCAGTACAGCATGCTGGCCTGCTTGAGCAGCAGCTGCACCACCTGCTCGCGGGTGGCGCCGCGGCGGGCCGCATCGGACTCGCCCATCATCGCGCTGCGGTCCATGTTGATGTACTTCGGCGTGCCGGTGGTACCGCCGCTATAGGGCTTGGGCGCGAGGTTGAAGCTGCCGGGCGGCAGCTGCTCCGCCGACTTCTCGATCAGCGATTCATAGGGCGTCATGCCGCTCTCGGCCGGCGCGCCAACCACCACCAGGTGTTCGACCGTCTCGAACTGATCCTTCACGCTGCGGATGGTGTCGAGAAACTCGCTGTCGAAGACGAGCACCCGCGGCGCCGCCCGGTTCACGCAGGCGACCACTTCCTCCGGCCGCAGATGCCAGTTCAGCATCGGCATCGGCGCGCCGAGCATGGAGTTGGCCATCATCAGCTCGAACCACGTCGAGCCGTTGTAGAGCAGCTCGGCGCAGGCCCCGTTCTCGCCGACGCCGAGCTTGTGCAGCCCGTTGGTCAGACCCAGTACCCGGTCGCGGAACTGCGCGAAGCTGATGCGGCGATCGCCGTCGATGATCGCCTCTCGCGCGCCGAGCGTCTCCCAGAAATTGAGCAGGAACTGGCGCGCCAGATCCTCCCGTCGCAAACCCCCACGCCAGGCCAGCCGGCCCATGGTACGAAGATTGTTCACCAGACCCATCTGGCGCAAGATGGCGCCGCCCGCCTGCCGGGCTTCCGGCTGGCGCAGCACATTCGTCAATGCGGACATGTCTCCTCCTGATGCTCGTTCCGCTGAGCTTTTCTGCGCGTCGTGGCATGCATCCCGACGCTTTTTTATGGAGCGCCAAGCCGGCGCCCGTTCGTCATCCGAGCATACCCGAAGGGCGACGCGGCAGCGAATGTGCCGCGCCGCCCTTCGGGAGCGAAACCCAAAGGCCAGCCGCCGACGTCAGGCGGCGTAGTCCCACTCCCTGAACGAGCGCTCCCACGCATCCGCCAGGCGGTTTCGAATCGGCTCGGGCAGCGCCGGGGAAGGATTCTTGGTGTAACTGCGCTGACCGTCCAGATAGCGCCGTAGCCGCGGCTCGAACGCATCCCAGCCGCCAAGATCGAGTGTGTCGTAGATGCGCCGCATCTGTTCGATCGGCGCCTGCTCCAGTGCCTCATAGCGGATGTCGATCAGCCGATCCGGCCCCAGGAGTTCGCGCTGCTCGAAGTAGCCCTCGTGCAGCAGACGGTAGCGGCGGATGATCGTGTCCTCGACATCGCTCATGCGCATCCGCTGCAGGTTCACCAGCCGCACCAGGGTGTCGTAGAAATGCCGGAACGAGCGGAAGACATCGTAGGGATTGCGGTGAATATGGACGAACTTGGCGTCCGGATACTGCTCCAGGATCAGCCGGATGCGGCCGGTGTGCGGGGGTGACTTCAGCAGCAGCTGGCGCTCGCCGAAGTAGCAGGTGAGCTTGCGATTGAACCAGTCCAGGGTCCGCTTCCACTCGCTGCGTTCGGCCTCGCTGCAGTCCTCGAAGGTGAGGTACTTGTCGTACTGCTGATCATTGCGCAGGAAGAACCAGCCGCCGAGCGGCGAGAGCAGCGAGGCCATGAACAGGCCCTGTTCGTCTTCCTGCGGCGAATCGAACGAGACCGCCACATTGTCCATCGGACGGGTCTTCGGCATCAGGCCGAGTCGTTCCGCCAGCCGGCCGAGCGCGCTGTGTTCCCCGCCCCCCATGAACGCGAAGGGCCGGGCGACCTGGTAGTTGTTCGGCGTCGCGAATCGCTCGTCCTGACTCATCATGTAGTGCAGGTGGGTCGTGCCGCTGCGCCAGTGGCCCAACAGGAAGATCGGCGGGCCGGCGAGCCTGGTGCTGGCGATCCTCTCGCCCCACTTCTGTTCCTCGATAAGCCGGGCGAGCGCATTTACGGGGGTCACCAGTGAGACGGCCGCGGCGCGGAAGTAAAACGGCGGGTCGATCGCGAAATGGTTCTGCCTGAGCAGCCTGAACCAGGGCCCCGGCGTCGAGCCGAACATGAAGTTGGTAAGTGAAAACAGGTGCTTCTGGCGATCGTCTGCTGACACAGAGTCTCCTTGTCGACCAAGCAGGATGCGTTTCGGCCGGGTAATCCCCGGTGGGCACCGGTCAGCTGGCGGCCGGCACCCGGCAGGCCGGCAGCTCACGGCCGAGGTAGAGGCGCACGAGATCGAGCCGGGACAACCACAGTCTACGTTGTCCGGCGGCCCGGCAGGCTTCGATCTGCGTCACCGGAACGTACCAGCGGCCATAGACGCCCCAACCGTGCACGGGCCCCAGCGGCCCGCCGGACACGAGATTCTTCGGCTCATTCTCGACCAGGTAGACCAGGAAGGCACCGGCGCCCGGCACGGCATCCTGACGCAACAGGCCCTCGGCCCGGATCGCCACGTCGATCACGTTGAGGTAATGCGTGTAGCGAGGCCCATCGACGTAGGACGATGCCGCCCCGCCAGCGCTCTCCACCAGCAGGGCATCGAGTTGTTCATCGCTCAGATCCTCGGCCGCCGCCGCGACGCCGCGGGCGATCAGCTCCGCGCCCAGGCTGCCGCCGATCAGGTGCATCGGTGTTTCAGCACCGAGTCCTGTCCGCAGCTGCTCGGCCAGTACCGCCACCGCACCCGAGGCCGCCGGATCGGAAGAGCGCTCGGGCAGACCGTTGTAGATGCCGAGTACGGGATGTCCCGTATCGGCCGCCACCGCCTGCATCGTGTCGAACGCGCGCCCGACGCTCATGGGGCCGCCGTTCAGGAACCACACCGCCTGCGCCTGCCGCGGCCGGCGCGTGGACTCGGCCACCAGCGGCGTGAGTTCGGTCACATCGGTAGTCTGCGGATCGTGCAGGCAACCCTCGCCATCGATCAAATAGCCGTCGAAGGGTTCGTCCGCGCGGGTTGGGATGAAATTCAGGGCGGGATCGCCGAGACAGGGACCATCGGCGTGGGCCGACGTCAGCAGCAAAGCGAACGACAACGAGGCCAGAATCAATGGTGCTACACGCATGACGAACTCCATGTCGCCGGCCTCCATGCTGCATGATCGCTTGGGATCGCAGGAGCCTCGGCAGGGACGCGCAGTTTAGCCAAAGTGGATGTCACTACATATCGCGGACCGACGAATGCAGCGTCTCAGGCGATTCTAGTCCAGCCCTCCGGCAGCGCACGCCGCGAGGTCTCGGGCAGCGTGCATGCCGCGACCAGCAGCGCCCCGAGCGCGAACGCCATCGCCGCCAGGAAGGCCGCCGACCCGCCCTGCCACCCCCAGAGATAGCCGCTGACCAGCGCACCCACCGAGCCACCGGCGCCGAAGCTGAGGCTGCTGTAGAGCCCCTGCCCCCGCCCCTGCAGGGCCCCGGGGAAAAATCCGTACAGGTAGTGCATGCCCAGCGCGTGACAGATCCCGAAGCTGGCCGCGTGCAGCATCTGCACCGGCACCAGGACCGCCGGCTCGGCGGCCAGGGTCGCTGTCAGCCCCCAGCGCAGCGCCGTCAGCGCCAGTGCGCCGAGCATCAGCGTACGCGGCGTGGCATACCGCAGCAGGCGGGGCATCGCCAGGAACAGCACCACCTCGGCCAGCACGCCAACGGCCCAGAACGCCCCAATGATCCCACGTCCATAGCCCAGCGTCTCCAGATACAGGCTGAAGAACCCGTAGTAGGCGCCGTGGCTCAGGTGCGTCAGGAACAGCATCGCGAAATAGCCGATCACCATCGGCTGACGCAGCACCGGCCACAATGTCGCCCGGTCACCCTCCTCGCCGCCGGCGGCAGCGGCCGGCTCCGGCACGAGCAGGCTGCACAGCCAGATGGCGATGAACAACGGCAGCAACAGTGCCGGCAGCGCCGCCGCCGAGTAGCGCGAGAGCAGCGGACCGTAGCCGGCGGCGACCAGCAGAAAGCCGATCGAGCCCCACAGGCGGATCCGGCTGTATCGCCCCACGTCGCGCCCGAGATGGCGCAGCGTCACGCCCTCGAACAGCGGCAGAGCGGCGTTCCAGAAGAAGCTGAACACGGCGATGATCGCGGCCGTCCACCAGAACCCACCCTCGACGAGCAGGCCGGCAAAGCCGATGGCGGCGAGCAGACTGCCACCCCGTACCAGGCCGATGAGCCGGCCACGCCGATCTGCCAGCAGCCCCCACACGTTCGGCGCCACCAGCTTGGTGCACAGGAACACGGCCAGCAGTTGCCCGACCTGTACTGGTGTAAAACCGCGTGCGGCGAAGAACAGCGGCAGGAATGGCAGCATGCCGCCAAGCGTGGCGAAGTGGCAGAAGTAATAGGCCGCCAGCCGGCCGGCCGGCGGCGCAGCCGGCGACCCGGCCGGCATTCAGGGCGCCGCGGGCGGGATGATCGGCGTGCCCGGATGCACGTCGGCGTTCTGGGCTCGATGGCGCAGGTGATGGTCCATCAGCACCAGTGCCATCATTGCCTCGGCAATCGGCGTGGCGCGGATGCCGACGCAGGGATCGTGCCGTCCGGTCGTCCGGATCTGCGCCGCCGCGCCGGCCTCGTCCACCGTGCGGCCGGGCAGGTGCAGGCTGGACGTCGGCTTGAGCGCCAGATGGGCGATCACCTGCTGACCGCTGGAAATCCCGCCGAGCACCCCGCCGGCGTGATTGCTGAGAAAGCCGGCCGGGGTCAGTTCGTCGCGAAAGTCGGTGCCACGCGCCGCCACGCAGTCGAAGCCATCGCCGATCTCCACGCCCTTCACGGCATTGATGCTCATCAGTGCCTTGGCCAGGTCGGCATCGAGCCGGTCGAAGATCGGCTCGCCCCAGCCCGGCGGCACGCCCTCGGCCACCACCGTCACCCGCGCACCGATCGAGTCGCCCGACTTGCGCAGCGCCTGCATGAACTGCTCGAGCTCGCCCACCCGCGCCGGTTCGCCGCAGAAAAACGGATTCTGCTCGACCGCCGCCCAGTCCTCGCAGCCCAGCGCGATCGGCCCGAGCGCCGACAGATAGCCACGCACGGTGATGCCGAGCCGCTCGCGCAGGTAGTGCTTGGCGATGGCGCCGCCGGCGACGCGGATTGCGGTCTCGCGCGCCGAGGAACGACCGCCGCCGCGATAGTCACGCCGACCGTACTTCTGTTGATAGGTGTAATCCGCATGCCCGGGGCGGAACAGCGCGGCGATCTTGCTGTAGTCCTTCGAGCGCTGATCGACGTTCTCGATCAGCAGCCCGATCGGCGTGCCGGTGGTATGCCCTTCGAAGACACCGGAAAGAATGCGCACCGTGTCCGGCTCGCGCCGCTGGGTGGTGTAGCGCGAGGTACCCGGTCGCCGCCGGTCCAGCTCGCGCTGCAGCACCGCCTCGTCCAGCGGCAGCCCGGGCGGGCAGCCGTCGACGATGCCCCCCAAAGCCGGACCATGGCTCTCGCCGAAGCTGGTCAGCGTGAAGGACTGGCCGAAGCTGTTGCCGGACACGGGCGCCTCAGTTCAGCCGCGCGGGCTGCTCGTTCACCCGCAGCTGCCGGCGATGCAGCACGAACACGCCATCGCCGCCGTGCTCGAACTCCACCCAGGTGAACGGCAGGTTGGGATAGGCGGCGATCAGCGCCGGCGCGCTGTTGCCGACCTCGCACACCAGCACGCCGTGCTCGCTGAGCCAGCCCGGCGCCGCCTCCAGGATCCGCCGCACCACGGCCAGCCCATCCTCGCCCGCGGCCAGTCCGCCCCGCGGCTCGGCCAGGAATTCCGCGGGCAGCGCCGCCATCTCCGCGGCATCCACGTAGGGTGGATTAGTGACGATCAGATCGTAGCGCGCCGCCGCCGGCAGGCCCTCGAAGACATCCCCGGGATACAGCGCCACGCGCCCCTCGAGCCGGTAGTGGGCGACATTCTCGGCGGCCAGTTCCAGCGCCTCGGCGCTGCTGTCGACGGCGTCCACCTGCGCCTCGGGGAAGGCGAGTGCACAGGCGATGGCGATGCAGCCGCTGCCGGTGCCGATGTCCAGCACGCGCTGCACGCGATCCTCGTTGACCCACGGGGCGAACCGCCGCTCGATCAGCTCGGCGATCGGCGAGCGCGGCACCAGGGCGCGGCGGTCCACCTTGAACGGCATGCCGGCGAACCAGGCCTCGCCCGTCAGGTACGGCGCCGGCTCACGCGTCTGGATCCGACGCCGGAACAGCGCCAGCACCGCCTCGCGCTCGGCCCGCGTCAGCCGCGTGTGCAGATAGGCGTCGGGCAGATCGTCCAGATGCAGCGCATGCAGGGCCAGCGCCCAGGCTTCGTCAAGCGCATTGTCGGTACCGTGGCCGAACACCAGCTGCGCCTCGTTGAAGCGACTGGCGCCCCAGCGGATGCAATCGGCGAGCGTGCGCAGGTCGGCGGCGGCGGAAGAATCGGCAGGCATAGGCACGTGCAGGCGGCAGCGAGCCGCATAGTCTACCGCGCAGCGCGTGGCGAGGGCACAACGTGCCAGAATGCCGCGGCATCCCAACCCGCCCAGCGCCGTGTCCGACCCCACCCTTGCCGACCGGCTGTTCGCCGCCGTGCAGTATCCGCTGCCCCATCACGCACTCTCGCGAGCCGTGCACTGGCTGGCGCGGCGCCGCGCGCCCTGGCTGCGCCGGCCGCTGATCCGCGCCTTCATCCGCCTGTTCGGCGTCGACATGGCCGAGGCCGCCGAGCCCGATCCCGATGCCTACCCGCACTTCAACGCCTTCTTCACCCGGGCCCTGAAGCCACAGGCCCGTCCGCTGCCAGCCGCGCAGACGCTGCTGGTGAGTCCGGTGGATGCCCTCATCAGCCAGTGCGGGCCGATCCACGAGGACGGGCTGTTCCAGGCCAAGGGGCGAACCTTCTCGCTGCTCGAACTGCTGGGCGGCACGCCGGCGCAGGCCGATGCCTTCCTCGGGGGCCGCTTCGCCACGCTGTACCTCTCGCCGCGCGACTATCACCGCATCCACATGCCGGCCGGCGGGCGGCTGCGCGACTGTTGCTACATCCCGGGCCGGCTGTTCAGCGTGAACGGCGCGACCACCCGCGCCGTACCGCGCCTGTTCGCCCGCAACGAGCGCGTCGTGTTGCACTTCGACACGGCGCTCGGGCCGATGGCCCTGGTGCTGGTCGGGGCGATGCTGGTGGGCAGCATCGAGACACGCTGGGCCGGCGAGATCACGCCCCCGCATCGCCGCCGCCCGGCGCGAATCGATGCCGGCCTGGGCGAGCGCCTCGCCCGGGGGGAGGAGCTTGGCCGCTTCAACATGGGCAGCACTGTGATCCTCTGTCTGCCACCGGGCCCGCTGG
>JAASSS010000156.1 GCA_021767745.1 Pseudomonadota bacterium
GCCAGCTGCCGGCGGGAACCGGGGCCGTGAGCACGAGGGTCGCTCACGGCACGATGAGCCCCGCATCGAGGGGAGCAGCCCCTGTTCGTTGCCGGGATGTTCGCCACCCGTCCCGCGGGCGGGGCAGCCTCCCGCAACGGGTCGAGGCCATCGAGGTCACACTGGACTGCGCCCAGCACTGCAGGGCCTGTGCCGATACCTGCCCGGGGCCTGTCAGGCCGAATCCGGCGTCACCGAGCTGCGCCAGCGCATCGGGCTGCACCTCGACTGTGCGGAGCCGGGCGTCACGACCGTGCGGCTGGCCTGCCGCTGGTGCGGCGAGAAGTGTCGCCGGCATGGGCAGATGCAGACCCATTGCGCCGTCCGTGCCCGCGCCTGCCAGCGCTGGGCCCCGCCCGCCAGGCGGCGGGCAGCTTCGCGGCTCGATCGGCCTGCAGTCACCACACGTGCGCCGTCCCCGCCCCGGCACGCGGGCGGCGGGCAACCGGCAATCGCCTCAGCGTGAGGCGTAGGGCGCCGCCCGCTGCTGATCCAGTGTCGGATAGTCGGTATAGCCCTCGGCATCGCCACCGTAGAAGGTATCGGCGTCCGGCGGGTTCAGCGGCGCATCCAGTGCGAGGCGGTGCACCAAGTCCGGATTGGCGATGTAGGGCCGGCCGAAGCAGATCAGATCGGCGGTGTCCTCGACCCGTGCCTGCAGTGCCCGCGCCCGGTCGTAGCCGCCATTGGCGATGTAGGCGCCCTCGAAGCGCCGCCGCAGCGAGGCGAAGTCGAACGGCGCCGGCTCATCCCCCGGAAACTGCTCCACCACGTGCACGTAGGCGAGTCCGCGGCCGGACAGGCGGGTGGCCACATGATCGAACAGCGCCTGCGGATCGCTGTCGTGCATGTCGTTGAACGCCCCGGTCGGCGAGAGCCGCACACCGACGCGGCCGGCCTCGACCACGCCCGTGACCGCCTCCACGATCTCTTCCAGGAAGCGGCAGCGATTCTCGATGCTGCCACCGTAGCGATCGGTGCGCCGGTTGCTGCCATCGCGCAGGAACTGGTCGATCAGATAGCCGTTGGCGCCGTGAATCTCGACGCCGTCGAAGCCGGCCGCCAGCGCGTTGGCAGCGGCGGCGGCGTACTGGTTGACCACCGCCGGGATCTCGTCGAGTTCGAGCGCCCGCGGCGTCTCGTAAGGCGCACCACCCTCGGGCGTGAAGGCCTCGCCGGCCGGGCGGATGGCCGAGGGCGCCACCGGCAGCCCGCCCTCCGGCTGATAGCGCGGCAGGGAAATTCGTCCCACGTGCCAGAGCTGCGCGAACATGCGTCCGCCCTGTTCGTGCACCGCCTCGACCACCCCCCGCCAGGCGGCGACCTGCGCATCGCTGTGCAGGCCCGGCACGTTCGGATAGCCGACGCCTTCCGGTGCGATCACCGTGGCTTCGGTCAGGATCATCCCGGCCCCGGCGCGCTGACGGTAGTAGCGGGCATGCAGCTCGCCGACCAGGCCGTCGGGCGCCCGGTTGCGCGTCAGCGGGGCCATGACGACGCGGTTGGGCAACCACAGCGAGCCGAGGCGGACGGGCAGGAACAGATCGGTGGCGGAGTCGGCGGGCATGTCTCTATCCTTGGCTGGATGGGTTGGCGGCATGCGCCAGTGACCCTGGCGCCGGGCCGGGGTTCCGGCGGCATGTCTCGCCGCCGGGGGAACGCCATGGAACGACGCGCCTATTTTATCGCCGGCGACCTGCTGGCCAATCTCTCCACCGGCGCCGTGGCCGGCGCGGCGAGCGCCCTGCTCGTCGGGCCGGGCTGGCCGATGTGGCTGGCGATGCCGGCGGGCATGCTGCTCGGTATGCTATTGGCCAGCGTGCTGGGCGTGGCGGTGTTCTTCCGCTACTTCGGCGCGATGGAGGTGATGCTGCCTACCGCGCTGACCGGCATGCTCGCCGGCATGCTGGCGGCGATGTGGGCGACAATGGCGCCGCTCGGGCTGGCACCTGCAGCCCTGCTGGGCGTGCTGTGCGGCTATGCCGCGCTCGGCCTCGTCTACGCCCTCGACTGGCATCTCAAGCGCAGCGCGCCGGAGCAGGGAACATGAGCGACATCGCCACCCGCCGCAAGTGGGACCGGGCCGCCCGCAGCTTCGACCTCATGACCGGCATCGGCCCGGACAAGCGCTGGGAGCCGGCCAAGCGGGCGCTGTTCGGCCGCATGGGCCAGGGGGAGATCCTGTTCCTGGCGATCGGCACCGGGCTCGACATCCCGTTCTTTCCGCCGGGCCGACGCATCCTCGGCATCGACATCAGCCCGAAGATGATCGCCGCCGCCGCGCCGCGCGTGGCCGCCTACCGCGGCGAGCTGCGCGCCCAGGTGATGGACGTGCACGACCTCGACCTGCCGGACCGGAGCATCGACCAGGTCTTCACCTCCTGCACCTTCTGCTCCGTACCTCGGCCCGTCGAGGGGCTGCGCCAGCTGTACCGCGTGCTCAAGCCCGGCGGCGAGCTGCACATGTTCGAGCACACCGGCAGCCGCCTGTTTCCCTTCGGCCTGATGCTGCATGCGATGACGCCGATCAGCCGCCGCGTCGGCCCGGACATGAACCGCGTCACCACCGCCAACGTCGTGCGCGCCGGCTTCCAGCTCGATCGGGTCCAACCGGTGTTTCTCGACGTGGTCAAGACGATCAGCGCCCACCGCCCGCAGGACTGACGCCAGTCGAACGCGCCACCCGCTGCGCCGGTCATACCTGCTCCACCCATCCGGGAGCCGGCGCACGATGGCGCAGTACGAACCGTTCGATCTGGTGCGCATGTTCCTCGGCGAGGACTGGCACGTGCTGTTCTGGGCCGAGGTCGCCTGCCGCACGGCAGTGATGTACCTGTTCATGCTGGTAATGACGCGCTTCATCGGCAAGCGTGGCGTCGGCCAGATTACGCCGTTCGAGTTTCTGATCGTGGTGGTGCTCGGCTCGGCCACGGGCGATCCGATGTTCTATCCGCACGTGCCGCTGCTGCACGGCATGATCGTGATCACCGTGGTGGTGCTCCTGCAGCGCCTGTTCGCCCGCGTCACCAATCGCAGTCAGGCGCTGCATCACGCGCTGGAGACCCGGCCGGTGCTGCTGATCGCGGACGGCCGGATCAATGCGGGCGGACTCGGCCGCCAGAGCCTGTCGCGCAAGGAGCTGATGATGGTGCTGCGGATGCAGGGCGTGGAGGATGTCGGCGCCGTGCGCCGCGCCTACTTCGAACCCTCCGGCGCCGTCAGCATCTTTCAGTACCCGCCCGAGCGCCGGCGCGAAGTCGAGTCGACGCTGCCGGACGATGCCACCGGCTGACGCCGGCAACGCCGTCCGACGCTGCCGCTAGCGCGGCAGCACCTGATCGCCCAGCACCCGCACCGGCGCGCCCACCCGCAGGCCGGCCGCATCGGGCTGGATGATCGTGCGCACGCCGCCGGCGTCCATGTCCACGCTGATCCGGTAGCCCGCGCCGCCGGCATTACGCCGGCGCTTCTCGATCTCGTTGCCGGCCACCGCGCCACCCACGGCGCCGCCGATCGTGGCCAGCTTCTTGCCGCTGCCGCCGCCGATCTGGTTGCC
>JAASSS010000157.1 GCA_021767745.1 Pseudomonadota bacterium
CGTGGCACCCTCGCCATCGCGCAGCTTGCTGGTGGCATCGCCGCAGCCGACCACGGCCGGAATGCCAAGCTCACGGGCGATGATCGCCGCATGGCAGGTGCGGCCACCGCGATTGGTGACGATCGCCGCGGCCCGCTTCATCACCGGCTCCCAGTCCGGATCGGTCATGTCCGTGACCAGCACGTCGCCCGGCTGCACGCGGTCCATCTGCTCGATGCTCTCCAGCACGCGCACCGTGCCGGCGCCGATGCGCTGGCCGATGCTGCGGCCGGTGACGCGCGCCTCGCCGGGCTTGTCCTTCAGCAGGTAGCGCTCCAGCGTCTGGTGGGCGTTGCTCTTCACGGTCTCCGGCCGCGCCTGCAGGATGTAGAGCTTGCCGTCGTTGCCGTCCTTGCCCCACTCGATGTCCATCGGCCGCCCGTAGTGGGCCTCGATGGTGAGCGCCTGCCGGGCGAGATCCTGCACCTCGGCATCGGTCAGCGAGAAGCGGTTGCGCTCGGCCTCGGGCACCTCGACCGTCTGCACCGTCTTGCCGTGCTCGGTGCTGTCGGCATAGACCATCTTGATGGCCTTGTCGCCGCGCATGCGCCGTACCACCGCCTCGCGGCCGGCCTGCAGCGTCGCCTTGTGCACATAGAACTCATCGGGGTTCACCGCACCCTGCACCACCGTCTCGCCGAGTCCGTAGGAGGCGGTGATGAAGACCACGCCGTCGAAGCCGGATTCGGTGTCGAGCGTGAACATGACGCCGGCCGCGCCGATGTCGCTGCGCACCATGCGCTGGATGCCGGCCGAGAGGGCGACCAGCTTGTGATCGAACCCCTGGTGGACCCGGTAGGAGATCGCCCGGTCGTTGTAGAGCGAGGCGAACACCTCCTTGATCGCGTGCAGCACGCCCTGTTCGCCGCGCACGTTGAGGAAGGTTTCCTGCTGGCCGGCGAAGGAGGCGTCCGGCAGGTCCTCGGCGGTGGCCGAGGAGCGCACCGCGACCGCCAGATCATCGCCGCCATCGGCCTGCAGCTGCCGGTAGGCGGTGAGGATGTCCTCGCGCAGCGCGTCGGGGAAGGGCGTCGCCACCACCCACTCGCGAATCTGCTTGCCGGTGCGGGCCAGCGCCGTCACGTCATCCACGTCCAGGGCGTCGAGGGCCTCGTCGATGCGCTGTGCCAGCCCCTCGTGCTGCAGGAACTCGCGGTAGGCCGCCGCGGTGGTCGCGAAGCCCGAAGGCACCGTGACGCCGGCCTGGCTGAGATTGCTGATCATCTCGCCCAGCGAGGCGTTCTTGCCGCCGACTCGCTCCACGTCGCCCATGCCGAGCGACTCGAACCAGATTACGTGACTGTCCAACCCTTGCCCCTGTCGGTCGTTGGTTTCGCGCCGGCGGCGCCCGCCGCACGGCCGCGGGAGCCGGCTGCTGGCCGCAGTGCGCGGCGTTTTTGGCGTTCGTGAGCGTGCCCGCTTAGTATGGCCGGCACGCCGCCGGGATTGCGGCCGAAGGTTATCACATGGGTCGCGCCAGAACGGTCTTCTTCCTCTCCGATCGCACCGGCCTGACGGCCGAAACGCTGGGCCAGAGCCTGCTGGCGCAGTTCGACGATCTGCAGTACACGCCGGTGAGCATCCCCTTCATCCAGACGCGGGAGGCGGCCGAGGATGTGGTGCGGCTGATCGATCAGGCCGCCACCCAGGATGGGCTGAAGCCGATCGTGTTCTGCACCCTGGTGGACGATGCCATCGTCGATCTGCTGGAGGCGAGCGCGGGGGTGATGGTCGATCTGTTCGGCACCTTCGTCGGGCCGCTGGAACAGGCCCTGGAGCAGCGGTCGCTGCATCGGGCGGGCCGTAGCCACAGCGTCGCCAACAGCCGGCACTACCACGCCCGCATCGAGGCGATGAACTTCGCCATGGACAACGATGACGGCACCGCGCAGGACTACGCCTCGGCGGACGTGATCCTGATCGGCGTCTCCCGCTCCGGCAAGACGCCCACCTGCCTGTATCTCGCGCTGCAGTTCGGCCTGCGGGCGGCGAACTACCCGCTGGTCGAGGAGGATCTGCAGGCCAAGACGCTGCCGGAGGCGCTGCGCCCGCACCGGCGCAAGCTCTACGGGCTCACGATCGACGCCGATCGGCTGGTGCACATCCGCCAGACCCGCCGCCCGGACAGCACCTATGCCTCGCCGGCGCAGTGCCGCTGGGAGCTCGACGCCGCCCTGCGCCTCATGCGCGAGGAGGGCATCCGCCACATCGACAGCACCTCGCGCTCGATCGAGGAGATCGCCGCCACGATCCTGCACGAGACCGGCGTGCGCCGGCGCTTCTTCTAGCCCGCCGGGCGGGGCGGGGCAGCGCCGAGCGGCTGCTGGCGGGTCCAGTCGTTCATGAGGATGGCCACCGCCGCCAGCAGCGTCAGCGTCCATTCGAACAGCAGCGCGAGCACCGTGTAGACGTCGGCCAGCCCATGCATGGCCACGCCGACGCTGCGGCCGACGGCGAGCCCGCCGATCAGCGCGATCAGCAGCAGCAGCCCCTGCAGCTGGTACTCCCGGCGGATGCTGAACGCGATCAGCACCACGCCGATCATGGTCTGCAGCCCGCCATAGGTGGCCTGCGCCTCGATCACGGCAGAGGGCTCGATCAGGGCCAGCCCCGTTGCCCGCGCCACCAGGTCCGGATTCAGCAGGCAGGCCAGGCCGTAGACGGCGAAGATGCCGCCGGCGGCCAGCAGCAGGATGCGGGGAAATTGTGCTCGATCCACCTTCGGTCTCCTCATGATGTTGCCGTCGACCGCGGGCCGCGCTCAGCTGCGCTTGTGCCGGCGCCGCTGGCCAGCGTCGGGCGGCCGCTGCAAGTCGGCGTTGCGGGCATCTTCGTCGAACAGTGCCTCCAATTCCACCGCATCGCCGCGCACCAGGTCGATCAGCCGCTGCTCGTCGTCGCGGGCATCGCGGTGGGCGTGCAGGCGGCGCTCGTCGTGGCGCCGGAAGGCGCGGCTGCGGGCCGTGGCGGTCTCGCTGGAGACGCCGAGGCCCTGCAGTACCTGCCGGCCCGTCTCCAGGCTCGACAGGAACAGCTCGCGCTGCACGTGGGCGACGCCCAGATCCATCAGCCGGTAGGCATGCCGGCGGTTGCGGGCGCGGGCGTAGATCGCCACCTGCGGGAAATGCTCACGCACCAGCTGCGCCACCCGCAGCGAAGTCTCGACCTCGTCGATGGCGAGCACGAAGATCTTCGCCTCCGCCACGCCCGCCGCACGCAGCAGATCGAGCCGCGCGGCATCGCCGTAGTAGATGCGGTTGCCGTAGCGGCGCACGAAGTCGACTTGCGAGGGATTGATTTCCAGCGCCGTGAAGCCGATTCGCATCGCCCGCAGCAGCCGCGCGACGATCTGCCCGTAGCGGCCGAAGCCGGCGATGATCACGGGGTGGTTCTCCGGCACCGGCGCGTCGAAGGTGGCCTCCGTCGCCGCCGGCGGGCGCCGGGCGAGCAGGGCGTAGAGCGCCGCGAACAGGATCATCGAGACGATCACCGCGGCGACCAGCACATCGGCCTGCGCCGCCGGCACCACCTC
>JAASSS010000044.1 GCA_021767745.1 Pseudomonadota bacterium
ACCGACATCTACCCGACCGGCTGGGCAGCCGCCGACTGGGCGCAGATCCAGCCAGGCGAGACCGTGGCCGTGTTCGGCTGTGGTCCGGTCGGCCTGATGGCACAGAAGGCTGCCTGGCTGCAGGGCGCGGGCCGGGTGATCGGTATCGACATCCTGCCGTACCGCCTCGAGCAGGCGCGCCGCAGTGCCAACAGCGAGGTGATCAACGCCGCCGAGGTCGATCCGGTCGAGGCGCTGCGGGAGCTGACCGAGGGTCGGGGTGCCGATCGGGTCATCGATGCCGTCGGCATGGAGGCCGATCGCAGCCTGCTGGACAAGACCAAGGCCGTGCTGCACCTGGAACGAGGTTCGGACGAGGTGATCGAAACCGCCCTGCGGGCCGTGCGCCGGGGCGGCACGGTGAGCGTCATCGGCGTCTATGCGACCAGCTACGACAACTTCCCGGTGGGCCGGCTCGTCGACAAGGCGATCACGCTGCGCTTCGGACAGGCGCCGGTGCATCGCTATATCGATGATCTGCTGACTCAGGTGCGGGAGGAGAAGGTGGTGCTGGACGACATCATCAGCCACCGCCTGCCCCTGACCGAGGCGGCGCAGGCCTACGAGATGTTTTCGAAGAAGCAGGATGACTGCGTGAAGGTCGTGCTGCAGCCGTGAATGTGCAACCGGCGCCGGCGCGGCATCAGCGGCGGCGCCGATTCGATGACTGGCGCCGCAGCGTAGAGCCGGCGCCCTGGAGGACACCATGAGCTTCAATCCCCTGGCCGAGAAAGGCATCCCCGTCGAACAGCAATTCCGGTCCTGGAAGATGCTGAACGTCAAGCCCTACGACGCCCGCAACGTCGATCCCTACACCCGCACCCGGGTGATCTGCATGAACGGGATCGAGGTCGAGTCGATCATGTTCAGCCACCAGTTTGCCCGCCACTGCGGCGACATGGACGTGCGGCGCAAGCTGGCGATGGCGCGCGCCGTCGAGCAGCAGCAGCAGAAGGCGGTGAACTGGCTGATCCCCGGCGAGGAGAGCACGCTGGAGGTGACGCTAGGCTACGAACAGGTGGCGGTGGATCTGACGGCCTGGCTGGCGCGGACCGAGCCGGACCCGAAGGTACGCATGGCGCTGGAGTTCGCGCTGCTGGAGGACTTCGACCATCTCTACATGTACGCCAACCTCTACGACCTGCTGGAAGGCAAGAAGGCCGAGCAGATTACGCACGACCTGACCGAGATCATCCCCGGCCGACCGACCGCGCTGCATCACCGTCCGCCGCAGGACCGGGTGCTCGAACCGGTTGATTTCAAGGTCGCCGACCCGCTCTCGATGATGCACATCATGACCATCGTCGCGGCTGAACAGCAGACGATGAATTTCTACATGAACGTCGGCAATCGTCCCACCGAGCCGCTCGCCCGGGCCCTGTACCTGGAGATCGCACAGGTCGAGGAAGAGCATGTGACGCACTACGAGTCGCTGATCGATCCCAGCAAGAGCTGGTTCGAGCGCAACGTGATGCACCAGTATCACGAGTGCTACATGTACTACTCATTCATGATTCACGAGTCGGTGCCCTACATCAAAGACATCTGGGAGCTGCATCTGCAGCAGGAAATCGGCCAGCTGCACGTCGCCTGCGACTTGATGAAACAGCATGAGCGCAAGGATCCAGCCGAGATGCTGCCTGCCGAACTGCCCGAGCCGATCAAGTTTCAGGAAAACAAGGACTTCGTGCGCGAGGTGTTGGCCAAGCAGGTGCACCTGGAGAAGAGCGGCGCCGGCTACAAGCCCATCTGGGATCTGCCGGCGGATGCGAGCTTCCATGACTTCCAGCGCATCCTGCACGGTGACTTCGTGCCGAGCTACGAGACGATCGGCAAGAACATCGAGAAGAACGGCAAGGACTACCGGCTGCAGACCGAGGGCGAGCATCCGGTGAAGGCATTCCGCGACCGGGATGCGGTACCGCGGGCGGAAGGGGTGATCGCCCATCGCGATGACCTGAGCGGCAAGGCGAAGTCCGAGGCCGAGGTGGTCTGAGTGCCCTGGCTGCCGAACGGGCCGCGCCTGGCGCGGCCTTTTTTACGTCCTCAGAACCAGCGCAGGCGCTTGAAGATCCAGTACGGCGCGATGGCCGTGGCCAGCATCAGTCCCAGCGCCGCCGGGTAGCCCCAGGGCTTGCCGAGCAGCGGCATGTGCTCGAAGTTCATGCCGTAGATGCTGGCGATCAGCGTCGGCGGCAGGAACACTGCCGCCGCCACCGAGAGTCCCTTGATGATGTTGTTCTGGCTGATCCCGATCATGCCCAAGGTGGCATCGAGCAGGAAGGTGAGCTTGCCGTTGAGCAGGTTGGCGTGATCGCTCAGTGAGCTGACGTCGCGTCGGAGGGTCTTGACCCGCCGACCCAGGGTCTCGGCGGCGCGGATGGCATCGAGCCGACCGGCGAAGGTCACCAGTCGTTCGATGCTGAACAGGCTCTCGGTCACCAGCGAGAGCTGGTCCCCGTCGCGGCCCAGTTGCCGCAGCACCGCCTGATAGTCCGGCACCGCCCGGGCCTGCAGCCGCCGGCGCCGGAACACCCGCTGTGAGACGTGCGACAGATCCGCGCCCACCTGCTCCAGCCGATCGGCGAGCCCATCGACGATCGCCTCGAGCAGCCGCACGAGGATGGCGGCCGGGGCGGGCAGCGGGGCGGCCTGCCGCGCCAGGCGCTCGAACAGGATGCGCACCGCGCCGACGTCCGCCGGCCGCAGCGTGGCCAGTTGTTGCCCGGCGAGCACGAAGGTCAGGGTGGTGTCGTCGTCTTCCTCGCCGGTGCCGCGCGGCACCAGGGCGGTCATGACCGCCGCCCCGTCGAGCTGATATAGCCGGCTGGAGGCCTCGATCTCCCGCATCACCGCTGCCGAGGGCAGGGCGACGCCCAGCGCCGACTCGACCTGTTGCCGCTCGGCGGCGCTCGGGGCCAGCAGGTCCCACCACACGGCGGGAGCCTCGGGGGCCGCCGCGGGCGGCAGTCTGGACAGCATGGTTCAGCTCCTGGCGCCGAAGCTTGGCAACCGCCCCGCGGCCGGGGCGGCGTCAGCGGATGTCGCGGCCTCGCTGGAACGGCACGATGAGCCGGCGCATCAACGCCCGCGGCACCAGCCGCAGCCCGACGAGCGCCAGGCGATTCTCCGTTCCCGGCACCACCACGGTACGCCCGGCCCTGATGCCTGCGTAGATCAACCGGCCGGCCCGCTCCTGCGTCATCATCAGTTGCCGGATGCGCCCGCCGACCAGCGCCGCCTCGTTGCGGGCGCGCTCCTGAAAGCCGGTGGCGACCACGTTCGGGCAGACCGCCGTGACCCGCACGCCGCTGCCGCGTGCCTCCTCGGCCATGGCCTCGGTGAAGCTCAGCAGGTAGGCCTTGCTGGCGAAGTACACGGCCATGTAGGGCCCCGCCAGGAATGCGGCCATCGAGGCCATGTTGATGATGTGCCCGCTGCCGCGCGCGGTCATCTCGCGCAGGTAGAGCTTGCTGAGCTTGGTCGGTGTGACCACGTTCAGCAGCAGTTCCTGCTCCTCCTCGGCGAGCGTGGTCTCGCTGAGGCGGCCGTAGGTGCCGAAGCCGGCGTTATTCACCAGCGTGCCGATCTGCCAGCCGGCCTCGGCGAGCTCCCGGTGCAGCGTCTCGGCGGCGTCGAGGCGGGCCAGATCGCGGTCCAGCACCTGCACGTTCACGCCGTGACGGGCCTGCAGTTCCTCGGCCAGCGTCAGCAGCCGCTCACGACGGCGGGCGACCAGCACCAGATCGTGCCCGTCGCCCGCGTAGTGTCGTGCCAGTTCCAGCCCCAGGCCGGAGGAGGCGCCGGTGATCAGCGTGTACATGCCGTGCCCGCGATGCCGGGCTACCCGGCGATGGGCCCCAGTCTAGTAGTGCAGGTAGTCGTGCGCCGACTTCTTGCGCTTCTTCTTTTTCTTTTCGCCGCAGTCGGCGCCGTAACACTCGCGCAGATCGCCGGCTTCGCTCAGCTCCTGCACGTGGTCCATGCCGCCCCAGCCGAGGCTGTGTGCACGATCGCTCATGTTCGCCCGGTGCTGGCGGATGAACTCGGCCAGCTGCGGGCCTTCGAGCTTGCGGACCTGTCGGCGATACTCGATCTGCTCCTGCTCGGTCATCAGCGGTTCGCCGTAAATATGACCCTGGCCGTCGAATGCCGGCGGCAGATCGGACGCGTCCTGCGCACCGGCTGCGCCACAAAGCAGCAGCACGGCGAAAGGCGCCAGGCGCCGCGCGAGGTGCCGGTTGAACATAAGCCTGTCTCCCTGAACTGATCTCTCGGTCGGCGGGCTCGCCGCTCGCCGCGCGCATTATGGTCGTTATTGACCGAGCGGTCGAGACGCCGTTGCCGGGCCGGGCATGGGATTCGGCGAGCACCGGACGCGGCGGGTAGAATGGAGCGATTCGCGGGCGGCCCGTGTCGCCCGTCCATTCGCTTCCAGCCCAAGGATTCCCATGGTCGAGAGAGTCGAAACCCACGGACTGAAGGTGGCACGCGTCCTGTACGACTTCGTCGTGGAAGAGGCGCTGCCGGGTAGCGGTGTCGAGGCCGACGCCTTCTGGCGTGGCTTCGCCGAGCTGCTGGCGCGGCAGGTGCCACGTAATCGGGAGTTGCTGGCGCGGCGCGATGCGCTGCAGGCGCAGATCGATGACTGGCACCGGGCACATCCGGGCCAGCCGGAGCCGGCCGCCTACCGCAGCTTTCTGAGCGAGATCGGCTATCTGCAGCCCCCCGCGGAAGACTTCAAGGCCAGCACCGAGAACGTCGACGAGGAAATCGCCCACATCGCCGGTCCGCAGTTGGTGGTGCCGGTGAAGAATGCCCGCTATGCCCTGAACGCCGCCAATGCGCGCTGGGGCAGCCTGTACGACGCCCTCTACGGCACCGACGCCGTGCCGGTGACGGACGCTGGCGCCAGCCCGGGTTACAACCCGGCGCGGGGTGCGAAGGTGGTGCAGGCAGCGGCGGAGTTCCTCGATCAGGCCGTGCCGCTCGCGACGGGGAGTCATCGCGACGTGACCGCGCTGCGGGTCGAGCAGGGCGCTCTGGTCATCGCGGTGGGCGAGAGCCGCACCGCGCTGCGCGAGCCGGGCGCCTTCGCCGGCTACACCGGCGCGCCCGAAGCGCCGAGTGCAGTGCTGCTGCGGCACAACCGGCTGCACATCGAGATCCAGATCGATGCGCAGCACCCGATCGGCAAGGATCACCCGGCGGGCATCAAGGATGTGGTGCTCGAGTCGGCCATCACCACCATCCAGGACTGCGAGGATTCGGTCGCTGCGGTGGACGCCGCCGACAAGACCGCGGTCTATCGCAACTGGCTCGGGCTGATGAAGGGCGATCTGGCGGAGACCTTCGCCAAGGGCGAGCGGCAGGTCACCCGCCGGCTGCACGCCGATCGGTGCTACACCGCGCCGGCCGGCGGCGAGCTCCGTCTGCCCGGCCGCAGTCTGCTGCTGGTGCGCAACGTGGGGCACCTGATGACCAACGAGGCGATCCTGCTCGAGGACGGCGCCGAGGTGTTCGAGGGTCTGATGGACGCCATGATCACCTCGCTGATCGCGCTGCACGACCTCAAGGGCACGGGCGAGCTGCGCAACAGCCGTACCGGCAGCGTGTACATCGTCAAGCCGAAGATGCACGGGCCTGAGGAAGTCGCCTTCGCCGTCGACACGCTGGCGCAGGTCGAGCGCGTGCTGGGCCTGGCCGGCAACACCCTCAAGATCGGCATCATGGACGAGGAGCGGCGGACCACGGTCAACCTCAAGGCCTGCATTCGCGAGGCGGCCGCGCGGGTGATCTTCATCAATACCGGCTTCCTCGACCGCACGGGCGATGAGATCCACACCGACATGGAAGCCGGGCCGGTCGTACGCAAGGCGGACATGAAGAACCAGCCCTGGATCCGGGCATACGAGGACTGGAATGTCGATGTCGGCCTGGCCTGCGGGCTCAAGGGCCGGGCGCAGATCGGCAAGGGCATGTGGCCGATGCCGGACAAAATGCGCGACATGCTGGATACCAAGATGAATCACCCGCTGGCCGGTGCGAGCTGCGCCTGGGTGCCTTCGCCGACGGCGGCGACGCTGCACGTGATGCACTACCACCAGGTCGATGTCGCCGCGCGCCAGGACGAGCTGGCGGCGCGCGAGCCGGCCAGCCTCGATGATCTGCTGACCCTGCCGCTGCTCGAGACGACGCTGCCGGCCGATGCCATCCAGCAGGAACTCGACAACAACTGCCAGGGCATCCTCGGCTACGTCGTGCGCTGGATCGATGCCGGCGTTGGCTGCTCCAAGGTGCCGGACATCCACGATGTCGGCCTGATGGAGGACCGGGCCACGCTGCGCATCTCCAGCCAGCACGTGACCAACTGGCTGCGCCATGGCGTGGTCGACGAGGCGCAGGTCATGGCGACGCTCAAGCGCATGGCCGAAGTGGTGGATCGGCAGAACGCGGGCGATCCCAGCTACCGGCCGATGGCGCCGAACTATGAGTCCAGTATCGCTTTCCTCGCGGCCAGCGATCTGGTATTCCAAGGGCGGGCGCAGCCGAATGGCTACACCGAACCGGTCCTGCACCGGCGGCGGTTGGAGCTCAAGCGCCGGTTGGGCGCGGCCTAGGCCGAAGCGGGCGTTCCATGGCGCCCGTCCGCGCGAACGCCCGGCCACTGCCGGGCGTTTTCACGTTGGGCTTTAAGCCGCGGCCGGTGACGGCCGATGCGCCAGAGGTTGAATGAGCGACCAGTGAGCGGCCGCCCGTGAGCGATCCCGTGTCCCAGTTACCTGCACCCGTCTCGCCGGTCACGCTGGCGGGCCTGCTCGAACAGATCGAGGAGGCCGTGCTGCTGATCGATCATGCCGGTCGTCTGCGGCATATCAATCCGCCGGCGGTCCGGTTCCTGGCGGTATCGGCCGCCGCCGCGCGGGGTGCTAGGCTGGGCGCCGTGCTGCACCTGAGCGCGACCGGGCGGCATTTCGACCCGGAGCATTTGCTGGCGAAGGTTGGCCCGGAGCGTCCGCACTACGAGCGGCGCCTGCGCGTCGATCTGCGCAACAGCGACAAGTGCGAGGTGTTGCTGCGGCTGCGCTGGCTGGGTCGCGAGGCGGGCGTGCTGCTGACGCTGCGCGATGTTCGCCGCGATCTGCAGCTGGAAGCCGAGCTGCTGCGGCGCGAGGCTGTGCTGAGCCATCACGTGCGTCACACACCGATGGGCCTGATCGTCTTTCAGGCGGACCAGACCGTGGCCGCGTGGAACCCGGCGGCCGAGCGCATCTTCGGCTGGAGCCGTGCCGAGGCGATCGGCCGCCCGATGGCGGACATGATTGTGCCGCCCCACGTGCGTGAGCACGTTGCCCGCCTGTTCACCGACCTGATGCGGCGCGGCACCGGCAACAGCAGTCTCAACGAAAACGTTACCCGCGACGGGCGCACCATCGTCTGCGAGTGGCACAATACCTGTGTGCGCGATGCGGACGAGGCGTTGATCGGGATGTTCTGCATGGTGCAGGACGTCACCGAGCGCGAGCGCCAGCGCCAGGATCTGCACCAGCACCGGCAGTTCCTGGAATCGACCCTGCGTTCGATCACCGATGGGGTGATCGTGCTGGACGAGACCGCTCGGGTGCTGCGCATCAACCGCGCCGCCGAGCGCATGATCGGTCGCAGCCTGGCGGAGAGCCTGGAGCGGCCGCTGGCCGAGGTGCTGGAACTGCGCGATGCGGGCACCACGCTGCCGATGCCCGACCCGCTGGCGCTGGCGCGTGCCCATGATGGGCAGGACGGCGTGTCGCTGGTGGATGTGCCGCTGCTGGTCTCAAGCCAGGGCGAGCACCGGCGGGTCTCCGTCAGCGCCGCGTCCCTGCGGCACGGCGATGAACCGGTCAGCGGCACCATCATCACGCTGCGCGACGTGACCGAAGCTTGTGCTCTGCAGCAGCGAGTGCAGGCGGATCGGGAGAAGTATCACGCCCTGATCGAGGCGACGGGCACGGGCTTCGTGGTGCTCGATGAGCATGGCCGGGTCCTGGATGCCAACGCCGAGTACCTGCGTCTGGTCGGCCGTGAGCACCTCGACGACATCCTCGGCTGTTCGCCGGTGGAATGGGCGGTGCCCGGTCTGGCCGAGCGTGTCGTCAGGGGTATCGAGCGCTGTCTGGCGGGGGAGCGCACCGTCGGCCTGCGCACGGTCTACACGCGTCCCGATGGCAGCCGCCTGGCCATCGAGATCAACGCCGCGCCGGTGCAGGAGGCAGGGCGGACGCGGGTCTATGCGCTGGCGCGGGACCGGTCTGCCGAGCAGGCCACCGACGAGCGGCTGCGCAGCCTGTCGCAGGCGGTTGACCTGTCGCCCTCGAGCGTCATGATTCTCGATGCCGAGCGGCGACTGATCTACGCCAACCCGAGCTTCGAGCGGATCACGGGTTACAAGGCAAAGGAGCTGCTGGGCAAGCCGACCGACGCGCTCTGGCTCGATCCCGCCGGCACCGAGCGGGCCGAGATCTGGCAGACCCTGAGCGCCGGCCGCAACTGGTCGGGCGAGGTGCGCAACCGGCGCGCAGACAGCACGCCGATCTGGCAGCAGGTGTTCTGCTCGCCCATCCCGGACGAGCAGGGGGCGCCGGTGCGCTATCTGATCGTGGCGGAGGATGTCACCGACCGGAAGGCCCAGCAGGAGCAGCTCTACCAGCAGGCCCATTACGACGCGCTCACCGGGCTCCCCAACCGCTTCCTGGCGCAGGAGCGGCTGCATCAGGCGGTGACGGGGGCCCGGCGCAACCGGACCCACGTGGCGATCTTCTTCCTGGACCTCGATCGCTTCAAGCAGGTCAACGATACCCTCGGGCACGATGCCGGCGACATGCTGCTGAAGGAAGCCGCCTATCGGCTGAACGCCGCGGTGCGCGCGGATGACACGGTCGCGCGCCTGGGCGGCGATGAGTTCCTGATCGTGCTGAACGGCCTGCACGGCGGCGACGATGCCGTACTGGTCGCCCGCAAGATCCTGGACTGCTTCGTGTCGCCCTATCTGGTGGAAGACCAGGAGATGGTCATCTCCACCAGCATCGGCATCACCCTGTATCCGGACGATGCCGAGGAGGTGGGTGAGCTGATCCGCAACGCCGATGCGGCGATGTACGAGGCCAAGGCCCGGGGGCGCAACACCTACTACCGCTTCACCGCGGAGATGAACGAGCGCGCCATGCGGCGGATGCGCATGGAGGGAGTCCTGCGCCACGCACTCGAGCGCGGCGAGATCTACGCCGCCTATCAACCGCTGATCGACCTCGCCACCGGCCGGCCCTACGGCGTGGAGGCGCTGATGCGCTGGCAGAGCACGGAGTTCGGTGCGGTCTCGCCGGTAGAGTTCATCCCGATCGCCGAGGAGAGCGGGCTGATCAACGAGCTCGGCAGCTGGATCATCGGCCAGGCCTGTCGCGATGCGCAGCGCTGGGCGGCGCAGGGCTGGGCGCTCGGCGTCTCGGTGAACGTCTCGGCGCCCCAGCTGTTCCAGCCGGACTTCGTCGAGCAGGCACTCGCGGCGGTGACGGGCGCCGGCCTGCAGGCGGATCAGGTCACGCTGGAGGTGACCGAAAGCGTGCTGCTGGAGGCCGGGCCGGAGGTCGAGGGCGTGCTGCAGCGGCTGCATGAGACGGGCTTCCGGCTGGCCATGGACGACTTCGGCACCGGCTATTCCTCGCTTGCCTATCTCAAGCGCTTCCCCTTCGACATCATCAAGATCGATCGCACTTTCGTGCGCGACATCGCCGAAGACCGCAGCGATCTCGCCCTCACGCGCGCGATCATCGCCATGGCGCATTCGCTGGACCTGCGGGTCACGGCCGAGGGCGTGGAGGATCGCGCTCAGCTCGAGCTGTTGCTCGAACACGGCTGTGACAGCGCACAGGGCTTCTACTATGGCCGGCCCGTGCCGGTCGGCGCGCTCACCGACTGGCTGCGCCAGCAGCGGCCGGCGGGCGGCGCCCTGGAGCGCGGCGCCCGCTAGCCGGCGGCCCCCGCGGGCGCCGGAGTATCACCATGCTGCTGCAGGAGTGCAGCGAAGGCCTGCGCCGCCCGCGAGGGGGTGATCGCCGCATGGCGGATCATGCCGAGCCGGCGTTCGGCCCGGAACGGGGCCGGCAGCACCTGCAGCCCGGGGTCGAGCAGCGTGCCGGGCAGGGCGCTCCAGCCGAGGCCGATCGTCGCCATCATCCGCAGCGTCTCCAGATAGTTGGTCGCAAGCTTCACCCGCAGCTCGAGCCCGCTGGCGCGAAACGGCGCCTCGATCAGCCGCCGCGTGAAGGTGCCGGCATCGGGCAGCACCGCCGGGCAGGCGGCGAGCTCGGCCAGCGACAGCGGGGCGTCCGCCGAGCGCGCCGCCAGCGGATGATCGCTGCCGCAGACGGCGAGCAGCGGATCGGCCCACAGCGGCGTGATCGCCAGCGGCGCCCGGGCCTGCGGCGGCAGGGTCACCACGCCCAGATCGAGCGCGCCCTCGGCCACGGCGCGGCAGATCTGCTCCGAGGCCTGAAAGGTCAGCTCCAGCTCGACCTGCGGATAGCGTCGGGCGAACGCCTGCAGCGTGGGCGGCAGTCGCCGCAGGCCGATGTGATGGCTGGTGCCGACCTGCAGCGGACCGGCGACCGGCGCGGCCAGGTCGGCCAGCAGCCGTTCGGTGCCTTCCATGTCCGCCAGCAGCTGCCGCGCCCGGGGCAGCAGCAGGCGGCCGGCCTCGGTCAGCCGCACCCGGCGCCCGACACGGTCGAGCAGGCGTTGACCGAGGTGGGCTTCCAGCGCGGCGATCCGTTTGCTGACAGCCGGCTGCGTCAGGTGCAGTCGCTCGCCCGCGCCCGAGAACGATCCGCTCTCGGTCACGGCGATGAAGGCGCTCAGCTGTTCCGCGTCCACCAAATCTATTCCGTGTGGGAATGCATAGAATGATAAATATCCATTGGAGTTATGACCGGTTCGTCCCTAGCATGCAAGCCGTGCCCTCGCATCGGGCCGGGAGGTAGGCAGGCATGGCAGGCAAGACGCTTTACGACAAGATCTGGGACGCGCACGTGGTCGACGTGGACGAGGGCGGCACGACGCTGCTCTACATCGACCGCCAGCTGGTGCACGAGGTCACCTCGCCCCAGGCCTTCGAGGGGCTGCGTCTGGCGGCGCGCCAGCCGTGGCGTCGTGGCGCGAATCTGGCGGTGCCCGATCACAACGTACCCACGCGCGATCGGGCACGGGGCATCGCCGATCCGATCTCGCGCGCGCAGGTCGAGGCGCTGGATGCGAACTGCGCCGAATTCGGCATCACCAAGTTCGAGATGACCGACCCGCGCCAGGGCATCGTGCACGTGATCGGCCCGGAGCAGGGCTTCACGCTGCCCGGAACCACCGTCGTTTGCGGCGACTCGCACACCGCCACCCACGGCGCCTTCGGTGCGCTCGCCTTCGGCATCGGCACCTCCGAGGTGGAGCATGTGCTGGCCACCCAGACGCTCTGGCAGCGCCGTGCGAACACCATGCGCATCACCGTGCGCGGTCAGGTGGCGCCGGGCATCACGGCCAAGGACATCGCGCTGGCCATCATCGGCCGCATCGGCACGGCGGGCGGCACTGGCCATGCGCTCGAGTTCGCCGGCGAGGCCATCGAGGCGCTGTCGATGGAAGGGCGCATGACTCTGTGCAACATGGCGATCGAGGCGGGCGCCCGCTCCGGGCTGGTCGCGGTCGACCAGACCACGATCGACTACGTCCAGGGCCGGCCCTACGCCCCCACCGGCGCGCAGTGGACGCAGGCGGTGGCGGCCTGGCGCGGACTGCGCAGCGATGCCGACGCCACCTTCGATCGCGAGGTCCTGCTCGAGGCCGGCGAGATCGCGCCGCAGGTCACCTGGGGCACCTCGCCGGAGATGGTCGTGCCGGTGCATGCGCAGGTGCCCGATCCGGCGCAGCAGGACGATCCAGTGCGCGCCGAGGGCATGCGCCGCGCGCTCGCCTACATGGACCTCGCCCCCGGCACGCCGATCACCGGCATCGCCGTGGACAAGGTGTTCATCGGCTCGTGCACGAATTCGCGTATCGAGGATCTGCGCCAGGCGGCCGCTCAGCTGCGCGGCCGGCGCGTGGCGGCGAACGTGCGGCTGGCCATGGTGGTGCCGGGCTCGGGCCTGGTGAAGCAGCAGGCCGAGGCCGAAGGGCTCGACCGCCTGTTCACCGCCGCCGGCTTCGAGTGGCGTGAGCCCGGCTGCTCGATGTGCCTGGCCATGAACGCCGACCGGCTGGCACCGGGCGAGCGCTGCGCCTCGACCAGCAACCGCAACTTCGAGGGCCGCCAGGGGCGCGGCGGGCGCACGCATCTGGTCAGTCCGGCCATGGCTGCCGCCGCGGCGGTGGCGGGACACTTCGTCGACATCCGGCAGGAGGGCTGAGACATGCAGCCGTTCGTTACCGTCACCGGCACGGTCGCTCCGCTCGACCGGCCGAACGTGGACACCGACGCCATCATCCCCAAGCAGTACCTGAAATCGATCAAGCGCACGGGCTTTGGTCCCAACGCCTTCGACGACTGGCGCTATCTGGATGCCGGCGGCCTGGACGTCGACAACGCCAGCCGGCGGCCAGATCCAGACTTCGTGCTGAACCGGCCGGCCTACCGGCAGGCGACGGTTCTGCTGGCGCGGGAGAACTTCGGCTGCGGCTCCTCCCGCGAGCACGCAGTCTGGGCGCTGGCCGACTTCGGCTTCCGGGCGGTGATCGCTCCGAGCTTTGCCGACATCTTCTTCGGCAACTGCTTCAAGAACGGGCTGCTGCCGATCGTGCTGCCGACTGCGGCGGTCGACCGACTGTTTGCGCTGGCCACCGCGCCGGCGCCACTCCAGCTGACGGTCGACCTGCCTGCGCAGACGGTGAGCGGCGGCGGCGAGCAGTGGCCGTTCGAGATCGATGCCGAGCGCAAGCGCCGGCTCTTGGCCGGGCTGGACGACATCGCCCTGACGCTGCAGCAGGCCGAGCACATCCGTGCCTACGAGGCCCGCCGCCGCGACCAGGCGCCCTGGCTGTTCGCCGACCTCGGCTGAGGCCGGCGTACTACTCGGCGTAGTGCATCCGGCGGGTCATCCCGCCGTCGACGATCAGGTTCTGCCCGGTGACGAAGGCGGCATCGGCGGAGAGCAGGAAGACGACGGCGCCGGCCACGTCCGGCGGCCGACCGACGCGTCCCACCGGATGCTGTTCGTGGTCGATCGGCCGCAGCGCCGGCTCCTGGCGGGCCTCGTGCTTCTGCCAGTCGGCGGTCTCGATCCAGCCCGGGCTGATGCAGTTGACGCGCAGCGGCGCGAGACTCATCGCCAGCGCATGGGTGAGTGCGACGATGCCGCCCTTGCTGGCGGCGTAGGCCTCGGTGTGCGGCTCGGACTGCAGCGCGCGGGTGGAGGCGATGTTCACCATCGCGCCGCCCGTCTCGCGCAGCGGCTCCGCGGTGTGCTTGGCGACGATCGCGTAGCCGGTCAAGTTGACGTCGATCACCCGCCGCCAGTGCGCCAGATCGAGTTCCTCGATCGGCCCATTGTCCGGCGCGGCCATGCCGGCGTTGTTGATCACCGCGTCCAGCCGCTCGAACTGCTGGAGCAAGGCCCGCACCAGGTTGGTCACCTGCAGTTCGTCGGCCACGTCCACCCGGTCGGTCAGCAGCTGCGCCTCGTCGTGCTCGGCAGCCAGCTCACGCAGCGCATCGCGATCGACATCCGCCACCACCACGCGCCAGCCGTCGCGCAGCAGGCGCTGGGTGATGCCAAGGCCGATGCCCTGCGCGCCGCCCGTGACCAGCGCCACCCGCGCCGGCTCAGACATGGCGCCACCCCGGCCCGGCGGCGGGGCGTGGCTGGCGGGGCGAGGGCGGCAGGAATGACTGGGGGCGCATGGCATGGCTGCGTGGGAATGGGCCTATCCGATGCCGGCGTACCCAGGTTGGTTCCCGCAGCGCCGCCGGCGGCGGCCGTTCGGGTCGGCGCCGGCGGCCCGTTATAATGGCCTGTTTCGCGCTGCCGAGCGGCGGCAAGCCCAAGA
>JAASSS010000045.1 GCA_021767745.1 Pseudomonadota bacterium
GGCCGGCTGCATCACTTCTCGTTGCAGCGGGACGCGGCGGGCGTCGTGCAGGCCGTGGTGCCGATGGAGACCCTGCCCCTGCGCGATGCGAGTCAGCGCCCGCTCACAGGGGCAGCGGCCGATGCCGAGGATCTGGCGCTGCTGCCGGCGGCGGACGGCGCTCAGAACCTGCTGGTCGCCTTCGAGCGCCAGCCACGTCTGCTGCGCTATGACCTCACCGGCCGCTGGCTCGGCCCGGTGGAGCTGCCCCCGCCCTTCGCCGAGGCGGGCCGCTATGACAGCGGCAACCATCAGCTCGAGGCGCTGCTGGCCACCCCCGATGGCTGGCTCGCCGGCGTCGAGCGTCCGCTGCGCGGCGAGCGGCAGGTGGCGCTGCTCGACGCCCGCGGTCGGCGCGGCGGCTTTGAACCCGACGGCAGCGATTGTGGTCTGGTGGCTCTGGCCGAGCTGCCGACCGCCGCCGGGCAGCCGGCAGGGCTGCTGGCGCTGGAACGCTGCTTCCGCCGCTGGCCGCCGGCCATGCGCCTGGTGCTGCGCGAACTGCAGCCCGATGCCAGCGGCGACTGGCATGACGCCGGCGTGATTGCGCAGCTGACCCATGCCGAGATCGACATCGACAATTTCGAAGGCATCGCCCGCATCGGCCCGCACGACTATCTGCTGGTCAGCGACGACAACTTCCAGCCGGTGCAACGCAATCTGCTGCTGCAGATCCGGCTCACTCCGGACGATAGGTAGGAACCATGACCTGGCTGATCCTGCTCGCCGCCCTCGCCCTGCTGGCCCTCGCGGCGCTGGCGCTGCACGACGTCCTGCAGCCCCGGCACGCGGTGCTGCGCATCTATCCGGTGCTCGGCCACTTCCGCTACTGGATCGAGTCGATCGGCCCGGAGCTGCGCCAGTACATCGTCGCCAACAACAACGAGGAGCGGCCGTTCAGCCGCGACCAACGGCGCTGGGTCTACACCAACGCCAAACACGAGAACCAGTACTTCGGCTTCGGCACGGACAACGACCTGGAGGCGACACAGGACTACATCATCGTCCGCCACAGCACCTTCCCCTACGAGCAGCCCCAGCACGGCTCGCCGATCGACCTCGGCGGCTACCCGCTGCCGTGCACCAAGATCCTGGGCGGCCACCGCCGGCGCCGGCTGGCGTTTCGCCCAAGCTCCGTGGTGAACACCTCCGCCATGAGCTTCGGCTCGCTCAGCGGGCCGGCGATCGAGTCGATCAATCGCGGCGTTCGCCTGGCCGGCTGCCTGCAGAACACCGGCGAGGGCGGCATCTCCCGCTACCACCGGCACGGCGGCGAGCTGATCTGGCAGCTGGGCACCGGCTATTTCGGGTGCCGCGATGAATACGGCCGCTTCAGCCTGACGGCACTGACCGAGCGACTGGCGGTGAATCCGCAGGTGCGGGCGCTGGAGATCAAGCTGAGCCAGGGCGCCAAGCCCGGCCTCGGCGGCTTTCTGCCCGGGGCGAAGGTGACCGCGGAAATCGCCGACGCCCGCGGCGTGAGCATCGGCCGCGACTGCATCAGCCCCTCGGTGCACTGGGCCTTCCGCAATGTCGACGAACTGCTGGACTTCGTCGAGCATCTCGCCGGGGAAACCGGCCTGCCGGTGGGCATCAAGGCGGCGGTCAGCGAGCGAGCCTTCTGGGTGGAACTGGCCGACGCCATGGCCAGCGATGCTCGCGGCGTGGACTTCATCACCATCGACGGCGGCGAGGGTGGCACCGGCGCGGCGCCGCTGACCTTCTCCGATCACGTCGCGCTGCCGTTCAAGGTCGGCTTCACCGAGGTCTACCGCATCTTCGCCGAGCGCGACCTGCAGCGGCAGATCGTGTTCATCGGCTCGGGCAAGCTGGGCTTTCCGGAGCAGGCGCTGCTGGCGATGGCGCTGGGTTGCGACATGGTCAACGTCGGCCGCGAGGCGATGTTGGCAATCGGCTGCATCCAGGCGCAGAAGTGCCATACCGATCACTGCCCCTCCGGCGTCGCCTCGCAGAGCGCCTGGCGCAATCGGGCGCTGGTGCCGGGGCTGAAGTCGGTGCGGCTGTCGAACTACATCATCGGCCTGCGCCGCGAGCTCTACCGGCTGGCGCTGGCCTGCCGCGAACACCACCCGGCGCTGGTGCCGATGGACCGGCTGGCGCTGGTCTCGGCGGGTTTCCAGACGCGCTCGCCGGCGGAAGTCTTCGGCTACGACCCGCTCTGGACGCTGCCGGATCCGGCGACGCGGCAGATGCTGGAAGCGCTGATGCGCACCCTGCGCGAAACCGGCGGCGCGACCGCCTGAGCCGGACAAAGGCGCTATACTCGCGGCCGTCATGAACCCGCACCGGCCAAATCGTCCCATGCGCGCGCTGCTGCTGGCCCTGTGCCTGTCGCTGCTGGCGACGGCCAGTCTCGGCCATCTGGCGCACGATCATGACGAGCCCGACGCCGGGCCGGAAACCTGCACGCTCTGCCACTTCGGCGTGGGCGCCGCGCCGCTGGCCGCGGCCGGCACCCGCATCACGCCGCAGCCGCAGAGCCTTGTGCAGCTACCGGTGGCACAGCTGGCCGCTGCGCCGGCGAGATCTGCACCGCACAAGGCGCACCCAACCCGAGCTCCACCCACCCGCTGCTGATCGTCTCACGTCGCCCGCCGGCGCGAACCGCCGCCGGGCTAACCATGACTTTCTCAGCGAGGTATTCCCATGCGCCTACGCGCACCCCTGCTGCTGGCCGGCCTCGGCGCCTGCCCGGCAGCCATGGCTATCGATCCCTACCTGCCCCGCAGCGCCGTGCCGCCGGCGGCGGTCGCAACGGCCGCGGAGTCGGCGAACACGTTCAATCCGGCGATCTCCGTCATCTTCGACGGCGTCTATTACCAGGACTCGGCTGACAGCGAGACCAGCGAACGACTCGAGGCCTTCGGCGCCGGACTGCTCGATGATGAGCACGATCACGACGAATCGGGCACGCATGAGCACGACGAGGGTGGCCACGGGCACGAACTGGAGGAAGGTTTCAGCCTGCGCGAGACCGAATTCCTGTTCACCGGCGCCATCGATCCCTACTTCGGCGGACTGGTCGATCTGGTCATCGCCGACGCCGAGGACGTGGAGCTGGAAGAGGCCTATCTGTGGACGACCCGGCTGCCGGAGGGCTGGCAGCTGAAGTTCGGCCGCTTCCGCAGCGAGTTCGGCTACCTCAACCGCAAGCATCCGCACGCCTGGTACTTCACCGACCTGCCGCTGGCCAACCGCTATCTGCTGGGCGAGGAAGGGCTGATCGACAACGGCGTGCAGCTGAACTGGCTGGCATCGGCGCCGTTCTACCTGCGCCTGGGCGCCGAGGTGCTGCAGGGCGATGCCGAAAGCAATGCCATCGTCGGCCCGCTCGAGGACACCGAGCCCTTCGGCCTGGACGATGATGACGGCCCGCGCCTGGCGCTCGGCTTCATCAAGTTCGCGCCGGAGCTGGGCTACGCCCACACCTTGCAGCTGGGCCTGTCGGCCGCGTGGACCGATCAGTTCCGGCAGGCCGTCGATGAGGAAGCGGGGCTGGCGGTGGAGGGCGAGACGCAGCTCTACGGCGCCGATGCCGCCTATCTGTATGACGCCCCCGGCGCCGGCGGACAAGGGGATCTGTGGCTGCAGGCCGAGCTGTTCCATCGCCGCCAGTCGCTGGAGCCCGGCGGTGGGGAACCGATGCTGCCGGATACCGACCCGCGCGCCACCGGCGGCTACGCCCAGGCGGTCTACGGCGTCGCCCCGCGCTGGCAGAGCGGCCTGCGACTGGAGGCGCTGGAGCTGGGCTCGCAGACCGATGCGGAACGGCAGGTGCGACGCGCCAGCGTCAACCTGAGCTTCCTGCCGACCGAGTTCTCCCGCATCCGCGGCCAGATACAGCAGCTGGACCTGGAGGATACCTCGGGCATCACGCAGTTCTGGCTGCAGTACACCCTCGCCCTCGGCGCCCACGGCGCCCACGTCTTCTAGGAGGCGGACATGATGATCACGATGATTCGTAGCGCCGGCTCCCGGTTGGCGATCTGGGCGGCCCTGTTCGGCATGCTGACCTGCCTGCCGGCCTTGAGCACGGCGGCGTCCACGCCATTGGCGGTCGTCGCCACCACGCCGGCGATGGGCGCCCTGGTGCGCAGCATCGGCGGCGAGCACGTGGAGGTGACGGTGCTGGGCCCGGCCGACCGGGACCTGCACCGCCTGCAGGCCCGTCCGAGCATGATGCGGGCGCTGCGCGATGCCGATCTGCTGGTCAGCGTCGGTGCGGAGCTGGAAGTCGGCTGGCTGCCCGCCGCGGTTCGCGGCGCCGGCAACCCGCGGCTGACCGCGGGTGACGGCCTCTTCGAGGCAGCGGCGCAGGTGCCATTGCTCGGCGCCGGCGCACCGGCCGATCGCAGTCTCGGCGACGTGCACCCAAGCGGGAATCCGCATTTCCACCTCGATCCGCAGCGCTTCGTGCAGGCGGGACGGGCGCTGGCGGCGCGGCTGACGCAGCTGGCGCCGCACCAGTCGGCGGCCTTTGCCGCCGGCGCCGAGACGCTGGCGGCAACCGTCGCCGAGCGCATGCCGGCCTGGCAGCGTCTGGCCGCACGCAGCCGGCCGGTGCTCCAGTACCACGCCGACGCCGACTACCTGCTGGACCGCTTCCAGATCGATTCGCTCGGCTACATCGAGCCGCTGCCGGGCGTGCCGCCACGGGCGAGCCATCTCGCCGGCCTGGTGACCGCGCTGCAGGCACGGCAGGGCGTGATCGTGCGCGCCGCCTACCAGCCCTCGCAGCCCACCCGCCGATTGCGCTCGCAGCTCGGCTGGCCGGTGCTCGTGCTCAACCCCGAACCAGCCACCGATGCCGGTCTGGCCGGCTATCTGGCGCTGATCGAGCACTGGCTGGGTGCCCTCGCCGAGTCCGACCGCGGCAGGCGATGAGGCTGATCGAGGCCCGGGGCTGGACACTCGGCTACGACCAGCCCCGGGCCGGTCCGCTCGATTTCGCCATCCACAGCGGCGAGCGGATCGGCGTGATCGGGCATAATGGCGCTGGTAAGTCGACGCTGCTGCGGGGGCTGCTCGGCGAGCGCTCGCAGGTGCGGACCTTCGCCGGCAGCCTGCGTCGTCAGCCCGGTCTGAAGGTGGCGTATCTGCCGCAGGTGCCGCCGCCGCTCGGCGGGCTGCCGCTCACCGGCCGGGAGCTGGCGCGCGTGCTCGGCGTGCCGCAGCCAGACGCCATCTGGCCCCCTTCGGCTGGGCGCACGCGCCTGGACCGGCTGAGCGGCGGGCAGCGCCAGCTCGCGCTGGTCTGGATCTGCCTGCATCAGCCGGCGGACCTGGTGCTGCTCGATGAGCCAACCAACAACCTCGATCCGGCAGCGACGACCCGCGTCGTCGAGATGATCGCGGCCGCGCCGGACCGGCGCGCGCTGCTGCTCGTGAGCCACGATCCGGCGCTCCACCGGCGCGTGACCACCCGCTGCATCCCGCTGGACGTGCAGGCGCACGGCACACAGGGCCTCGCCTGATGCCGGCGAGCGGCACGTTGTTCCTGCTGCCGTTCCTGGCCGGACTGGCAGGCGCTGCAGCGCTGCCGCTGGTCGGGATCATGCTGCGGCTGCGCGCGGAGTGGCTGGCGGCGCTGTCGCTCACGCAGTGGGCCGCGGCCGGGGTACTGTTGGCGAACGCCCTGGGACTGCCGGCCTGGCTCGGCGCGCTGGGCGGGGCCGCCGGTGCCGCGGCGGTCAAGGGGCTGGCCGGCACCCGTGGCAACACCTGGCACGCCGCCGCCTGGCTGGCCGGGTGGGCGCTCTACATGCTGATCGCGGCCAATACCGCCGGTGGGCAGGCGCTGATCGACGGCCAGCTCTACTTCGCCGGCGGTCCGGAGCTCGTGTTGCTCCTCGCCATGGCCGCCCTCACGGCCATCAGTGCGCCCTGGCTCGTCGAATGCCTGCTCCGTGACCGGCTGTTCCCCGCGCTGGAAACGGCCAATGGCCGGCGGCGCTGGCCGTGGCGGCTGCTGTTCGAAGCGCTGGCCGCGGCGACGCTCGCCATGGCTGCCGCCACTCTGGGCTTGATGGCGACGTTCGCGCTGGCGGTGTTGCCCGCCTGGGTGGCCTTCGCCGTGGCCCCGTCGCTGCGGGCGGCTCACGGCATGGCGTTGGGCTTGTCGATCGGCGGCTTCATCACCGCGTTCTGGATCGCACTGCGGTGGGACCAGCCCTTCGGCCCGGTGCTGGTGCTCGTGCTGGTGGCATTGGCCGCGGCGGGCGCACTGCCCCTGCGGCAATGGTGGCGCCCCTCCGGCGCGGCCCGGGATTGAGGGCCGGAATTTAGCGGCGAGGCAGCCGGCGGGCGGTTCGACGGAGCAGCCGGGCCACGCGCTGGGCGCCGGAGCGTCGCAACCGGCGACGCCACATCCGCCGCATGAGCCAGAGGCCGATCAATGGCGCTACCCTGCCCGGCAGCGGCCGGACGCGCGCGCCCAGTTGCTGCCGTTCGGCCGCCACCCTCAGACGCAGACGCAACCGTGCCCGCTGCAGCGCGCGATCGAGCTCATCGATACGCGCCTGCGCATCAGTGGCCATCGAAGGTCTCCGGCTGGAGCGGATTGTTGCCGCGCAGATGACGGCGGGTGGCGACAAAGCGTACGGCGCGCCGTTGTCGCAGAGCCACCACCAGCGCCAGCAGGGCGATGAGCAGATGCGCCCCGGCCGCCACCAGCCACGCCCAGTGCCAAGCCAGCCCGGCTGCCACCAGCGCCGCCACGCCGGCGGCAACCAGCAGCAGCCACACGCCCAGGCCGGCAGTCGTGGCGATCAGCCCCATGACGAGCATAATCGCCACGCCCCGCATCGCCACCTGCAACTCGGCGCCGAACAGGCGGGCAAACCCGCCGGCCACGTCCACCAGGTCGTGCAACAGGGCAGCCAGGGGCGCGGTCACACCCTCGGCCTGCTGCGGCCGATCCGCCGCGGCGGCCCGGGCAGCGCCGTCCGGTTGCGCGGACACCGCCAAGACTAGCGTCGCAGCATCGCGTGCAGGACGAAGCCGGCGAACATCGCGATGCCGAGCGCCTGCAGCGGATGCTCCTCGACATAAGTGCGTACCTCGTCGCGCGCATCCTCGCCACGATGCTGCGCCGCGGCGGCGCGCTCGCGCACCCGCTCTTCCGTGTCGCCCGCCGCCTGGCGCAGGCGTGCCTCCAGATCGGCCGCGGTGGCACTCAGCTGATTGATGGCGTCATGTGCACGCGAGGAGATCATATCGGTCACCTTGTGGTCGGTATTGTCATCGTTGCCGGTCGGTTCTGGCATGGGTTGCTCCGAGGCAGTGGGTTTCTCGGGCTGCCCTGGCTTGTCGCCGGGGATACCTGGCTCGATGGTAGCCATATCTGCGTACTCCTCAACGGGTTCGATGCGCGCCGCACAAGACGGCGTGCTTGCTTCATGAGACCGGCGTGAGGCGGCAGGGTTCCGGTCGAACCCCTGGCGGGCAGTCGTGGTGCCGGCGTCAACGGCTCGTCTCCTTCGGGCGTTGTGCACGGTTGCGAAGATCGCGTCGTGACGGGCGCGACCCGAACCGGCATCATTGAGGAATGAACCCATGGCGTCGACGCTTATGGACCCTGCGGTGCCACTCATCGTGTGCCCGCAGCGCGACGTGGACGTCCGCACCCGAAACAGTGCGGCGGCGGAAGAACGAGTGCAGGAACAGCAATTGGCCGCCTTTCTGGCCGAAGTGGAGCGGCGGGCACTGAAGATGGCGGAATTTGCCGTCCGTGATCGCGACGATGCGCTGGATCTGGTGCAGGAGGCAATGTTCAAGCTGGTGCGCCGTTACCGGGATGCCGGTCCGGATCAGTGGCCGGCACTGTTCCATCGCATCCTGCAGAACCAGATCCGCGACTTCCACCGGCGCAACACACGCTGGGGGCGGCTGCTGGTCATGCCGCGCCGCGCCGGTGCCGACGATCAGCCTCTGCCCGAGCCCGAGGCGGTCGACCCGGTGGCGCCGATCCACGAACGGCTCGACCGCGCCGATGCGATGCAGGTGCTGGAGCAGGCCATCGGCCAGCTGCCGCGGCAACAGCAGCAGGCCTTCCTGCTCCGCGTGTGGGAGGGCCTTTCCGTCCGTGAGGCTGCACGCGCGATGCGCTGCAGCGAAGGCAGCGTGAAGACGCATCTGTTCCGGGCGATGCGCGCCCTGCGCGCCCGGCTGGAGGCACATCAACCATGAAGCAACATGAACTGCGGCCCGAGGATGCCGCATTCGCCGCGCAGGCCCGGGCACAGCTGGAGGCCGGCGTCGAGCAGCTCGATGCCGTGACGCTGGCGCGGCTGCAGGCGGCACGCCTGCGGGCCCTGGACGCGCCCCGACGCTCGCTCCAGCGCTGGTGGTTCGCCGCCCCCACGGCGCTGGCCAGCGTGGCCGTGGCGGGGCTGGCCCTGATGCTGCTCTCGCCGACGCAGCCGCCCTCGTCCGAGCCGGCCGCGCGCACCGCCGCGAACGGCTTGGACGTGCTGCCGGCCGCTGCAGAGACCGAGCTGTACGAGGACCTGGACTTTTATCGCTGGCTCGACCGCATCAGCAAGGCGCCGCGGGAAGAGCGGGACCAGCGGGCCGGTGGCCAGGAGCGGTGGGTCGTCTAGATGCAGCGCCGACTCCTCACGCGTCAGCTGCCCCGCTGCCTGATCGCGCTGCCCCTGCTCCTGGTGGCCCCCGCCATGCCGGCAGCGCCGCCGGAGGGGCGACCGGCACAGGGCGCCCCTCCGGCGGTTACCGAGCGCGGGCCGGCGCAGTCGCCCGGCCGTGAGCGGCTACGGGAGCGCTTCCAGCAACTGCCACCGCAGCAACAGCAGCGGCTGAAGGAACTGGCGCGGGAGTTCAAGGCCCTGCCGGAAGCCGACCAGCAGCGCCTGCGCCGCTGTTGGGAAGACGCCCAGCGCGGCGCCGAGGTGGATTGCCGCGAGCTGCTGCCCTGAGATGACGCCCCAGCGGCGGCATCGACGGCGGCCGGCGCCGGCCGGACCACGGCAGCCGACGGCATGATCCGCCAGCACACCCTCGCGCTCACGACCGACGGTCGTGGCAGCTACGAGATCACCGGCCAGATCCAGCCGCTCGTGCGCCAGAGCGGCATCGGCGCCGGCCTGTGTCACCTGTTCGTCTGCCACACCAGCGCCTCGCTGATGGTGATGGAGAACGCCGACCCGGACGTGCGGCACGATCTGGAGACCCTGCTCGCCCGCCTCGCGCCGGATGGCGATCCGGCCTACCGCCACACGCTCGAGGGCGCCGATGACATGGCCGCCCATGCCCGCACACTGCTGACCCAGGTCAGCCTGACGCTGCCGGTCAGCGACGGCCGCTGCCGCCTCGGCACCTGGCAAGGCGTGTTCCTCTACGAACATCGCTACCGCCCACACCGGCGAGAGATCATCGTCACGCTGCACGGCGAGTAAGCACGCCGCGGCCGGCGTATGATGAGCCGCCTTTTCACGGCGGTGCCATGACTGCTCCCGATCCCATCATCCTCGGCTGGCGCGAATGGGCCGAACTGCCGGCGCTCTCGCTGGCCCCGCTGGCGGCCAAGCTCGATACCGGTGCCCGCAGCTGTGCGCTGCACGCCCGGGTGCTGGAGACCTTCGAGCGGCAGGGCGCGCCGTGGATCCGCTTCCTTGCCCTGCCCGGCGCAAAGCAGGGCGAGCGGCTGCTGGAGGCGCCCGTGGCCGATCGCCGCGGCATCCGCAGCTCGAACGGCGAGCAGCAGTTCCGGTATCTGATCCATACGTCCCTGCGTCTGGGCGAGCGGGAAGCGCAGGTCGAACTGAGCCTGGCCCGCCGCCACCGGCTCCGGCACCCGCTGCTGATCGGCCGCACGGCGCTGCAGGCGCTGGGCGTCTACGTCGATGCCGGGCACGAACACCGCCTCGCCCCTCCCGCCGACCCAGCGAGCGACCGATGAACATCGCCATCCTCTCCCGCAGCGCCGGGATCTACTCCACCAGGCGGCTGATCGAGGCGGCCTCGGCGCGGGGCCACCAGGTGCGGGTGCTGGACATCCTGCACTGCGACATGGTGATCGCCTCCGGCCAGCCCTCGATCCACTACCGCGGCGCGCCGCTGGAGCCGTTCGACGCCGTGATCCCGCGCATCGGCTCGTCGATCACCTTCTTCGGCACCGCGGTGCTGCGCCAGTTCGAGATGATGGGCGTCTATCCCGCCAACGAGTCGGTGGCGATCTCCCGCTCGCGCGACAAGCTGCGCGCCCTGCAACTGCTCAGTCGCAAGGGCATCGGCCTGCCGCTGACCGCCTTCGCCAACCGGCCGGACGACATCGATGACCTGCTGGCGCGCGTCGGCGGGCCGCCGGTGGTCATCAAGCTGCTGGAGGGCACCCAGGGCATCGGCGTGGTGCTGGCGGAAACACGCAAGGCGGCCGAGAGCGTGATCGAGGCCTTCCTCGGCCTGCGCGCGAACATCCTCCTGCAGGAGTACATCGCCGAGGCCGGTGGTGCCGACCTGCGCTGCCTGGTGGTCGGCGACCGGGTGGTCGCGGCGATGAAACGCCAGGCGCCGGAGGGGGAGTTCCGCTCCAATCTGCATCGCGGCGGCAGCGCCAGCATCGAGCGCATCTCGCCGGAGGAACGGGCAACGGCGGTGCGGGCAGCGCAGGTGATGGGGTTGAACATCGCTGGCGTCGACCTGCTGCGCTCGGCGCGCGGGCCGCTGGTGATGGAGGTCAACTCCTCGCCGGGGCTGGAGGGAATCGAGCAGGCCACCGGCAAGGACATCGCCGAGATGATCGTCGCCCACGTGGAGCGCCACGCGGTCCCGCACCGCACCCGCACCCGCGGGCGCGGCTAGCCGCTAGAGGGCCGCGAGGCCCTTGCGCTCGTCCAGCCGGCGCACGAATTCGCCGAGGATTCGCGTGTACAGGGTCTCGCCGATCACGCTGTCCTCGACGCCGGCATCGAGGTTCGGGTTGTCATTCACCTCGATCACGTAGACGCCGCGCGCGTTCTGCTTCACATCGACGCCATACAGGCCGTTGCCCATGCGGTTGGCGGCCTTGAGCGCGACGTCCACCACCGCGCCGGGCACCTCGGCCAGCGCCGCCGGACGAAAACCCCCTTGCTCGGCCTCCCCGGCGGGACCGTGGTGCACGATCTGCCAGTGATCGCGCGACATCAGATACTGCACCGCGAACAGCGGCGTGCGATCCAGCACGCCGATGCGCCAGTCGAACTCGGTGTACAGGAACTCCTGCGCGAGGATCAGCGAGGATTCGGCGAACAGGGTGCGGGCGATGCGGCGGAAACTCTCGGCATTCTCCGCCTTGTGCACGCCGCGGGAGAACGATCCATCCGGGATCTTCAGCACCACCGGGTAGTCGATCCGCTCCGGCAGATCGCCGAGCGCCCCGCGCTGCAGCACGCGTGTGCGTGGCGCCGGAATCTTGTGGCTGGCCAGGAGCTCGGCCAGGAACACCTTGTTGGTGCAGCGGACGATGGAGTCGGCATCGTCGATCACCACCATGTGCTCGCTCTCGGCCTTCTTGGCGAAGCGGTAGGTGTAGTGATCGATGTTGGTGGTGGTGCGGATAAACAGGGCGTCGTATTCGGGCAGCCGGGTGTAGTCGCGCCGCTCGATCAGCTCCACCTCCACCCCGAGCTTGCGCCCCAACCGGCTGAAATTGGCCAGCGCAGCGGCATTCGAGGGCGCCAGCGGCTCACCCGGCTCGTGCAGGATGGCCAGATCGTAGCGGGCCGGCCGGCGCACCCGGTGGCGGCGCCAGCGCCGGCCCAGATGGGCCAGCAGCGCCTCGCCGAAGCGGGCCTCGTCCTCCGGCGTGTGCGGCACGGCATCCAGCCCGAGTGCCCGCAGGCCGGCGATCTGCCAGTGACCGCGGTGACGGAACTGCACCCGCAGCAGCGGGCAGGGGAAAACGTCGAACAGATCGCGGCCGAGCTCGGTCAGCGCCGGGATCTGCGCCTGGCCGAAGTACAGGTCGATGGCGATGCGATCGCCGGCGTCCGGTTCGGCCTTGCGCAGGGCCCGCTGTACCGGCGCGGCCAGATCCTCGATGCCGAGCATGGTGATCGCCCAGTTGCCGAGGTCGGTCATCGTCCGCACGCTCGGCAGCACCCGATGCCCGCGGGCCTCGCCCAGCAGCCCGCCGTAGTAGCCAAGGCCGAGATACCGATAGCTGCGGCACAGATTGATGACCTTCGCCTGGCGCAGCCGCACGTAGTCCGGCGCGGCGAGATAATCGCGCACCGGCACCACCGGCAGGTCCGGAAAGCCCGGCCGCCAGTCGCCGGTCCGCTCGACCAGGATCAAGTGCGCCGACATCAGCGCGAGATCAGTACGACAGCACGCTGGCCGCTCTTGCCGTAGCGGCTCATGCGCTCGAATTCCGGACGCGGAATGGGCAGGTCGATGCAGTCCACGGGGCGTTTATCCTGTTCGTAGTCGACGTAAGGGTCGTGCACCCAGACGTAATCGCGCGAGCAGCCCGTCACCACCACCCAGTGCGGAAACTTTTCGCGGTAGATCCGCCAGGAGCTGATCAGCACGACGGCCATCTGCCCGGCCGCCAGCCGCTCGCCCAGCTCCGTTGCCGGCAGGCGGCGATGATGGATCGGCACCACCAGCTCGGTCAGCTCGGTCAGCATGTCCTCCTGCACGAGGCGGATGACGGTCTTCTTCTCCTGCGTGCGCACCGAGTCCACGAACAACGTGGCGGCGTCACGCACGAACACTTCGACCGCGAAGCCGCGCCGGCGTGCCGCCAGCGCCAGCCCGTAGGGGCCGCAGCCGCCGTGGCCGGAGGTCATGAAGATGCTGGTGGCCTCGCGCCACAGGCGCAACTCGAGCTTGCGATCCAGCGCCAGCGAGGGTTCGATGGCCTGCATGGCCATCATCAGCGCGGCCGGCCCGCAGGTGAAATCGAGCGTCTGCGCATAGTAGGGGCAGTCGCGGCTGACCACCTCCGGCTCGCGCAGACGCTTTTCGAGCCGCAGCGCATCGCCGGCGTCCTCGTAGTAGGCCGGCACCAGGGCGAAGCGCCGATAGCCGGCGCGCTCGTACAGGGCGATGGCCGCGTCGTTGTCCGGACGCACCTCCAGGCGGATCGTGAGGCACCCCTCCTCGTGCGCCGCCTGTTCGGCTGCCCGCAAGAGCGCCGCGCCCACGCCCTGCCCGCGCAGCCGGCCGGCCACGGCCAGCGAGTACAGCCGGGCCAGCACCGTGCCGCGATGGAAAAGCACCAGCGCATAGCCACCCACGCCCTGGGCGTCTTCGTACACCTGCAACCGGGCATGGGCGCGGGTAAGGAAGTGGCGAAAGCTGCGGCGGGATATCTGGTCGCTGGAGAAGCTCTGTCGCTCCAGCGCCAGCAGCGGTTCCAGATCGGCCAGCGTGGCGGCACGGATCATGCAGCGCATCATAATGAATCGGCGGGCCGGCGCGGCAATCGTTACGCGCCGATGGCCAGGGCCGGCACGACGCTCAGCCCGCCGGCATCGCAGCTCGGCCGCGCAACCGCTGATGCGGCCGAGCTGTAACATGTTACAAATTCGCAGCCGCGCCCCGCCGGCTCGGGGAACCCTCTCCCCTGCGATGCGATCCGAAGGCGATCGCCTGCCGACAGCCACTGCATGAACCTGCTCGACGAAGCGCCGGTGTGCGCCCGCCCCGCCGGCCTCTACTGCCCGGCCGGCGACTTCTACCTCGACCCGCAGCAGCCGGTGGCCCGGGCCGTGCTGACGCACGCCCATGGCGATCACGCCCGTCCGGGCAGCGAGCACTACTGGGCCAGTGCCGCCAGCGGTCCGATCCTGGCGCACCGACTGCCGGAAGCCGCCTGCACACTGCTGGACTACGGTGAGACGTGCCGGCTGGGCGCGGCCCGGATCTCACTGCACCCGGCCGGCCACATCCTCGGTTCGGCGCAGGTGCGCATCGAGGTGGACGACCGCGTGTGGGTCGTCTCGGGCGACTACAAGCGGCAGGCCGATCCCAGCTGCGAGCCCTTCGAGGTGGTGCCCTGTGAGGGCTTCATCAC
>JAASSS010000158.1 GCA_021767745.1 Pseudomonadota bacterium
CCGAGCCGCCGTGGGCGGTGCTTGAGGTGCTCGACCAGGGGCCCGGCGTGCCGGTGGCTGCGCGCGAGGCGATCTTCGAGGCGTTCTATCGTGGCCCGGATACCGGCGGACCGGTGCGGGGCACGGGCCTTGGGCTGGCGATCGTGCGCGAGCACGTGCAGGCGCATCAGGGCCATGTCGAGGTGGTCCAGCGGGAGGGCTGGGGCGGCGCCTTCCGGGTCGCCCTTCCATGTCCTGCGCCGGGAGAGCGATGAACATGCGCGCACCCTGGTCTATCGGCTGCGTTCTGGCCATCGGGGTCCTCCTGGGCGGTTGCGCGCAGCTCGCCTCGCTGCCGAGGCCAACGCCCCAGGCAGGCCCTTGGGATGCGCTGGAGGACTATCATTGGACACTCACGCGTAACGAATCCCAGGCGCGCACGTTGCTTCGGCAGGCGCGGCAGAATCTCGCGCCCGGCTGCTCCGATCAGCGCCTGCGTCTGGCGGCGTTGCTGACGCATCCCGCCCTTGCCGGCACTGAGCCGGTGCCGGCGGACCTGCTTGAGCCCTGTCTCGAGGCGCCGGTGCTGCCGGCCCAGCTGCAGCTCGCCGAGCTGCTGCGCCTGCGTCTTGCCCAGCTGGACGAACTGCGTGACGCGACCTCCCGCGCCCAGGCGCGCGAGGCCGCGGCCCGCCAGCGCGCTGGGCAGGCGGAGCAGGCGCTGGCGCAGGAGCGAGAGCGGCTCGAACGCCTGCTGTTGATCGAGCGTGACCTGCGTACCCGGGATGTGGAATGACGATGACAGTGGCGGCTCGAATCCTCTTGGTCGACGATGATCCGGCGCTGCTGCGATTGCTTTCGCTGCGGCTGGAGAATGCGAACTATGAGGTAGCGACGGCCGCGAGCGGGGAGCAGGCGCTGGTGGTGCTCGAATCGTCACGTCCGCAGCTGGTCATCACGGACCTGCGCATGGACGGCATGGATGGCCTGGCGCTGTTCGAGGCCATCCGCGCGCGCCATCCCCTGCTGCCGGTGATCGTGCTTACGGCCCACGGCTCCATCCCCGATGCCGTGGCCGCCACCCAGCGCGGCGTGGCCGGCTTTCTCACCAAGCCCTTCGACAGCCAGGCGCTGCTGGAACAGGTACGCCGTGCCCTTGCCGCTGGCGGCGGCACCCTGGAACGAGCGGCCGGCGACGACTGGCGGCGGGAGATTCTCTGCCGCAGTGGCAGCATGGAGACGCTGCTCGAGCAGGTGCGACGGGTTGCCGGTACGGAGGCCAGCGTGCTGATCGAAGGCCAGAGCGGTACCGGCAAGGAGTTGCTGGCGCGCGCGATCCACAATGCCAGCAGTCGGGCCACCCGGCCGTTCGTGGCGGTCAACTGCGGCGCGATCCCCGAATCGCTGCTGGAGTCGGAGCTGTTCGGGCATCGGCGTGGCGCCTTCACCGGCGCCACACGCGACCACGAAGGACTGTTCGCGGCGGCCGATGGCGGCAGCATCTTCCTCGATGAGATCGGCGACATGCCGGCGCAACTGCAGGTCAAGCTGCTGCGCGTGCTGCAGGAGCGGGAGGTGCGTCCGGTCGGGGAGACGCGCGCGCGGTCCATCGACGTGCGAGTCATCTCGGCGACCCATCGTGATCTCGACCCGGCCCGCAGCGGCCAGCGCTTCCGTGAGGATCTGTTCTACCGGCTCGGCGTGGTGCGCCTGCGCCTGCCGGCACTGGCCGAACGGCGGGAGGACATTCCGCTGCTCGCGGAGCACTTCCGGGCACAGATGGCCGCGCAGTACGGCAAGGAAGTCACCGGCTTCGCGCCGGCCGCGATGGAGCGTCTGTTGCAGGCGCCGTGGAGCGGTAACGTCCGCGAGCTGCGCAATGTGGTCGAGCAGCTCGTCGCCCTCGCCGACACGCCAGTGCTGACCGACGCCGCCGTACGCCAAGCCCTGCAGGCCGACAGCCAGGACCTGCTGGCCTTTGCCGAGGCCCGGCGCCGGTTCGAGCGGCGCTATCTGGCGGAACTGCTGCAGATGACCGGCGGCAGCGTGAGCCAGGCTGCACGCCTCGCCAAGCGCAACCGCACCGAGTTCTACAAGCTGCTGCATCGGCACGGCCTGGATCCCGATCAGTTCCGGGAGAACCCTGACTGTCCCCGATCAGAGACGGAAAAAAAGCTCGACGAATCATAGCGTTGGGAAGATCACCCTTTGTGCCGTCGCCGGTCGGCAACGGTGGAGTGGCCGACGGACGCCCACAGCCGCGTGCGTTGTGGGGCGAGATGCCCGAAAAATCCATGAACCGCGCGGGTTTTTCGATGTTGGCACGGCGTGTGCTAACACGAAGCCCGAGTCGGTGACGGTTGTCGCCGCTCTCCATCGGTTCCCCTATTGCGGCCCTCGGCGATCACCGAGGGCTTTTTTTTGGAGATCGCCGGCAAAATTCGTGCGTGGACGATAGCCGCGCCAGCCGCGGCGCGCGTATGATTAGCGCCCGCGACAGACATGACGGCGCATGATCGAGCAGAACCTGCAGGTCCGGGTTTACTGGGAGGACACCGATGCCGGCGGCATCGTCTATCACGCCTCCTACCTGCGGTTCATGGAACGCGCGCGAACCGAATGGCTGCGCCGTCTGGGGCTGCAGCAAGAGGCCTTGCGTATCGAGCACGGCGTGTTGTTCACCGTGACCTCGATGCAGCTCGATTATCTCCGGCCCGCCCGCCTCGATGACCTGCTGGAGGTTTCGGCCCGCTTGACGCAGGTGGGTGGCGCGAGCCTGACGCTGCAACAGGCGGTTGCCGTGACGGCGCCCGAGCGCGACTGCGTGCGGGCGCAGGTGCGCATCGCCTGTCTGGACGAACGCAAGTGGCGCCCGGCACGGTTGCCGGCATTCCTGAGGGAGAGGCTGAATGCCTGCTGAGGTTTCGATATTCGCCCTGATCAGCGCGGCCGGTCCGGTCGTTAAGCTGGTCATGCTGCTGCTGATGATGGCGTCGGTGTACTCGTGGTACCTGATCATCACCAAGGCCGTCGACCTCCGGCGGGCGCGCCAGGAGAACGCCCGTTTCGAGGAGCGGTTCTGGTCGGGCGGCGACCTGGCGGACCTGTACCGCAACACCTCGCGCGACCGCGACCGCAGCGTGATCGGGGAACTGTTCATCGCCGGCTTCGGCGAGTTCGCACGCCTGCGCGAGAAGGGCAGCGTGCCGGCCGATGAACGCGTGACGGCCGGCGACCGGGCGATGCGCGCCGCCCAGCTGCGTGAGCTCGAGGCTCTGCAGGCTCAGCTGCCAACCCTTGCCACCATCGGTTCGACCAGCCCCTACGTCGGCCTGTTCGGCACGGTGTGGGGCATCATGACGGCCTTTCAGGCGCTCGCCGGCGTGCAGCAGGCGACGCTGAACGTGGTCGCTCCCGGCATCGCGGAGGCGCTGATCGCCACCGCCATGGGCCTGGTGGCCGCCATTCCGGCGGTGGTGGCCTACAACCGCTTCTCCGCCAGTCTTGCGGGCATCGACGCCACGCTCGACAGCTTCCGCGACGAATTCGCCAACATCCTGCA
>JAASSS010000159.1 GCA_021767745.1 Pseudomonadota bacterium
GCAGGCTGTCCGGCGTTGGGCGCCACGCCGAGCGGGCCGGCCGTGAGCTCCGGGAGGCCGCCCGGACCACCCGGGCCACCCGGGCCGGCGAGCTGGCGTTCGGCGCCGAGGAGGATCTCCCCGGGGGCCGGCGCCGCCAGCTCGCCCGCCAGCGGCGCCGGCGATCGACCCGGCCCTGCCCCGTCGGTCAAAGCCGCCCCGGTGCCCTGGGGTAGCGGCACGAGCCCCTCCGGCGCGGCAGCTCGTGCGGCCGGCCCCACCCCTGCCGACGCGCCGCCGGCGCGCGTCGACACCGACGCTGGCCCCGGTTTCGCGGCCGCCGCGCCCGTGGCGCCGACGACGGGATTGGCCGCCGGGCTCGTCGACGGCAAGGGCGCGGGCGACGTCGGCGGCGGTGCCAGCCCGCCGGCGAGCGCCGCCATCGCCAGGGCGATGTCCTCGGCGGCGCCATCGGTGGGCGCGGAGGCCGAGCCATCCGCCGGCGGATCGGTCGGATCGGCCCCGCCCGGTGCCCCCGGCGAGACCTCGAGTGCAGGGGGTACGGGGGCCGCGGCACCCGGTGCCAGCACCGCGGACACGGGCGACACTGGCGAGGGCACGGTCGCGCTCACCTTCCCCGGCGCCTCGACACGGATGGCAGCGCCGGCCAGGGAGACCGCCGGCGGCCGCAGGCCATCGGCGAGGAGATTGGCGAAGCGCGCGAGGCCGGTGGCATCCGCGGCGGCTGCCGACTCGGCCGGCAGGAGGGCCGCCTCTGACGATGCGGGCGTCGCGGCCGGCCCGGTACCCGCGCTCAGCAGGCCCGGCAGCAGCACCGGCGGCAGCAGGTTATCGCTCACGGGTCACCGCCGCGCTCGCGGGCCAGGAATGGCCATGAGCGGGCCGGCTCATGCCTGCCGCCGCCGGGCCAGGGTGGCCAGCTCGTCACTGGCCTTCTGTTCATGCCGCTGCCGGCGTCGGGCCTCGTCGCGCTGCAGGCGCTCGCGCAGCTGCACGATGGCCTCGCTCTGCCGGCGCCGCGCCTGCCACTGCGCCGCAGCCTGCTCGCAGACCGCCTGCTGATCGGCCAACGTCTGGCGCTGACGCACGATGGCGCTGTCCAGGTGCTGCAGGAACAGGCCGACGCTGCGCAACTGGGCGATACCGGTTGGCCGTGGCTGCGGACGCTCGATGCAGGCCTGGCGATACTGCTCCAGCTCGCACAGCCGATCGCGATGCGTCGCCAGCCGGGCGCGGGCGATGGCGAGGGTGCGGGCGGCCTCGGCCACTCGCAGGCCCCGCAGCCGCTCCACCACCGCCAGTCGTTCGAGCCGGGCGCTCATGCGGCCTGGGCCGTGAGGGCCAGCAGTTCGGCGCGCGCCTCGTCGAAGGCGGCGCCCTCGCCGACGTCCTGCTGCAGGAACGCCTGCAGCGCCGGCCAGGCGGCCACGGCGGCATCGACCTGCGGGTCGGCGCCGGTGTGATAGGCCCCGACCGCGATCAGGTCGCGGTGCTGACGGTAGGTGCTGTACAGCCGCCGGAACCGCCGCATCGCCTGCAGGTGCTCGGCATCGGCCACGGCGGGCATCACCCGGCTGACCGAGGCCTCGACGTCGATCGCCGGAAAATGCCCGCTCTCGGCGAGCTCGCGCGAGAGCACGATATGTCCGTCGAGAATGGCGCGGGCGGCATCGACCACCGGATCGTTCTGATCGTCGCCCTCGGCCAGCACGGTGTAGAACGCGGTGATCGAGCCGCCGCCGGGCGGGCCGTTGCCGGCACGCTCGACCAGCTGCGGCAGCCGGGCGAACACCGAGGGCGGATAGCCCTTGGTCGCCGGCGGCTCGCCGATCGCGAGCGCGATCTCGCGCTGGGCCTGCGCCACACGGGTGAGCGAGTCCATCAGCAACAGCACGTTCAGGCCCTGATCGCGGAAGGACTCGGCGATCGCCGTCGCCAGCCAGGCGCCGTGCAGGCGCATCAGCGGCGGATCATCGGCCGGACTGGCCACCACCACCGCCTTGCGGCGCGCCGTCGCATCGAGCGTGCCGCTGACGAATTCGGCCACCTCGCGGCCGCGTTCGCCGATCAGGCCGACCACCGTCACGTCCGCCTCGGTGTAGCGCGTCATCATGCCGAGCAGCACGCTCTTGCCGACGCCGCTGCCGGCGAACAGACCCAGGCGCTGGCCGCGGCCGACGCTGAGCAGGGCGTTGATCGCGCGGATGCCGACGTTGAGCGGCTGGCTGATCGGCGCGCGCCGCAGCGGGTTGATGGCCTCGCCGGCCAGCGGCACCCAGCGCTCGGCCCGCAGCGGGCCGAGTTCATCCAGCGGCGCGCCGTTGCCGCCGAGCACCCGGCCGAGCAGCGCCGGACCGGCCGGCGCCAGGCTGGCGTGGCGCAGCGGCAGCACCCGCGCGGCCGGCGTCAGCCCGCGCAGCGCACTGATGGGCATGAGATAAAGCTTGTCCTCGCCGAAGCCGACCACCTCGGCCTCCAGCGCCGGCTCACCCGGACTCAGCACCACGCAGCGGCCGCCCACCGGCGCCTGGCAGCCCACGGCCTCCAGCGTCAGGCCCACCACCCGTTGCAGCCGGCCGGCGACCAGCGGCGGTGGCGGCGGCTGGGTGGCCCGCTGCTGCCAGGCCTGGATGCGCGCGGCGAGGTGGGCCCGGCGGGCGATACGCGGCGGGGAATCGGTGGGCGCGGTCATGGGCGCCCCTGCCCGCCGTCGTCGGCGGCGCGGGCACCGCCCAGCACTTCGCTGATCACGCTACCGAGGCGGGTTTCCAACCGCGCGTCGACTTCCGAATCCGCACTGCTCACGCGGCAGTCGCCGCGGCCAAGCGTCGGCTCCTCCACCAGTTGCCAGCGCCTGGCCCCGGCAGGCTCTTCGGCAGGCAGCAGCTCCCGCACGAGGGCCGCGTCCTCCGGATGCAGCTGCACGCTCACCGCCGCGGCGCCCAGCGGCAGCACGGCGAGGCTCTCGCGCACCACGGCGATGATCTGCGCCGGCGCGCTCTGTAGTTCGCGGCGCACCAGCTGGCGTGCCACGGCCGCCACCAGCGCGGCGAGTTCCTGTTCCAGGCGCTCGTCGATCACCGCCAGCGGAGCCGCCAGCTCGGCCAGCAGATGATCGAGCCGTGCCACCCGCTCAACCGCCGCCGCGCGACCGGCGGCGAGTCCCTCCTGATGGCCCTGCGCCCAAGCCTCCTCGTGGGCGGCACGCTGCAACGCCTGCAGCTCGTCCGCCGTGGGCGCGATGGTCGCCGGCCCGACCACCTCGGGCGGACGCCAACGGGCGGGGGCCGACTCAGACGAAGTCATCGCTGCTACCCAGCGCGAGCTGGCCCTCGTCGGCCAGCCGCTGTGCGACGGTGAGCATCTCGCGCTGCGCCGCCTCTACGTCCGCCACGCGCACCGGGCCCAGCGTCTCGAGATCGTCGCGCACCATGTCGGCCGCGCGCGTGGACATGTTCTTGAAGATCTTCTCGCGCAGCTGCGGCTCGGCGC
>JAASSS010000046.1 GCA_021767745.1 Pseudomonadota bacterium
GCTGTGATAGATCGGCTGGCGCCGGTGGGTGATGCGCTCCACCGTGAAGACGGGGAAGCGGTCTACCTCGTTGTAGTAGCCGGTGTGATCGCCGAACGGGCCCTCCGGCGCCATGTCGTCCGGCTTGATATGGCCTTCCAGCACGAATTCGGCGAACGCCGGCACCTGCAGGTCCGGGCCGAGGCAGCGCACCACCTCCGTGCGCCCGCCCCGCAGCAGTCCGGCGAAGGCGTATTCGGACAGCGTATCGGGCACGGGCGTGACGGCGCCCAGCAGCGTGGCCGGGTCCGCGCCGATCGCCACCGCCACCGGGAAAGGTTCGCCGGGATGGGCCCGCTGCCAGTCGGCGAAGTCGAGCGCACCGCCCCGGTGGGCCAGCCAGCGCATGATCACCCGGTTGCGGCCGATCACCTGCTGGCGGTAGATGCCGAGGTTCTGGCGCGTCTTCTCCGGCCCACGCGTCACCACCAGCCCCCAGGTGATCAGCGGCCCGGCATCTTCGGGCCAGCAGGTCTGAACCGGCAGGCGCGACAGATCGACCGCCTCGCCCTCGAGCACCACCTCCTGACAGGGGCCGCTGCGGCGCCGGCGGGGCGCCATGTCCAGCGCCTTGCGCACGATCGGCAGCGTCTGCCAGGCCTCGCGGATGCTGCGCGGCGGATCGGGCTCCTTGAGGAAGGCGAGCACCCGGCCAATCTCGTGCAACGCCTCGGTGCTCTCCACGCCCATGCCCAGCGCCACCCGTCCGGTGGTGCCGAACAGGTTCACCAGCACCGGTACCTCATGGCCGGTCGGCCGCTCGAACAGCAGCGCCGGCCCACCCTGACGGAGCACGCGGTCGGCGATCTCGGTCATCTCCAGTTCCGGCGAGACCGGCACCGTGATGCGCTTGAGCTCGCCGCGCGCCTCCAGCAGAGCCATGAACTCGCGCAGATCGCGATATTTCATGCGCGTATCCATGCCGCTTAACAAGGCGCCGTATGATAGCGGTCAGTCCACGCCGGCGACGACGCTCGCCCCAGGCCCGCATGAACACCCTGCGATTCACCAAGATGCACGGACTCGGCAACGACTTCGTCGTGCTCGACGGCGTGCGTCAGCAGATCGCGCTGGCACCGGCGCAGATCCGCCAGCTCGCCGACCGGCATTTCGGCATCGGCTTCGATCAACTGCTGCTGCTCGAAGCGCCCCGCCGGCCGGAGGCGCAGTTCGCCTACCGGATCTTCAACGCCGACGGCGGCGAGGTCGCCCAGTGCGGCAACGGCGCACGCTGCGCCGCCGTCTTCCTGCGCGAGCAGGGCCTTGTGCGGGAGGATGTCATCACCGTCGATACCGCAGCCGGACTGCTGCGCCTGACGCTCGAACCGCGCGGTGTGCGCGTCAACATGGGGGTTCCGGCCTTCGCGCCGGCCGAGGTCCCGTTCCTGGCCGAACACTATGCCCCGCGCCAGCACCTCGCGCTGGCCGGGCGCGAGATCAGCTTCGCCGCGATCGGCCTGGGCAATCCGCATGCGGTGCTCGAGGTCGCCGACGTGGCCGCGGCCCCGGTCGCCGAGCTCGGCCCGCAGCTGGAGCGCCATCCGCGCTTCCCGGCACGCGTCAACGTCAGCTTCATGCAGATCCTCGATGATCGTCACATCCACCTGCGGGTGTTCGAACGCGGGGCGGGCGAGACGCTGGCCTGCGGCAGCGGCGCCTGCGCAGCGGTGATCGCCGGACGGCTCTGGGGCCGGCTGGCGCCGGAGGTGGAAGTGGCGCTGCCGGGCGGCTCGCTGACGGTGATCTGGGAGGGCACCGCCGCGGACGATCGGGCTCCCGTCTGGCTGATCGGGCCGGCCAGCACGGTCTTCACCGGCGAGGTGGGGCTACCGATACCGGCCGCCACCGCTCCGTCCCGCACAACCACAACGACATGACAGGGAACGACATGAACGAGGGCTTCGAGACCGACGAGCTCACCGTGCCGCCGACCAATGCGCCCGCCGACACCGAGGCCGAGGCCATCGCCCGCTATCTGCAGGCGAACCCGGCGTTCCTGATCGAGCGGCCGGACGTGCTGCGGGCCGTGGAACTGCCGCACCAGGTGGAAGGAGCGGTTTCGCTGGTGGAGCGGCAGGTCGCCCAGCTGCGGGCCCACAACGGGCAGCTGGAGCGGCGGCTGCGCGAGCTGGTGAGCGTGGCGCAGGCGAACGAAGCCCTCAGCGAGCAGATCCACGCGCTGGCACTGGCGCTGCTCTGCGCGCCCTCGGCCGATGCGTCGCTGGCGCTCATCTGCGCGCGGCTGCGCGAGGACTTCGCCGCCGATGCCGTACGCCTGCTCCTGCGCGGGCACGCCCCGCAGCTGCGCCCGCGCGAGGAACTGCAGCAGATCGAGGCGGCCCGCAGCGTGCCACTGGACCAACTGCGGCTGAAAGAGAAGCCCCGCTGCGGGCGGATCGATCCGGAGATCGCCGGCTGGCTGTTCGGCGCCGCGAGCGAGACCGTCGCCTCCGCGGCGCTCATTCCGCTGCAGGACCGGCTCGCCGGCGGCGTGCTGGCCATCGGCAGTCAGGATCCGGAGCGCTTCCGCCCGCGCATGGGCACGCTGTTCCTGTCGCGGCTGGGGCAGCTGGTGGAGACCGCGCTCGCCTGCCATCTGGATGACTGACCCGAGTGCAGGGCTGACCGGCGCCTTCCTGGAGCATCTGCGCCACGAACGCCACCTGGCCGCCGCGACGGTGGCGGCCTACGCCGGCGATCTCGCCGCGGCCGAGGCCCATCTGGCCGGACAGGCGCTGGACTGGCAGAGCGCGGATTGGCGCGCGATCGAGCTGTGGCTGGCCGCCGGACGCCAGGCCGGCCACAGCGCCCGCACGCTGCGCCGGCGCCTGAGCGCCCTGCGCACCTTTTTCGACTGGGCGATGCGCGAGGAACGGCTGACGCACAATCCGGCCGCCGCCGTGCGGGCACCACGGGTCAGCCGCCGGCTGCCGCAGAGCCTGGCGCCCGACAGCGTCGCGCGGCTGCTCGACGCCGCCCCGGCCGACGCACTCGGCCTGCGCGACTTCGCCATCATGGAGCTGCTCTACTCCAGCGGCCTGCGGCTGGCCGAGTTGCAGCGCCTGGACCTGCTCGCGCTGGACCTGCCCGCTGGCCTGGTGCGGGTACGGGGCAAGGGCGGCAAGACGCGCATCGTGCCGGTAGGCCGGCTGGCATGTGCGGCACTGGAGCGCTGGCTGGCCGCACGGGCGACGCTGGCGGACGTGGAAGAACAGGCGGTGTTCGTCTCCCGTCGGGGGCAGCGGCTCAGCCGGCGCGGCATCCAGCAACGTCTCGCGCGGCGCGCGCGCGAGCAGGGCCTGGACGAGCACGTGCACCCGCACCTGCTGCGTCACGCCTTCGCCACCCATCTGCTGGAGTCCAGCGGCGATCTGCGGGCCGTGCAGGAGCTACTCGGACACAGCGACATCGGCACCACGCAGGTCTACACGCACCTGGACTTCCAGCATCTGGCCGAGGTCTACGACCGCACCCATCCGCGCGCCCGGCGAGGCGAGGACTGACGCGCACGGCGCCGGTCGGCGCCGGTGGCTCGTGTACAATCGGCGGTCACTTCACCCGCCGATTTCAGGGCAGGAATTCACGTGCAGCAGTACCGAGGCACCACGATCTGCGCCGTCCGGCGCGGCGCGGCGGTAGCCATCGCCGGCGACGGACAGGTGTCGATGGGCGACACCGTGATGAAGGGCAACGCCCGCAAGGTGCGCCGTCTCTATCACGATCGCGTGGTCGCGGGCTTCGCCGGCGGCACCGCGGACGCCTTCACCCTGTTCGAGCGCTTCGAGGCCAAGCTCGAGGCCTACAGCGGCAACCTCGAGCGCGCGGCGGTCGAGCTGGCGAAGGACTGGCGCGCCGATCGCATGCTGCGCCGGCTGGAGGCGCTGCTGTGCGTGGCCGACACGCAGGCTTCGCTGATCATCTCCGGCAATGGCGATGTGATCGCGCCGGAGCACGATGCCATGGCCATCGGCTCGGGCGGTCAATACGCGCTGGCGGCGGCGCGGGCGATGCTCGCGCACACGACGCTGCCGGCGCACGAGATCGCCACCGAGGCGCTGCACATCGCCGCCGACATCTGTGTGTACACCAATCACAGCCTGACCGTGGAGCGGCTCGAGGGCTGAGCGAAGCCGGGAGCAGTAGCCATGTCGACCATGACGCCTCGTGAGATCGTCCAGGAACTGGACAAGCACATCGTCGGCCAGCAGGCCGCCAAGCGGGCGGTGGCCGTCGCGCTGCGCAATCGTTGGCGGCGCCAGCAGCTGCCCGAGCCGCTGCGCGTCGAGGTGACGCCGAAGAACATCCTCATGATCGGTCCCACCGGCGTGGGCAAGACCGAGATCGCCCGCCGGCTGGCGCGCCTGGCGCAGGCCCCGTTCATCAAGATCGAGGCGACCAAGTTCACCGAAGTGGGCTATGTCGGCCGTGACGTGGATTCGATCATCCGAGATCTGGCGGACATGTCCTACAAGCTCACCCGCGAGCAGGCGCTGGCCAAGGTGGAGCATCGCGCCGCCGAAGCCGCCGAGGAGCGCGTGCTGGACGCGCTGCTGCCGCGCGCCCGCGACGCCTACGGCCGTCCGGAACAGCCGGCCGAGGCCGGGCAGGGCGCCACCCGCCAGAAGTTCCGCCAGCAACTGCGCGACGGCCAGCTGGACGAGCGGGAGATCGAGATCGAGGTGCGCGGCGGCGTGGGCCTGGAGATCATGGCGCCGCCGGGCATGGAGGAGATGACCGGACAGCTGCAGAACATGTTCCAGAACCTGGCCGGTGCGCAGTCGCGGCGGCGGCGGCTGAAGATCCGCGACGCCCTGCAGGTGCTGAAGGACGAGGAAGGCGGCAAGCTCGTCAACGACGAGGAACTCAAGCTCGCCGCGCTGCGCAACGCGGAGGAGAACGGCATCGTCTTCATCGACGAGATCGACAAGGTCTGCCGCCGCGCCGAGCAGCATGGCGGCGCGGCCGACGTCTCGCGCGAGGGTGTGCAGCGCGACCTGCTGCCACTGGTGGAAGGCTGCACGGTAAGCACCAAGTACGGCATGTTGCGGACCGATCACATCCTGTTCATCGCCTCCGGCGCCTTTCACGTCGCCCGCCCCTCGGACCTCATCCCCGAGTTGCAGGGCCGCATGCCGATCCGCGTCGAGCTTGAATCGCTGTCGATCGAGGACTTCGTGCGCATCCTGACCGAGCCGGACGCCTCGCTGACACGCCAGTACCAGGCTCTGCTCGACGCCGAATCGGTGGCGCTGGAGTTCACTGAGGAGGGCGTGCGGCGAATCGCGGAAATCGCCTTTCAGGTCAACGAGCGCACCGAGAACATCGGTGCGCGCCGGCTGCACACCGTGATGGAGCGCGTGCTGGAAGGCGCCTCGTTCACTGCCTCGGACCGCGCGGGCCAGCAGATCCGCATCGACGCCGCGTTCGTCGACCGGGAACTGCAGGATCTGGCCCGGGACGAAGACCTCAGCCGGTACATCCTGTGAGCGGCGCACCGCGACCGACGCAACTGGACTACCATCGCCGGGCGAAGGTGCTGGAGGTGCAGTTCGACGATGGCGAGAGCTATCGGCTGCCGGCGGAGTACCTGCGCGTGTTCTCGCCCTCTGCCGAGGTGAAGGGCCACGGCCCCGGCCAGGAAGTGCTGCAGGTGGGCAAGGAGGCCGTCACGATCGAGCGCATCGAGCCGGTCGGCCACTACGCGGTGCGCCTGCACTTCGACGATGGCCACAACAGCGGCCTGTACACCTGGCGCGTGCTGCGTACGCTGGGCGAGCGCCAGGAGGAGAACTGGCGCAGCTACCTCTCGCGGCTGGCGAAGAGCGGTTACACCCGCCAATCCTGAAGGCGAGATTGCAATGAACGAGCAGCTGCCCCCGCCGGACGAGGACACCACCGACTTCGGCTTCGAGCGCGTGCCGCGCCGGGAGAAGCAGCGCCGGGTGCGGGGAGTGTTCGATTCGGTCGCCGCCCGCTACGACCTCATGAACGATCTCATGTCCGGCGGCATCCACCGGCTGTGGAAGCGCCTGACGGTGGAGCTGGCAGGGGTGCGTCCCGGCCAGCGGGTGCTCGATCTCGCCGGCGGCACCGGGGATCTGGCCCGGCAGTTCGCCGCGCGGGTCGGCAGCGAGGGCGAGGTGGTGCTGGCCGACATCAACCGCTCGATGCTGCTGGCGGGCCGGCGGCGGCTGGACGATGCCGGCGTGGTCGGCAACATCGACTACCTCATCGCCGATGCGCAGGCCCTGCCGCTCGCAGAGGGCAGCGTCGACTGCATCACCATCGGCTTCGGCCTGCGCAACGTCACCGACAAGCAGCGCGCGCTGCACGAGATGTACCGGGTGCTGCGTCCGGGCGGGCGCCTGCTGGTCCTGGAGTTCTCGCAGCCGACCGTGCCCGGCCTGAAGCCGCTCTACGACTGGTACTCGTTCCATGTGCTGCCCGGCATGGGGCGGCTGGTAGCCGGCGATGCCGACAGCTACCGCTATCTGGCCGAGAGCATCCGCATGCACCCGGACCAGGAAACGCTCAAGGACATGCTGGAGGTGGCAGGTTTCGCCCGTACCCAGTATTTCAACCTCACCGGCGGCATCGTCGCGATCCATCGCGGCTACCGGCTGTAGCGATGGGCGGCAACGACACCCTTCCCCTGGCCGTGCTGGAAGCCGTGCTCAATCGCGCCCTGGCCGGTTCCAGCGCCGCCGCCCGCCTTTGCCAGGAGCTGAACGGGCGGGTGCTGCAGGTGGAACTGACCGATCTCGGCCGGCAGTTCTTCCTGGTGGCAACACCGGGGGGCATCCAGTTGCTGCGCGAGCATCCGCAGCCGGCAGATGCGCAGCTGCGCGGCAGCAGCCTGGCGCTGCTGCGGGCGGGCCGTGACGCCGACACCAGCCGCCTGTTCGCCGGTGAGCTCGCCCTGACCGGCGAGACCCAGGTCGCCGAGGGCTTTCAGCGGCTGCTGGCGCTGGCCCGGCCGGATCCGGAGGCAGTGCTCGCACAGGTGCTGCCCGGTCCGCTCGCCCATGGCATCAGCCATCGGGCGCGCCGCTTCGGCAGCTGGCTGACGCAGGCGGGCCGGACGCTGGCCGAGGACACCGGTGAATACCTGCGTCACGAGGCCGCGCTGGTGCCGGCCACACCGGCAGTCGCAGACTTCACGGCCGAGGTCGACACCCTGCGTGATGACATCGCCCGCCTGCAGGCGCGGCTCGACCGGCTGACCCCGCCACCGGACCAAGACTGACGGCATGGCTCCGCCCGTCTTCCTGCAGCCGCCACGGCTGCTGCGGCTGCTGCAGATCGCATGGATCATCGTGCGCTATCGCCTCTACGAGGTGGTGTTCCTGCTGCCGCCGTTCAATCGCCTGACGCTGTGGGAGGGCTGGCTGCTCGGCCACCGCCGACCGCTGGCCGTGCGCCTGCGGCTCGCGTTCGAGCGCCTCGGGCCGGTGTACATCAAGCTCGGGCAGGCGCTGTCGACCCGTCGGGACCTGCTGCCACCGGAAGTCGCCGAAGAACTGGCGCGGCTGCAGGATCGCGTGCCGCCGTTCCCCGGTGCCCAGGCCCGCGCCATGCTGGAGCAGGTCTACCGACAGCCGCTGACGACGGTGTTCGCCCGTTTCGAGGAAACGCCGCTGGCCTCGGCCTCCATCGCCCAGGTACACGCCGCGCAGCTACACAGTGGCGAGCAGGTCGTGGTGAAGGTGCTGCGCCCGCGCATTCGCCAGCGCATCCTGCGCGACATCCGCATCCTGAACTTCGGCGCAGACCTGGTGCACCGGCTGGTGCCCGGGGCGCGGCGACTGCGCGCGCGGGAGGTGATCGCCGACTACGAGCGCACCATCCTCGACGAGCTCGATCTGGTGCGCGAGGGCGCCAACGCCGCGCAGACGCGGCGCAACTTCCTGCGCAACCCGATTCTGTACGTGCCGCAGATCCATTGGTCGCTCAGCCGCCGCGAGGTGCTGGTGATGGAGCGGATCGAGGGCATCCCCATCGGCGACATCGCGCGGCTGCGGGCGGCCGGCGTGAACTTCCGCGTGCTGGCCGAGCGGGGCGTGGAGATCTTCTTCACCCAGGTGTTCCGGCACAACTTCTTCCACGCCGACATGCACGCCGGCAACATCTTCGTGGATGCCACCGACCCTGAACGACCCCGCTACATCGCGGTCGACTTCGGCATCTGCGGCAGCCTGAGCGAACAGGACAAGGACTACATCGCCTACAACATCTACGCCTTCTTCAACGGCGACTATCGGCGGGTGGCGGCGCTGCACGTGGCCTCCGGCTGGGTGGCACCGGGCACGCGGGTCGAAGAGCTGGAGGCGGTCATCCGCACGCTGTGCGAGCCGATCCTCTACCGGCCGTTCAGCGACATCCACCTGGACCAGCTGCTGCTGCGCCTGTTCGACATCGCGCGGCGCTTCGACATGCAGGTCCAGCCGCAGCTCGTGCTGCTGCAGAAGACGCTGGTACAGGTGGAAGGGCTCGGCCGGCAGCTGTATCCGGACCTTGACCTGTGGACGACGGCGAAGCCATTCATGGAACGCTGGATGCACGAACAACTCGGGCTCACCGGCCTGTACCACCGCGTGCGCGAGAACCTGCCGGCGCTGATGGAGGCACTGCCGCAGATGCCGCTGCGGCTGGACGCGGCGCTGCGTGCTGTGGAGAGCTTCGATCAGCAGGCGCTGACCGAACGCCTGACCGATCTGGAGCGCCGCCTCAGCGACAACAGCCGGCGCGTGTATCTGGGGCTGATCGGCGCCACCGGCGTCGTCGCCGCGGCCGCGCTCATCGCGCTGAGCGACACACCGCTCGGCGCGCTGGATGACAGCCCTTTTCGCTGGCTGCTGCTGCTCGGCAGTGCGGCGCTGCTGGTCGCCGCCTGGCCCGACTGGCGGCGACGGCGGCCCCGCTAGGCGTCCTCTCGCGCCGTGGCGCGCCAGCCGAGGGACGGGCGCTGCAGCTGACGCTCGACCCCGGCGGCCCGATCCGCGCCGCAAAGCGCCTCGATCAGTATCAGGGCGAAGTCCATGGCCGTGCCGGGTCCGCGCGAGGTGAAGATGTGTCCGTCGCGCACCACCGGCGCGCTCTCCAGCTGCAGCCCCGGCGCCGCGTCGGCCTTAAGCCAGCCGGGAAAGCTGGTGGCACGCCGCTGCGCCAGGACGCCGGCCGCCGCCAGCACGCTGGGCGCGGCGCAGATCGCCGCGAGATAGCGCCCGGCGGCATGCTGCGCCCGGATTCGCTTCAGCAGGCCCGTATCGGCCCGCAGACGTTCGGCGCCACCACCGCCGCCCGGCAGCACGATCAGGTCGAAGGTTGCGCCAGCGACCTCGGCCAGCGTCGCATCGGCCATCAGCACCACGCCGCGGCTGGCCCGCACCGGCCCGGCGGTGAGCGAGGCGGTGGTGACCTCCACCTCGGCCCGGCGCAGTAGATCGATCAGCGTGACCGCTTCGATCTCCTCACAACCCTCGGCGAGCGGAATCAGTGCCGTTGGCATCGCACGCAACCCCTGCCAGCGCCGGCGACTAGCGACGCGCCTGCACCAGCGTCAGCCCCTTGAGCAGATTGAGCGCCTCGAACAGGGCGAAGTCTTCCTGCACCAGCGCGTTGCCGCTGGCGTCAGTCGGCGGCGAGGCTTCCAGATCGGCCCCCACGGCCTCCGGGTCGAGCCGGCCGGAAAGGTCTGCCTCGCGCACCGGACCGAGGGCGTCGCCCTCCAGCAAACTGACCTTGACCGCATCGAGCCGGATATCCGGCACGATGCCCTGAGCCTGGATCGAGCGTCCCGTCGGCGTGTAGTAGCGGGCCGTGGTGAGCTTGATCGCATCGCCGCCCGGCAGCGGCAGGATGGTCTGCACCGAGCCCTTGCCGAAAGTGCTGGTGCCCATCACCACCGCGCGGCGGGCATCCTGCAGCGCGCCGGCGACGATCTCGGAGGCCGACGCCGAGCCGCTGTTCACCAGCACCACCAACGGCGCGCCGCGCAGCAGGTCGCCCGGCTCGGCATGAAATTCCTGCCGCGCCCGCTCATCCCTGCCCTGCGTGTAGACGACCATGCCGCCATCCATGAACAGGTCGGACAGGTCGATGGCGGTGGTGAGCAGGCCCCCGGGGTTGTTGCGCAGGTCCAGCACGATGCCGACCAGTTCGCCCCCGTTATCCTCCGCCAGCGCCCGCAGCTGCGAGCGCACCTCGTCGGGCACGTCGCTGCGGAACTGCGTCACCCGCACGTAACCGTAGCCCGGCTCGAGCATCCGGCTGCGCACGCTGCGGACGTTGATGATTGCGCGTGTGAGCTCGAACTGCAGCGGCCGGTCCTCGCCCTCGCGCAATACGGTCAGCTCCACCTTGCTGCCCTCCTCGCCGCGCATCAGGTCCACTGCCTCGGGCAGCGTGAGCCCCTTCACCTGCTGATCATCGATGCGGATGATCAGATCGCCCGCCCGCAGCCCGGCGCGGGCCGCCGGCGTGTCGTCGATCGGCGAGACGACCTTCACGAAGCCATCTTCCATCTGCACTTCGATGCCCAGCCCGCCGAAGCGGCCGCTGGTGTTGACCTGCATCTCCTCGTACTCATCCGCGTCCAGATAGGCCGAATGCGGATCGAGCCGTTCGAGCATGCCGCGGATGGCGTTGTGCAGCAGCTCTTCGTCGGGCACCTCCTCGACGTAGTCGCTCTTGACGCGTTCGAGGATCTCGGCGAAGTCACGCAGCTCCTGCAAGGGAACCGAACTGCTCTGCCGGTCGGCACAGACCGCCGGACCGAACGTGAGGCCAAAGCCGAGCGTGACGCCGAGGGCGACCAGCAGGCCGCTGCGGGTCCTGTGAGACATAGCGTTGCGAAAGGCTCCGGAAGACGGCACGTGACCGGTGACTACTGCCGGCAGAATAGCAGATCACCCGCGCGCGCCCGAGGCAGCCACCGGCAAACCGACGGCGCCGGCGCGAGCGGCCCGATCAGCCTGCGCGGCGCAGCCAGCGTGCCGGATCCTGCGGCCGGGTATCGCGCCGGATCTCGAAATACGCCGCCGGTGTGCTGCGCCCGCCGCTGCTGCCGAGCGCGGCGATGGTCTCGCCCGCCTCGACCCACTCACCCTCGGCGACGAACAGCTGCTCGTTGTGGCCGTACAGGCTGAGATAGCCCTCGCCATGATCGACCACCAGCAACAGACCAAAGCCGCCGACCGGCTGGGCCACCTGCACACGGCCGCGCGCCACGGCCCGCACCGGATCGCCCCGCTTGCCGCCGATCAGCCAGCCGGGCCGGCGCAGCTTGCCGCCCGCAGCGCTGCGAAATCCGGCCAGCAGCTTGCCCTGCACGGGCCAGGGCAGCTGTCCCTGCTGGGCCGAGAAACCCGAGGCCTTCAGGGCCGCGAGCTCCGGCGGCAGGGCCTTCAGCAGGGTTTCCAGGCGCCGCTCGTCCTCACGCAGGCGCGCCAGTTCGTCCTCCTGACCGGCGATCTTGCGCTCCAGGCGCGCCAACAGCTCGCCGCGCGTCGCCGCCAGTGCCTCCAGCCGGGCACCCAGCACCTGCTGTCGCTCCCGTGCCTGCAGCAGCTGACGGCGGGCCTCGTCGACCTGGACGCGGGTCTGTTCGAGCGCCGCCAGCGCCGTGGAGAGCGCCTCGATTCGGCGCCGCTGGGCCTGCTCCAGATAGCCGTAGTAGCCGAGTAGACGGGCACTGGCGGCCGGATCGGCACCGCCCAGCAGCAGCTTGACCTGCGCCGGCCCGCCCTGCTGCTGGATCGCCCGCAGCTGTGCGGCCAGGGCCTCGCGCCGGGACGCCAGCTGCGCCAGCTCCTCGGCGTGCGTCTGCTCCAGCGTCTGGAGCCGGCGCTGCTGCGCCTGGACCGCGGCGGCCAGCTCGCGCCGCTCCCGGCGCAATCCGGCCTGCTGCGCCTCCAGGGCGGCGAGTTCGGCCTGCAGCTGCGCCCGGCTGTCGCGATCGCCGAGCAGCACATCGCGCAGCTCACCGATGCGGGCACGCACGGCTGCCAGCCGGCCTTCCGTCTCGCTCGGCTGCGCGGCGGCAGCGAGCGGGAGCAGGCAGAGCAACAGGGCGACGAGCGGACGTACGACCATCGGCTGGGAGTCGGGGCGGGGAACGCGCTCATTCTAGAGGCTGTTCAAGGCGTCCGCAGCGGCTGGCTATACTGTCGGGCTCATTTGCCTCGACCACCGCCATGGCCCAACTGCTCGAATTCGCCGGCAATCATCCTGTTCGCATCGGCGCCTTTGTCCTGTTCGCCAGTCTGCTACTGGCGCTGGAGCTGTGGCGCATGCGCCAGGGCGGCAGCAAGATCTCGCCGATGAAGGTGGTCAGCCTGATCAACCAGGATCAGCCGGTGATCCTGGACCTGCGCGCCAAGGCCGACTACGAGCGCGGCCACATCGCCGCAGCGCGCCACGCGCCGCCGAGCCAGCTGCCGCAGGTGATCAGGCAGCACCCGCCGGGCGATCGGCCCGTCATCCTCTATTGCGGCAACGGCATGCAAGCCGGCGGCTTCGCGGCCAAGGCACGCGAGGCGGGGGCAAAGGAGGTCTACGTGCTGCAGGGCGGAGTGGCCGCCTGGCAGGAGGCGAACCTGCCCCTGGAGCGCGGGTGAGCCGGCAGGTCGAAATCTATACCCGCGCCGGCTGCGGCTATTGTGTCCTGGCCAAGCGCCTGCTGGATGACTACGGCGTGCGCTACGAGGAACACCGCATCGATCGCGAGCAGGGCCGTCGCGCGGAGATGATCGAGCGCTGCCGGCGCCACACCGTGCCGCAGATCTTCGTCGACGGACAGCACCTGGGCGACTGCGACGCCATCTATGCCCGGCATCAGGCCGGACAGCTGGCCGCGGCGCTGGGCGCAACGCCGGATCAGGACTCAACTCAAGGAGAGAGCGACGATGAGCGATGACAACGCTGCCGCCGGGCAGCAGGACAACAAGAAGCAACTGCTGCTGCAGCGGATCTATCTGAAGGATGCCTCGCTCGAGGCGCCCGAACCACCGGACGCCTTCGCCGGCCAGTGGCGTCCCGAGATCAAGGTCGACCTGGACACGCAGGTCAGTCAGGCGCCGGACGATCGCTACCAGGTCGTGCTGCGCGTGACGGTGACCGCCAAGGTCGAGCAGCGCACGGCGTTTCTGGTCGAGGTCGACCAGGCCGGCACGTTCGTGGTGCGCGGCCTGAGCGAGCAGGAACTGGGGCCGGTGCTCGGCAGCTACTGCCCGAACACGCTGTTCCCTTTCGCCCGCGAGGCCGTCGCCGATCTGGTCGCCCGGGCCGGCTTCCCGCAGCTGCTGCTCGCGCCGGTGAACTTCGATGCCCTGTACGTGCAGCGACTGCGGCAACGACAGCAGAGCGAGGGCCAGGCTGCGGCCGAAGGCTGACACGCCCGTGCAGGCGCGCGAACCGGCGCCGGTTGCCGTCCTCGGGGCGGGCTCGTGGGGCACGGCACTCGCGATCCATCTGGCGCGGCAGCGCCACGAGGTTCGACTCTGGGGCCATCGGCCCGCGCACGTGGCGGCACTGGCGCAGGCGCGCTGCAATGCGCGCTACCTGCCGCAGGTGCCCTTTCCGTCCAGCCTGCGGCCGGTGGCGACACTGGAGGAGGCCGTCGCCGGCAATGCCGCGGTCCTCATCGCCGTGCCCTGCAGAGCCCTGCGCGAGACCCTCCGGACGCTGCTTCTGGCCGCGCCCGAGGTCGAGCGGCTCGCCCTCGCCTGCAAGGGACTGGAGCCGGAGTCGCTGCGCCTGCCGCACGCGCTGGCGGCCGACAGCCTCGGGCAGGCGCGGCC
>JAASSS010000047.1 GCA_021767745.1 Pseudomonadota bacterium
CGTCAGGACTGGCAGTTCGAGCCGGCAGATCTGCTGACGTTCCGCCCCCCACGCCAGTGGCGGCGCATGCCGCTGAGGCCAGCCGACGCCCGCGGCCGCTGGTCGCAGAGTGTGTATCAGGTGGATGACTCGCCGCGCTACGCGGCGATTGGCCGCTGGCAACACAATCGCAGCTTTTCGCAGTGGCACAGCGAGCCGGGCTGGCGGCCATTGCCCCGCCGCGAGCGCACGGGCGCGGCCGACTACTCCCTGCTCGTGAGCCGGCACCGGCTGACGGTACAGCCGCTTGGCTGGCTGCACGAGCAGGACAACCTCAAGCGGCTGGACGTGCCGCAAGCGGCGGAACAGCCCGCGTCGATGGCTGGCACCGGCCGTTACCATGCCCGTGAGCTGGGGCTGAACCGCTATCGGCGCATCGTCGACTTCGACTTCGGCGCGGCCGAGGCGTACTGGGCGAGAAGCGGGCCGTTCTGGGCAGCCGTGCGCGCCGGCTGGGCCGATCGGCTGGCGGCGGGCGAGGCCGTGTCCATCGCCGAGGACTGCGGGGGCGAGCCCGCCTTCGCGCTGCTGTTCGAGGCCGCCGAGGCACGGGCCCGAGCGCGGATAGCACCGTTGCTGGACTGCCTGGTAGGCCCGGCCGCAGCGACGCCGCCCGTACCCGCGGCTCAGCCGCGGCCTTGATGGGTAACTGCCGCGTCCGGCTCGCACTCCACCAGCAGCCGCAGTCGCGCCGAATCCAGGAGAGTCACCTCGCGGCCGGCCACCTGCAGCAGTCCCTGTTCCTGGAACCGTGCCAGCAGCCGACTGACGGTTTCTACCGCCAGGCCGAGATAGTTGGCGATATCGCCGCGCGCCATGCTCAGGCGAAAGCGGGTCGCCGACAGGCCGCGCTGCTGCAGGCGCGCCGAGAGGTTCAGCAGCAGTGTCGCCAGGCGTTGCTCGGCGTTCTTCTGCCCGAGCATCAGCAGGGCTCGCTGGTCGTGCCGGATCTCCCGCGACATCAGGCGCAGGAGCTGGCGCCGCAGTCCGGGGATCTGGCCGCTGAGCATGTCGAGCTGATCGAACGGCAGCTCGCAGACGCTGGAGGTCTCCAGCGCCGTGACGGTACAGCCGTGGGTTCCGGTGGCGATGGCATCCAGCCCGATCAGCTCGCCGGGCAGATGGAAGCCGGTGATCTGTTCGCCGCCGTCGGTCGCCAACGTGGTGCTCTTCACCGAACCCGAGCGCACGGCATAGATCGAGCTCATCGGTTCGCCCTGGTGGAAGAGCACCGCCTGTCGGCCCACCGGCCGGCGCCGCATCACGATCTCGTCGAGCCGGGCCAGGTCCTCGGCAGACATACCATCGGGCAGGCACAGTTCGCGTAGACTGCAGCTGGTGCAGGCGCGGCGCATTTCGTGCAGTTGGAAACTGGCCATTGACGCCTCGCGCGGGTCGGCGGGTGGAGAACGACGCGCCGGTCGATCTCGGGAAATAATAACAGCAGGCCGCCATCCGCCGCCGCTCTGCCAACAAGGAAGGCCTTCATGCTTCGCGGCCTGTTGCTCGCTGCGCTCGCTACCGTGCTGCTGCTGGTGTTCGCCATCAACGGCGGACGCTACGAGGGCCCGCCCTCGGATCATTTCGACGGTACCCATTTCCATAACCTCACGCCGACCGAACGCTCGGCCGACGCGCTGATGAGCCTGCTGACGACCGACTGGCGCAGTGATTGGCACGAGGTCGCGGCGCCGACCGTCGAGCCGCCGCCACGTCACGTCGCCGGCACGCAGCTTGCGGTCACCCTGATCGGTCACAGCACGGTGCTGCTGCAGACCGGCGGGCTGAACATCCTGACGGATCCGGTCTGGTCCGAGCGTGCCGGTCCGCTGTCCTTCCTCGGCGCCCGCCGCTACCGGCCGCCGTCCCTGCCGCTGTCGGACCTGCCGCCGATCGACGTCGTACTGATCAGCCACAGTCACTACGATCACCTCGATCTCGCCACCCTGCGGGCGCTGGCCGAGCGCGATGCACCCCTGTTCCTGCTGGGTCTCGGCAACGCGGAGACGCTGCGCCGGGCGGGCATCGAATCACGGGTGAGCACGCTGGACTGGTGGCAGACCGTGGCACTGCCGGGCGAGATCGCCGTGACCGCGGTGCCGGGGCAGCACTGGTCCTCCCGCGGACTGCTCGATCGCAACCATACGCTGTGGCTGGGCTTCGTGATCGAGGCGCCGGGTGGACCGATCTACTTCGCCGGCGACACGGCGATGGGACCGCACTTCGTGCAGATCGCCCGGCGCTTCGGTCCGCCGCGGCTGGCCCTGCTGCCGATCGGCGCCTACCGGCCCGCGGCCCTGATGCGCGGCTCGCACCTCTCGCCGGCCCAGGCCGTCGCCGCGCACGGCCTGCTCGACGCCGCCCGCTCCATCCCGATCCACTGGGGCACCTTCCGCCTGTCGGCCGAGGGCATGGACGCCCCGGTGCGGGCGCTCGAGACGGCCCGCCGGCGGGCCGGTCTGCCAGCGGAGACGTTCGCCGTGGTGCCCTTCGGCCAGCGGCAGGAGATCGCGCCGCTGCCGGCTACCACGCGATAGCCGCGCCGTCCTGGAAGAACCTGCCGCTCGGCCCGCCCGCCGGCAGGCGCGCGAGTTGCACGATCGCCCTTGCCGCCTGCGCCGCCGCGCGTGGCGCCCGCTCGCCGCCGAGCGCGGTCCGCGTCCAACCGGGGCAGACGCTGTTGATCAGCACGTCGCCGGCCTCGCGATCGACCAGCTCTGCCGCTACCACGCCGGTCAGCGCGTTCAACGCCGCTTTGGAGACGCGGTAGCCCGGCCAGCCGCCGCCCATGTGCGCCAGCTGACCCAGCGTGGAAGAGACGTTGACGATACGGCCGTAGCCGCGCTCGCACATGCCCGGCACCAGCGCCTGCACCAGGCGCAGCGGCCCATACAGGTGGGTCTGCATGGCCCGCTCGACATAATCGACGTCGGCAACGAAGACGCTGGCGCCCCGGCGCTCGCCACGATAGCCGCCCGGATCGGGATGTACGCCGGCGTTGTTCACCAGGACCTCGGGGCGGAGCGCTTGCTGGCGCAGCCAGCCGAGGAAGGCCTCGATGCTCTGCGAATCGGCCACGTCGAGCACCGCCGGACGCACCGCCAGGCCGGCGGCGGCCAATGTGGCCGTCGCCGCCTCCACCGCGGCCTGCCGGCGGCCGCTCAGGATCACCGACAACCCCTGCTCGGCCAGCTGGCGGACCACCTCGTAGCCGATGCCCTGGTTGGCGCCGGTGACCAGCGCGAGCGGCGCATCGCTCACGGCTGAGCCCGCCAGGGCACGTCCTGCGCGTCCAGTGCCGCACAGAAGGCTTCGCGGGCCGCATCGGTTTGCGCTTGCGGACCGCGCAGTCCGAACTCGATATAGGGCGCGTCGGTGCCGATGTGCGGCAGGCTCGACAGCCGCACGTCCGGAAAGTCGGCTCCGATCCGTTCCATCAGCGGCACCATCTCGCTTTCCGCCCGCTCGAACACACGCACCAGATGCTGCACCGGCGGCGCGGGCGGGCGCAGGTGCGGATAGCGCACGTCCAGGATCCACTCCGTCATGGGCCAGGCCATCTCGGGAAAGCCGGGCATGAAGTAGTGGTGACGCAGACTGAAGCCGGGTATCTGGTTGAAGGGGTTGGGGATCAGCGAGGCGCCCTCGGGAAATTCGACCATGCGGATACGCTGCGGGTAGGCCTGCTCGCCGAAGCGGGCCTCCAGCAGCTTCACCCCGTCAGGATGGCGCACCAGCGGCACATCGAGTGCACGGGCGGCGGCCTGCCGGGTGCGATCGTCCGGCGTGGCGCCGATACCGCCGAAGCTCAGGACCAGATCCTCGCCGGCCAGCGTCTGCTGCAGCGTGCGAACCAGGTTCTCCTCGTCGTCACCCTCGATGCGCACCCAGCCCGGCTCCAGCCCACGGGCACCGAGCAGTTCGATCACCTTTGGCAGATGCTTGTCGCGACGCCGCCCGCTCAGCAGCTCATCGCCGATCAGCAGGACCCCGATGCGCATCAGGCCGCTGCCCTCGCCCGGCGCCGTCCGCCGCGATCCGGCCTGCGGACGGCGGCACCTGCCCGCCACCCGGCCCTGCGCCCACGGGCCGCCAGTGGCCGGTGCCGGCGGCGACCGACCGGCGGCAGAGCGAGGACCCCGCGACCGGCCCGGGCCGGCGCGTCGGGCCCGCCCGTGGCGCCGACACCGTCGGCGGGGGCGCTATTCGCCGCGCACCCAGCCAAACTGCTCGACCGAATTGGTGAAGTCGGTTTCGGTCGCGATGCCGACGAACTCGCCGTTACGCTCCACCACGGCACGGCGGATGTCGCGCTCCATCATCAGGCGGCCGAAGTCCGACAGCGGGGTATCGGCGCCGACGGTGATGATCGGTCGGCTGGCCACCTCACCGGCGGTAACCTCGGCGGAGCTGCGGCCGCCGCCGGCCACCCGGCCGACCACGTCGCGGCGTGTCATCACGCCCCATTCCTGCACGTCGGTAGGCTCGACCAGCACCGCGCTGATATCGTGTTCGCGCATCACGCGCAGCGCCGCGTCGACCGAGGCAGAGGCCGGTACGGAGATGATGCTGCGGGTCATGATGTCGGCCACGGTCACCGGCTTGCGCCCGCTGGCGAGCATTTCCTCGTCCGGCGCCTGCATGCGCCGGCGCTCGCGCTCGGCACGCTCGGCGGCCAGCTCGCGGGCCCGCTCGGCCCGCCGCGATTCCAGATCCGCATCGCCGAGCCGCTCGATGAGCGCATCGGCGAAGCCGCTGGTGGGAACCTCGGTCGCCCCTTCCATCTGGCGGGCGAAGTCATAGGTGACGATGCCGTCGGTGACGGTGTCCTGGTAGGCGATGCGGATCATGTCCGCCGCCCGCTGCCAGCCGAGGTACTCCAGCATGTCCACACCGCTGAACAGCAGCGAACCGGGGTTGACCTTGTCCTGCCCGGCGTATTTGGGCGCCGTGCCGTGGGTGGCCTCGAATACCGCGACGTGGTCGCCGATGTTCGCGCCCGGCGCGATGCCGACGCCGCCGACCTGGGCGGCGATTGCATCGGAGAGGTAGTCGCCGTTCAGGTTCATCGTCGCCAGCACATCGAACTCCTGCGGGCGCAGGATCATCAGCTGGAAGATGATGTCGGCGATGCGGTCCTTGATGACCACCTTGCCTTCCGGCTGCTTGCCACCGTACTCCTCGTACAGCTGATCCTCGGTGATGGTCCGGTCGCCGAACTCCTCGCGCGCGACCTCATAACCCCACTTGCGGAAGGCGCCCTCGGTGTACTTCATGATGTTGCCCTTGTGCACCAGCGTCACGCTTTCGCGCTGATGATCGAGGGCATACTGGATCGCCTTGCGCACCAGCCGCTTGGAGGCGAACGGGCTGACCGGCTTCACGCCAAGGCCGGCGTCGTCGAAGAAGTTCGCCCCCAGCTCCCCGCGCAGGAACTGCGCCAGGCGCTGGTTCTGCTCGCTGCCGCTCTGGTATTCGATGCCGGCGTAGACGTCTTCGGTGTTCTCGCGAAAGATCACCACGTCCACCTGCTCGGGGTGGCGCATCGGCGAGGGCACGCCCTGGTAGTGGCGCACCGGCCGCACGCAGGCGTACAGGTCCAGCTGCTGACGCAGGGCGACGTTCAGCGAGCGAAAGCCCTCGCCGACCGGCGTGGTCAGCGGGCCCTTGATGGCGACGATCAGCTCCTGGATCGCCCGCAGCGTCTCGTCGGGAAAGTAGTCGCCCTCGTAGCGTGCGGCAGCGCCTTCGCCGAGGAACAGCTCGCACCAGTGGATCCGGCGCTTGCCGCCGTAGGCCTGCGCCACCGCGGCATCCCAGATGCGCAGGCAGGCCCGGGTGATGTCCGGGCCGATGCCGTCACCCTCGACATAGCCCAGGATCGGCTCGTCCGGCACCTGCAGCTGGCCGTCGGCGACGGTGATCTTCTGGCCCTGGCTCGGCAGGCGGATGTGTCGATAGTCCATGGCAGCTCCTGCAGCGCAAGCGCTCTACCGGCAGGGCACCGGCAGACCGCGTAGGTAGAAGCGGACGTAGTCGTCCAGGATCAAGGCATGATCGAAAGCCAACGCCGGCAGCCGGTCCAGCGGATGGATCGCGGCGTGGCGGGCATCGTCCCCGCCGACGGGCTCGCCGCTCGCCGTAGCGACGTAGACGAGGCTGACGCAGTGTCCGCGCGGGTCGCGATCCGGCGCCGAATAGCACCCGAGCAGGCCCTGCAGCGACACCACCAGCCCCGTCTCCTCGCGCGCCTCGCGGCGTGCCGCCTCGGGTACCGGCTCGCCGATGTCGACGAAGCCCCCCGGCAGGGCCCAGCCGTAGGGATAGTTCGCCCGCTCGATCAGCACGATCCCGGCGGGCAGTGCGATGATCAGGTCGGCAGCGACGGGAGGCGTTTCGGGCCGTCCTGGCATGCAACCTCCTGCGCGTGGCTTGGAGGCAGGATTATCGCAAAGCCCGGCTAGCGGTGCACCCGGACGCGCGGTCAGTCGCGGCTGCGCTTGACCTCTAGCAGGCGCCGGCGCGAGCGCTTGTCCGGGCGCTCGACGGGCGGACGCGGCGCGGCCTGGCGATCGAGCCGACGCTGGGCGATCAACGCCTCGCGCCGCGCCCGGCTGTCATCGGTCTCCGCATACAGGCGCTGCGCCAGGCTTGCCGGGCCGCGCTGGGCGCTGATCTCCCGCACCTCGATCTCCCAGACCAGGCTGTCGCGGTGGATGCGTACCCGCTCGCCGACCCGCAGCGCCCGTGCCGCCTTCACACGCTGGCCGCCGACGTGCACATGACCGCCCTGCACCGCCTTGGCGGCCAGCGCCCGGGTCTTGTAGAAGCGCGCGGCCCAGAGCCACTTGTCGATCCGCAGCGCCGCCTGGTCGGTCATCAGCGCTGGGCGATCAAGGCCTCGCGCAACGCCGGCTCGCTGGTCGCCTCGTTCAGCCAGATGCCGAAGAACGCCTCGCCGAATGCCGGGTCGTCTACTTGCGAATACAGCTTGCCGTTGAGATAGAAGCGGCTTGCGCCGCCGGGCTCATACAGGCCGATCAGGCGATCGCCCTGCGCCACGTCCGGAAAGACCTCGCGCATCTGCTCGGCCCACTGGGCGCGCTGGGCCTCGCTGCCGGCACCGATGCCAGCCATCTCCTGCACGGAGCGCGTCGCCAGGGCATCGCTCTCGAAGGCACGCGCGTAGGTCAGATCGAGCGCGACCACCGCATCCGGCCGGTAGTCGCCTGCGGGCGCCCAGAGCCGGGCATCGTAGACATGGATGAGAAACTTCCGGAAGCGGGACTTGCCGACCAGCGCCAGCGCCGGCTCGGCCTCCAGCACGGCGGCGGGCAGCGGCGTGGACGGCACGGCGTGGACGGCGGGAACACCGGCCACGGCCAGCCAGAGGCACACGGCGAACCCTCCCGCCCACGGACGATGACGTGCGCCAGAGGGCGCGCTAAGGTGGCGGCCCGATAGGGCAAAGAGCTGGATCATGGTCATGTTCTCGTTGCGTCTGTTGCGTGCGATCGGTCTGGGTCTGCCGCTGGCGGTCACTGCCACCGCGGCCCTGGCAGCGGATTCCCCGCCCCCGCCAAGCCTCTCGCTCTGGGCCGAGGCCAGCGAAGCGACCACCCGCGACCTGCTCACGGCCGAGCTGCAGGCTCAGGCCGAGGGCACCGATCCGGCGGCACTGGCCGATCAGGTAAACCGTACGATGCGCTGGGCGCTCGAACAAGCCGAACGCGCCGGCATCGAGGCCCGCAGCGCGGGCTATCGGACGCAGCGCCTGCGCCATGAGGACGAACCACCCCGCTGGGAGGTGGTGCAGACCGTCGCCCTGGAGAGCGGGGCCGAGGGCAAGCTGCTGACGCTGGTGGGCGCGCTGCAGGGCCGCCTGCAGCTGACGGCGCTGCGCTACGAGGTCTCCGCCGCGGCCCGCGAGCGGGTGCAGCAGGCACTGCTGCCGGCAGCGCTGCAGCGCTGGCAGGCGCAGGCCGGCATCGCCGCCGCCGAGCTCGGCCGCTGCTGGGTGCCGGGCCAGCTCGACGTGCAGACACCGAACGAGGCGCCACCGATGCCCTGGCGGGGCGACATGATGATGATGGAAGCCAAGGTCGCACCGCCGGCAGCGGCAGCGGGCGAGGCGGATATCCGTGTGCAGGTAGCGGGCAGCGCGTGGCTGCGATCCTGCCCGGATGGTGATGAGCCCGGCAGCCGGCTGGACGCGCGCTAGAGCCAGTCGGTCAGCAGGATGCCGATGCCGATGCGATTGCTGACCTGATCGTAGTCCAGCAGCGTGTCGCCGTAGCCATAGAAGTACTGCGCATAGCCGCGGACCGGGCTGACCGGCCCCAGCGGGAATGCCCAGTCCAGCCGCACCGCGCCGCGCAGATCGCCCGGATCGATATTGCTGCGCAGCAGCACGCTGTAGGTGTTGCGCCCGCGCCGATAGGTGTTCAGCCAGTCGCCACGCCCGACGTAGTCGGTGATATCCGGGTTGTCGTCCTCCTCGCCCTCGGCGATCCGCCACCACAGGCGCAGCTGCGTGGCGAAGTTCGGGCCGCGGTCGAACAGCGCGCCGAGGATCAGTCGGTTCCAGCTGCGTGAGAGCGGATCGCCCTGGCCGTTGGACTGGTGGTTGAGCCCAAGCAGCAACAGGCGGCTGTCCAGGCCGGGCAGCGCATAGCCGGTGCGCCACGCGTAGATCAGTTCCGGCTCATAGTTCGTATCGCGGAACGGGGAGGATTCGTCCGTGTTGTAGGCCTGCCAGTAGGACTGCTGCGTATAGCCGAACCACAGATCGCCGCGGTCGCTGAGCAGGTCCGGCCAGAGCTTGGCCTTCAGGCTCAGCTGGAACTTGAGCTCGGTCCGCTGCAGTTCGACGTCCTCGTACGCCGCCTCGTATTCATCGAAGGTCGACCGGAAGTTGTAGGACAGCGGCAGGAAGTAGATCGGCCGGTATGGGGTGATCACGAAGGGACCGCGATCGGCCTGGGCAACGAGCTGCCAGTTGCGGGCCACCAGCGACGGCTGGTGATTCGGCTCGCGGCCCGTGTCCTCGGCTGCCTCGTCCACCTCGACCGCCACGGCCACGTCGGCATTCTCCATGGCGCGCGGTGCCGCCTGCTCACGGCCGGCTACGGTGTCGTAGCAATCGAGGCGCTCCAGTGGCGCCTCCAGCACCCGGCAGGCGGCGAAGTCAGCCGGCGCCTGCGGCTGGGCCGCGAGCGCCGGCACGCACAGGGTGGCCAACAGCCAGCTACACCAATGATGTCGCACGGCACGCCTCTGCCATTGCATCGCCCTCGGCCACCGCCTCGAGCGGCGTGCGGTAGAACAGGTGCAGACGCTGCACGAAGCGGCGCGCACGTGGCGGCAGCCCGCGGCGTCGCTCGCGCTGGATCTGGCGCTCCACCCGCTGGACGAAGTGTCGCCCGCCACCGCCAGCACCGGGATTGTCCGCACTGGGGGTGAACGTGAATCCGGCCGCAGCGGCCAACAGCGCCTCGATCGCCTGCGGTCGTGCCTCCACGGCCTCGAAGCGCTGCTGGGCGCTGGCGTCACGGCCGGCCGGTTCGTACCAGTAGCCGTAATCCACCTGCTGGCGGCGCGCCGGGCCGGCGAGACACCAGTGGGCGATCTCGTGCAGCGCGCTGGCGTAGTAGCCATGCGCGAACACGATGCGATGGCAGCGGTTGCCGGCATTCGCGGGCAGGTACAACGGCTCGTCCTGCCCACGCACCAGCACGGTCTGATGCGAGCGGGCGAATTCGAGGTTGAACAGGCGGATCAGGTCTCGCGGGCAATGGGCGCTGCCCTGGCAGTCACCGCAGCGACAGCGGCGGCGGCGCAGCTGCGCACAGCGCTGCGCATGAGCCTGCCGCGTCAGGTGGCGCGGCATCGGGCGGCCCGGCGTGTCACCGGCGAGCCTCGGGATCACGCTGCTCCTCGGGCGGCGGCGCCCGGCAGCGGGACATCGGCACGGCCGAGGCTGGCCGCCACGGCCGGATGCACCAGGCCGCCGCCATGCACGTTCAGGCCGGTCCGCAGCCAGCAGGGCCAGTCGCCGGTGTCGATGGCCCGCGCCAGGGCGCCGCCTGCCAACCGATGCAGGTATGGCAGGGTGGCCTGCGTCAGCGCCGCCGTGGCGGTGCGCGGGCAGGCGGCAGGCAGATTGGTGACGCACAGGTGGATGACTTCGCCGACGCGATAGGTCGGCTCCTGATGCGTGGTCGGCCGGGAGGTTTCCGCGCAGCCTCCCTGATCGATGGCCACGTCGACGAACACACTGCCGGCCGGCATGCGGGCGATATGCGCCTGACGCAGGAGCTTGGGCGCCTCCCGTCCCGGCAGCAGCACCGCCCCCACCAGCAGATCGGTCGCCGGCAGCAGTGCTTCCAGTGCGGCCTCGTCGGAGTAGCAGGTCCGCACGCGGCCGTCGAAGGCACGTTCCAGCACCCGCAGGCGCACCGGATCCCGCTCCAGCACGATCACCTCTGCACCCAGTCCGCTGGCGACACGGGCGGCCTCCATGCCGACCACGCCGCCGCCGAGCACGAGCACCCGGGCGGGCAGCACCCCCGGCGCGCCGCCGAGCAGCACCCCCCGACCACCCGCCGTTGCCAGCAGCGCCTGGGCGCCCAGCTGCACGGCGAGCCGGCCGGCGATCTCGCTCATCGGCACCAGCAGCGGCAGCTGGCCATGCTCGTCCTGCACGGTTTCGTAGGCGATGGCGCCGACACCGCGCTGCAGCAGGCCTTGCGCCAGGCTCGGCTCTGCTGCCAGATGCAGATAGGCGAACAGCAACTGATCGGCGCGCAGCTGCGCCACCTCTTCGGGCTGGGGCTCCTTGACCTTCACCAGCAACTCGGCTTCGAAGATCGCCTCCCGCGCCATCACAGCCGCGCCGGCAGCCACGTAATCGCCATCGGCATGGCCGCTGCCGACGCCCGCCTCGCGCTCGACGCTCACCGCATGCCCGGCGGCCACCAGACTCGCGGCACCCGCGGGCGTGAGCGCCACACGACGCTCCTGCGGCTTGATTTCACGAAGCACACCGATGCGCATGGCGTACCCTCCAGCCCCGGAACCGGGGGCGCCGCTCAGTCGGCGGCGACGCCGTCGTTGCGGATCATCTGCCCGTAGCGCGCCCAGGCCGGCTTGGCGGTCCGGTTCTCGCGCAGCAGCCCGAAGGTCTGATCGGCCTCCGTACGTTCATCCGCGTTGTCGAGATACTGGTAGAGGAACAGCCCGGTGGCGCCGGCCTGGCGGGCGGCCACGGAAATGGCCTCCACATACTCGACCTGACGCGCCTCGGTCCGCAGCGGGCGCGAGGTGTGATAACCGGTCTCGAAGATCATCACCGGACGATCGCCACCCGCCGCATCGGCGACCAACTGCATCTGCTCGGCGAGCTGCGCTGCGATTCCGGCCGCATCGACGGTAAACAGCGGTGCCAGGTAGGTGTACAGCCCGATGCTGTCGAAGTCGACGCGGCTGCCTACCCGCTGCATGAAGGCCTCGACGTTGAAGCCGGCGGAAGCGGTGAGCACGACCTCCGCGGACGGATCATGGGCGCGGACAGCCTCGGAGAGCGCGACCAGGATGGCGTCCTGAAACTCAGTATCGAGGAACTGCAGCGTGCGCCACCGCACGGCCGCATGGGGCAACGCCAGATGCACCTCGTTTTCCAGCGCCCAGGCATCGACGCGATCGGCGTAGCGTGCCACGGTGGCACGGGCGTAGTCGTCGAGTTGCGCGACGTAGTCCTCGTTCGTCAGCTCCTGCGTCCACAGTGGCGCAACCGGACGCTGCTCGGTGTTGTAGCCGTTGCCGAGGGTACCGGCCACCTGGATGCCGTGCGCCTCGGCCTGCTCGACAACCATGTCGAAGTAGGCCCAGTCGAAGGGCTCATCCTGCAGCGGTTCGATCTGCCCCCAGGCGAAATCGACCCGGATCCACTCGATGCCGTTGTCTGCCATCCGCTGCAGATCACTCGGCAGCAATCGGTAGCCGGCCTTGTTCACATGGTAGGCCACCAGCCCCCACTTGAAATCCGGCGCCGGTGCGGCCGTGGCCAATCCGGGCAGGGCGAACAGCAGTGCGAGCAGGCCCAGGCGAACGTGGCGCAGGGGGGGCATGAGCAACTCCAGGGGTATGGGGGCGGGCAGCTTGGCACCCGTGGCCGGCGTCAGCCGGCAGGCAGCCTCGACACCCACAGGTAGTCGCGGATGCCGTGAATTCGCTGGTGCTCGTAGACTGCCTCGAACGGCCGCCGATTGTCCAGATAGACGCTGAAGCCGTGGCGCTCGAGGGCGCGATAGGTCTCCGGATCGAGCACCTCGTAGGCGTCCTCCATGGGCGGAGCGGTGTCGATGAACAGCGCGATCACACTCCCCAGCCCGGGCGCCGCGGGTAGCGAGAGCACCCCAAGCCGCCGCGCATTGCTGTCCAGCAGATTGGCATAGTGGACATACTGCGGCCCATCCGGGTACCACAGCGCCACACCACCCGCCGTCTCCACCTTGAACTGCCGCAGCGCAGCCAAGGCGCGGCGCGGCCCAAGTTGAAGCAGCGCCTTCGCCTTGCCGAGCGCCAGCCCCTGGGCGATCAGCGTGCCACCGAGACTGCCGCCCCGGAGGTGCAGTGCCTGCCCGGCCTGCGCGTGCGCCAGCACCAGCGCAGCCAACGTACCCACGGCGGGTTGAATATCGTTGAGCTGCTGGGCGGTGCCATCGGCAGTGCGTACCTCACCGTAGATTCCGATGACCGCCTGCCCGGCGCTTGCCGCCAGCAGGGTAAGCTTCTCCAACTCGCGAACCGGCGTCGGGTTCGCTCCGTTGAGGTAGACGAGCCGCGGCGCGTTCGGATCGCCGACCGGCGGCACGTCCTCGAAGGCGATGGCCGCCGGATCGAAGAAGCAGCCATCGGCGCCAAGATAGAAGCCGTTGACGGCGCTGCCGGCAGGCACGGCGCGAGGGTCTTCGCAGAGCGCATGCAGTGCGCCGGAAAGCGACAGCAGCAGCACGAACAGAAGGGGTTTCATGCCTCGATCTCTCCTGTGAGACGCGGCAGCCAGAGATAGCGGCGCAACAATCGCGGCCCTGCAGCCTGCTGCACCGCATCGAAAGGCTGCCAATAGCGGTTGTATACGGGGAAGCCATGCCGCTCCAGATCGCGCTGCACCGGTGGCGGCAAATCCTCCTGCAACGGCGGCGCGGTGTCGGCAAACATCGCGACGATGGCGCCCCGGCCCAGCTGGGCGAGCGCGGACAGCGCGCCCAGCCGCCGGACGTTGGCGTCCAGCAGGTTCGCGTAGTGCACGTAGCGCGGACCATCCACGTACATCAGGCCGAGCCCACCCATGGTTTCGACGCGAATGCGCCCGAGCCCCTCGAGCCCTGCGCCAATCCCCTTGCCGCGCCGCAGCGCGTCCTTGACCTGCACCAGGGCCAGCGCGGACACCAGGCAGCCGAGGCTACCGCACTGCAGGTAGGGATCCCGCTCTTGCTCGAGCGCCGCAAGCAGTGCCTCCGCCAGGCGCTCGGCCGCCTGCGGCACGACAGCAGCGTCAGGCGAAGGGAAGGCCAGGAAC
>JAASSS010000048.1 GCA_021767745.1 Pseudomonadota bacterium
CGTGGCAAAGCGCTTCATGCTAGCAGCGCCGGGTGACGCCGCGGTGACCCGGCACCGAGTTACGGCCGGGGCGAGGGGATGTGCAGCAGCAGGACCGCCACGATGGAGATCGCCAGCATCCATAGCATCAGCATCACGATTCCGCCACATATGAGAACGATTCTCATTTACATCACGAGCGGGAATATCCGTCAACCCTCGACGCGTCGGGGCCAGCCGAGGCGTGGTGCGCAGGCTCGATGAACAGGCCCACGATCGTTGCCCTCCATGGCTGCGGCGAAACGCTGCGCCACCGACTCGAGGACACGCTCGCGGCAGCGGGCGCCGCCGGGCAGGTAAGGGCACAGCCGCTCGGCGGCGGGGACACCGGCCGTGCCTGGCGGCTGACGGACCCGCACCATCGGCAGTTCTTTCTCAAGCTCATCGGGCCGCTCGCGCCTGCCCAGGCCGCGGCCATGGGCAGTGCCGAGGCCGATGGACTGACGGCGCTGGCGAGCTGCCCTGTGCTGCGCCTGCCGCGCGTGCTCGGCTCGGGATCCGACGATGCCACCGCCTTCCTGCTGCTGGAACACGTGGCCATGCGGCCGCCGGCGGAGGCTGACGCGCCGACGCTCGCCGCTGCGCTGATCTCGCTGCACCGGCGCATCTGGCCGGCCTATGGCTGGCGGCGGGACAACTTCATCGGCCCCACGCCGCAACTCAACGGCTGGTGGGCCGACTGGGGCGCGTTCTTCGCGGCGCGTCGCCTAGCGCCCTTGCTGGGGCGGCTGGCAGGGCGCGATGCGGCCCTTGATGCGGCCGGGCAGCGGTTGCTGGCGGCCTTGCCAAGACTGCTGGCCGGCCACCACCCGCCGGCCTCGCTGCTGCACGGCGATCTGTGGCGGGGCAACGTGGCGCTGGACGCGCAGGGGCGGGCGACGCTGTTCGATCCTGCCGTCCATGCCGGCGACCGGGAGTCGGATCTGGCGATGATGGCGCTGTTCGGCGGTCTTGAGGCCGTGCTGGCGGCCTACGAGGCGCGCTGGCCGTTACCACCGGGACACGAGCGGCGACGGGCGCTCTATCAGAGCTACCATCTGCTGAATCACTATCTGCTGTTCGGCGCCGGCTACGGCCGGCAGGCACGGTCGGCCATCGAGCGGGCGCTGGGCGGGGACGCCTAGTCCGTGTCCGCCGGCGCGGTGGTGCGGCCGAAGCGGGCGGCCACGTAGTCGTCGACCAACCGGGTGAAGTCGGCGGCGATGGTCTCGCCCTTCAGCGTGACGGTCTTCTCGCCGTCCACGTATACCGGCGCCACCGGCCGCTCGCCGGTACCGGGCAGAGAAATGCCGATATCGGCCTGCCGGCTTTCTCCAGGCCCGTTGACCACGCAGCCCATCACCGCCACGCGCAGTGTCTCCGCACCGGGATAGCGCTCGCGCCAGCGCGGCATCTGCGCCTTCAGGTGATTATCGATATCGCGCGCAAGTTCCTGAAAGAACGTGCTGGTAGTGCGGCCGCAACCGGGGCAGGCGACCACCGCCGGCGTGAAGGCGCGCAGTCCCATGCTCTGCAGGATCTCCTGCGCCACCTCGACCTCGCGGGTGCGCGGCTCCCCCGGCTGGGGCGTCAGCGAAATGCGAATCGTGTCGCCGATCCCCTCTTGCAGCAGCACGGCCAGCGCGGCGGTGGAGGCGACGATGCCCTTGGTGCCCATGCCGGCCTCGGTCAGGCCGAGGTGCAGGGGATAGTCGCAGCGCCGGGCCAGGTCGCGGTAGACGGCGATCAGATCCTGCACACCGCTCATCTTGCAGGAGAGCAGGATCGCGTCGTGCGGCAGGCCGAGCGCCTCGGCCCGGGCCGCGCTCTCCAGCGCCGAGCGGATCAGCGCCTGATGCATCAGCGGCTCGGGGGCCAGTGGCAGCGCAGCGGCGGCGTTCTCGTCCATCATCCGCGCCAGCAGATCCTGATCGAGGCTGCCCCAGTTCACGCCGATGCGCACCGGCCTGCCCCAGCGGCAGGCGTGCTCGATCATCTCTGCGAACTGGGCATCGCGCCGCGCGCCCTTGCCGACGTTGCCAGGATTGATGCGAAACTTGCCCAGCGCCTCCCCGCAGGCGGGGTGGGCGCCCAGCAGCTTGTGGCCATTGAAGTGGAAGTCGCCGACCAGCGGCGTGGCGAGCCCGAGCGCATCGAGGCGCTCACGGATCCGCGGCACTGCCGCGGCGGCCTCCATCGAGTTCACCGTGATCCGCACCACCTCAGAGCCCGCCCGCGCCAGCGCCTCCACCTGCCGCACCGTCGCCGCGACATCGGCAGTGTCGGTGTTGGTCATCGACTGCACCACGACCGGCGCCTCGCCGCCGACCGTCACCGGGCCGATGCGCACGGGCACGCTGCGCCGGCGGGCGGCCGGCCCCGGCTGGCCGCCGGGCGCCTGCAGCGCCTGTGCGCTCGCCGGGGCGGGTACGGGGGAGGGGATCGGTGCGGACATGCGCGAACCTCGAACGGGCGTCTGCCTCATTGTAAGGCAGCGCGGGCCGGCTTGCGGTGGCACTCAGGCAGGCGCGGGTGGCCCGCACAGCCACAGGCGCGCTGCCCGGCCGATCGCGCCTGCGAGGATCGCGTGCTGCTCGAACCGCCGGCCCCAGTCGCAGCCGGTGGCGGCCTTCATGCCCGGCACGAAGACGCTGGCCTCGTCCGGCCAGCGACCGGTGGGATCACGCGCCAGGCCGGGACAGCAGTCGAAGCCCGCCGCGGCGAGGGCCGCCACCAGGTCGGTCAGCCGCTGCAGGTTCGCGGCACGCCCGAGCGGGCGCGAGCGCGGGTTGACCGCTGTGAGCCAGGTCCAGTCGCTCACGCCGGGATGGTGGCGGACGAGCCAGCGATCGAGCCCCGGGTGGCGTCGACCGACGCGCAGCGCCAGGGTTGCGCCGTCCGGTCCGGGCAGCGTCAGTCGATAGCCGGTAGCGAGATAGGCGGCCAGCAGTTCGGCCGTCATCGGCTGATCGGGCGTGTTCGGTGCGCTCATGGTGCCAGCTTCGCTCACCAGGGCCGGGGGACCCTCAGGCTACAATAGGCTCGCCCGCGCTGCCCGGGTGGCGAAACAGGTAGACGCAAGGGACTTAAAATCCCTCGGCCTTGCGGCCGTGCCGGTTCGATTCCGGCCCCGGGCACCATCCCGCCAGCAGGGAACTCGGCCCCCGTGATCCCGGTCAGAGTGGACCGCCCGCCGGACGTTTCCCGATGAAAGCTTCCGATCTGTTCGTCGCCTGCCTGGAAGAGGAGGGTGTCGAGTTCATCTTCGGCGTGCCGGGCGAGGAGAACCTCGACCTCATCGACTCGCTGCGCACCAGCCGCATCCGGCTGATCGTGACCCGCCACGAACAGCACGCGGCCTTCATGGCCGCTGCCTACGGGCGGCTCACCGGCCGGGCGGGCGTGTGCCTGGCGACGCTCGGCCCCGGCGCCACCAATCTGCTCACCGGCATCGCCCATGCCCAGCTCGGCGGCATGCCGCTGGTGGCGATCACCGGCCAGAAAGCGATCCGCGACAACTGGCAGGCGAAGTTCCAGCTGGTGGACGTGGTCGGCACCTTTCGGCCGCTGGTGAAGTGGAACACCGCGATCCATGCGGCCCATACCATCCCGCGTGACGTACGCCACGCCTTCAAGGTGGCCGAGCAGGAGCGGCCGGGCGCGGTGCATCTGGAGTTGCCCGAGGATGTCGCCGGTGACAGCCTGCCGGAGACGCCACCGCACTCGCGTGTGCGGGTCCGCCGGCCCGTGCCGGACGGCAAGGCCATCGCCGCGGCGGCGGCCCTGATCGGGCAGGCGCGCTGCCCGCTGCTGCTGATCTCCGCCGGCGCCAACCGCAAGCGGATCAGCAAGCAGCTGCGGGCCTTCGTCGAGCACACCGGGATCTACGCAGTCAGCACGCAGATGGGCAAGGGCGTGCTGCCGGACAGCCATCCGCAGAGCCTGTTCTGCCTCGGCATCCACAAGCGGGACTACGTGCACGCGGCGGTCGATCATGCCGACCTGATCATCACGGTCGGCTATGACATCGTCGAATACCCGCCCTTCGTCTGGAACGAGCACCGACGCAAGCAGATCCTGCACCTGGATTTCGAACCAGCCGAACCGGACGAGTTCTACAACCCGACGGCGGAGCTGGTCGGCGACATCTCCTACAGCCTCTGGGCCCTGCGCGAGCGGCTGGCGGCGCGGGCGTCTCATCCCGCCATGGTGGCACTGCGCCGGCATATCGCCGAGGCGCTGTTCGACTCGCCATGCCCGGCCGGCTTCCCGCCGGGGCCGCGACAGGTGGTGCGGGAGGTGCGTGCGTGCCTGGGCGAGGAAGATTTCGTCAGCCTGGACAACGGCATCTACAAGATCTGGTTCGCCCGTCTGTACCGCGCCTATGCCGAGAACACCGTGCTGCTGGACAACGCGCTGGCGACGATGGGCGCAGGTCTGGCCGGGGCGATGACGGCCGCACTGCTCGAGCCGACACGACGGGCGCTGGCGGTGGTCGGTGATGGTGGCTTCCTGATGAACAGCCAGGACCTGGAAACCGCCGTGCGCCTGGCGCTGGAGGTCAAGATACTGCTGCTGCGCGACGATGCCTACGGCTTCATCCGCTGGAAACAGGCCGCCGAGGGATTCGAGGACTTCGCGATGCGGTTCGGCAATCCCGATTTCGTTGCCTATGCCCGGGCCTACGGGGCGACCGGGCTGCGAGTGACGCCCGAGCAGGGGCTCGCGGCGTGCCTGCGCGAGGCCTTCGCGACCCCCGGGGTCGTGCTGATCGACTGCCCCATCGACTACACCGACAACGCGCTGCTGAACGAGGACCTGCGCCTGGCGGTCCAGCACCTCATGCAGGATCCCGGGCAGCCAGCGCAGGAGAAGTGATGAGTATCGAGAGCGTCAATCCGGCAACCGGCGAAGTGATCGCCACCTACGAGTCCATGGACGATGCCGCCGCCGCGGCCGCGGTGGAGGCCGCCGATGCGGCATTTCGCGACTGGCGGGAGCGGCCCCTCGACACCCGCGCGGCACATCTCAATCGTGCCGCAGCGCTGCTGCGCGAACGGCGCGATGCGCTGGCAGCGCTGATGGCGCGCGAGATGGGCAAACCGCTCGCCGGCGGCCGCTCGGAGGTGGATAAGTGCGCGTGGGTCTGCGAGTACTACGCAGACAACGCCGAGCGCTTCCTGAAACCCGAGCCGATTCAGACGGATGCATCGGAAAGTTATGCCGCGTTCGAGCCACTGGGCGTGGTGCTGGCGGTGATGCCCTGGAACTTTCCGCTGTGGCAGGTATTCCGCTTCGCCGCGCCGGCGCTGATGGCCGGCAACGCTGGGGTGCTCAAGCACGCCAGCAACGTGCCGGGCACCGCGCTGGCCATCGAGCAACTGCTGCGCGATGCCGGCTGCCCCGAGCACCTGTTCCGGACGCTGCTGATCTCGGGCAGCCAGGTGGAGGCCATTGTGCGCCATCCCAAGGTCATGGCGGCAACGCTGACCGGCAGTGGTCCGGCCGGCCGTGCCGTCGCCGCCGCCGCCGGGGACGCGCTGAAGAAGACCGTGCTCGAACTCGGTGGCTCGGATGCCTACGTGGTGCTGGCCGATGCGGATCTGGATGCCGCTGCCAAGACCTGCGCCGCCAGCCGCCTCATCAACGGCGGGCAGAGTTGCATCGCCGCCAAGCGCTTCATCGTGGTGCGAGAGGTGCTCGCTGCGTTCACGGAGCGCTTCGTGGCAGCGATGCAGGCCCATCGGGTCGGCGATCCGTTCGACGAGCAGACCGACATCGGTCCCATGGCACGGGTCGACCTGCGCGATGAGGTGCACCGGCAGGTGCAGGCCTGCATCGCCGGCGGCGCGTGCTGCGTACTGGGCGGCGAGGTGCCGGCGCAACTCGGTGCCTGGTACCCGCCGACGGTGCTGACCGGGGTCCGCCCCGGCATGCCGGCCTACGACGACGAGATCTTTGGCCCGGTGGGTGCCATCCTCGCCGCCGAGGACGAGCAGGATGCGATCCGCATCGCCAATGACAGCCCCTTCGGCCTCGGCGCTGCGGTGTTCACGCGCGATGTGGCGCGCGGGCGGCAGATCGCCCAGCGGCGGCTGCAGGCGGGCGCCTGCTTCGTGAATGCGCTGGTGAAGTCCGATCCGCGGCTGCCGTTCGGCGGCATCAAGGCCTCCGGCTACGGCCGGGAGCTGAGCCACTTCGGCATTCGCGAATTCGTGAACATCAAGACGGTCTACGTGGCCTGAGGCGAGGCGGCAGGCTGACGGGTCCCGGTCGGCAGCAGCGTCTCCAGCGACAGGCCGAATGGCGCCGACGGGCAGACTGAGGCGCTCATCGGCAATTCTCGCTCGGTCTGCGCCAGGGCCGGCTGCCGGGGGTCGGCAACCGGCAACCGGCGCCGCGTGGCGGCCAGCAGCGCACGCGCCGCCGGTTCGCAGCCGGCGCCGGCCAGCAGCCAGGCGAGATTGTTCGCCGCGACCGCCTCATCCGGTTGGTGCTGCAGCGCCGCGGCGAAGGCCTGTGCCGCCTCGCGGCGCCGGCCGAGCGCAAACGCAGCGTTGCCATGGCCGACCGCCGCGACGGAGGAGGCCGGCCAGCGCTGGCGCGCCGCTTCGAACGCCAGCAGCGCCGCCCGTGGCTGACCGGACTCCTCCAACGCCGTGGCCGCCCGCAGCACGGTACGCTCGTCGACCATCGTCGGCAGCTCGGCCGGCGGCGTGATCACCCGGGCCCAGCGCCCACCCCATTGCCAGGTCCGCAGGAAGCGCTCCCGCGGTGTGCGCAGCCGCGGCGTGGTTCCCGAACGCAGGATCAGGACATCCTCGCGGCCGTCATAACCGACCACGACGGCGTAGTGCCACGTGGGCAGGGCAGGCAGGCCGAGGTTCTGCAGCACCAGTACCGGCCGGCCGGCCTCGAGCGCCCGGACGATGGCGTCCAGCGAGGGGGCTAGCGGCGTGACGAGCAACCCGCGTGCCCGGGCCGCGGCCTCCAGCTCGATCTGCAGGCTGCCACCGCGTGCCGGCAGGTAGATTTCCTGCGCCAGTGCCCGTGCTGAGGCCGGTTTGCCGGCAGCGCCCAAGGCCGCGGCCAAGGCCGCCGGCCCACATTGGTCGGTCTGCTGCGGGAAGAACGGCACATCGACCAGCTCCTGCCGGCCGGCTGGCAGCGCCGCATCGCCGGCCATGGGCGCGGGCAGGCTGGCACAGCCGGCCAGCAGCAGGATCAGGCCGGCGAGCGGCCAGAGGCGCCGATGGCGGCGGCCGGGAAGGGGGCAGGCCCGGCGCCGGCGCGAGCTCAGGCGCGCCGTGCCGGGTCCGACAGTGCGACGACAGCCGCTCAGAGGCCGGTGAAGACGTTGGTGACGCCGACCAGTTCCAGCACGAGCAGGACCACGAACACGACGCCGATCACCTCGACGATGCCGCCGGCCGGCAGCGCGTCGATGCGCTGCTGCAGCGTGGCGAGCTCCGTCGGCGACAGTCGCGCCGCGCGCTCGGCCGCCTCTGCGGGGGCGACGCCCAGCGCCTCGAGCTGTGCCCGTACATCCTCACGCAGCAGAAAACGCTCTACGTCGACCGGCAGAGACGCCGTTGGCGTCGGGTCGATGGCGAGCGACGTGCCGAGCATGCCGGCGTGGACGGGGGCACAGGCGATCAGCATCGCCAGCAGCAACGGCAGGTAGCGGCTTACGCCAATGCCTGAATTCATGACGCGATTATCCTTCTGGATTGGTTTGGTGAGGCCGGCGAGGCGACCGCAGCAGCGTAGCATTCTGCCGCCGCCGGCACAGCAAGAAAAAGAATGGGGGCCCTCGCCCCCATCTTTCTCGACGTCGCGTGACTCCCCGAGAAGATCCCGCATGGTGCCCTCAAAGCTTGCCAGCAAGCTCCTGCGCATGCTGCAGGTGCTGCTCGAGCGTCGGGATGCGATTCTTGGCAAAGCTCACCAGCACTTCGGCCTGACCCTCATCCACCTGTTGCTGGAACAGGGCGATCGTCTTCTCGTGCGCCTTGACCTGTGCCTTCACATAGGCCGTGTCGAACTCGTCTTGCGGCACAGTGGCCAACCGTTCGTATTTTTTCATCTGTGCTTCGCGAATGGCCATTGCTGGCGGTTTGAGTCCCATCTTGGCCATGGTCTCCTTCATGACTTCAGCCACCTGCTGGTGGTCAGAGATGATTTCCGCGGCCAGCTCCTTGACCGGTTCACTTTGCGCACGCTTTTTCGCCAGGCGGCCCAGCCAGATCTCGGCGGTGTTGTTCTCGGCGGCCTTCATGATGAAGGTCTTGTCCTGAGCAGACAGCTGGACACCTTCGGCCGCCTTTTGCTCGACCATCGGCGTTGTCTGTGCCGGCTGGGCGGCGCCGGGGGCGGCCACCACGCCATGTCCGGCAAGCATACCGGTAGCGGCGAGGGCGGCAATCAGCGTTCTGGATGTTTTCATGAACTCCTCTTTGGGTTCTGGGCAAGGGGGCTCGCACTGCGGCGAATGTCAGTTAGTAGATTACCGGGCCAGAAAGTTCCATGGCGCCGGCGATTATCATGAGAAGCGGCGATCCGTGGTTCTTACTGTCCTCGTGACGATGCCTGCTCCGGGAGGCGACTGTGCTCGGGTGCCGGCCGTCCTGCGATCAGCTGGGAGAGTCCTGCCGTCGCTTCGAAGTGCCCGGCCAGCAGGAACAGCGAAATGGTAATCGGCACGCCGAGCACCGCGCCGACTGCACCCCAGACCCATCCCCAGAAGCCCATCGCGAAGAACAGCACCAGCGGCGACATCGCCAGCACCCGTCCCTGCAGTCGTGGATCGAGATAATTGCCGATCATGAACTCGACAGTGCCAAGGCCCAGCGCCGTCAGCGGGAAGAGCAGCCAGGCGTCGGGCGAGAGCAGGGCGAGCAGCATCGGGGGGATGACGGCGATGGTCGAGCCAATGTTGGGGATGTAGTTCAGCAAGAACGACAGGGTGCCCCACACGAGCGGCAGGTCGAGGCCGATGACCCACGTAAAGAGGAATGTCGCCACGCCGCTCAACAGGCTGGTGAAGGTGCGGGTGAGCATGAACTGGCGCAGGCCGTGGGCCATGTCGCGGCTGGCAGCGAGCAGGCGCTGGCTGGTCTGGGTATCCCGCAGCTGCAGTTTGTCGCGATAGTCCTGAACTTCCAACAGGGCCAGTATCACGAAGATCGCCGTGAGCGACAGGATGGTGAGCGCCTCATAGAGATTCAGCGCCAGCGCCTGGGCCACGCCAGCCAACTGCTCCAACGCCTGCTGCCGCGAGCGCTCACCGTCAAAGTCCACACCTAGCCTGGCGGCGCCGGCCAACAGCTGCTGGTAGAGTTCGCGCACCCGATCCGCATAATCCGGCGCAACCGCGAGGATAGAGTCGACACAGAGCCCGAGGATGCCCGCCGCCGAGGCGAAGGTAGCGAAGATCACGGCCGAGGTCAGGGCAACCGCGGGACCCTGCGGCATCCGCCCACGTAATGCGCGGTGCAGCGGCCAGGCCAGTGTCACGATGAACAACGCCAGGGCCATGGGCAGGGTCACCAGCCACGTCACGCGCAGAGCATGCACCAGCAGGATCGTGGCGATGATCCAGAGCGGGATCTGGAGGGAGCGCGGTGTATTCATGGATTGGCAGTCGTTACGTGTCGAAGCTCCGACCCACGGATTCGCCCGCCGTTCCTTCACCGCGGCACACCACCAGCGGCCGCATTCGGTGGACGAACGGTATGTCTGCGCTTCAGAGGCTCACGCAGCGGCCGATGTCCGAGGGAAATCCATTCATGCAAGGAAGACCAATGCAGCACCTGTTGTCCGGCGCCGGCGCCGGAATGATCGCCATGCTGATCGCACTGCCCACCTCGGCTCAAGGCCCTGTCCGCGGGGATTTTTACTTCACCGTCGGCTACGCCGGCATCAACTCGGACATCGAGAGCGACGCGCCGGAGGTTGCCATCGATGATGGCCTGCGCTTCATCGGCGGACGAGAGCTGGAGATTCCGGCGGTCACGCTGGACATCCCGCATCTGAGCCTGGTGGGTGGCAGTTTCGGCTACAAGCTCACTGATCAGTTCAGCATCGAAGGGCTGGTGGGTATCCCGCCGGACATCGATGTCGAGACCGGCGGCCTGCTGGCACCGCTGGGCAAGCTCGGCAGCTTCGGCACGGGCGATCTGGTGCCCTTGCTGATGAACGTGGTCTGGTCGCCGCTGCCGCACCGGGCGGTGCGTCCCTACGTGGGGGTGGGGCCGGCGTTGCTCTGGATCCGTGGCTTCGACGTCTCCAACCCGGTGGCCGAAGCCCTGCTCGAGGTCGACTTTCCGGAGTACAACCTTGGCTGGGGCGCACAGGCGGGGCTGTCGTTCGACATCTCGCAGGATTGGTTCATCAATGTCGACGCCAAGTACGTGCGCGCCGAGATCGAGGACGTCAAGCTGGAGGCATCGGGCCTCGGCGAACTCGGGGAGGCGCTGGACATTTCACTCGACATTCCCAAGACCGAGCTACAGATCATCTCCTTCGGCATCGGCCGGCGCTTCTGACCGGGTAGCAAGAACCCAGCTCTCAACCCGACCCGGCCGCCTCGCGGCCGGGATTAGCGCAGCTGTTCTAATCGAGTGAGCACCGGCACTGGCGGGCGGTGGTGCGACACCGCGGCGAGGGGATAGCGCCCCCGCGGCTGTTGCCGCGCCAGGAGATACTGTCCGAGGGCAAGGGCGAAGAAGATCGGCAGAAAGAACTCCAGCGGCTCCTCCACCGCTCGCTGCAGGTGTTCGGCCCAGGCCGGCAGCAGCCAGCCCCAGTCGTCCCCGGCCACCGATACGCTCCGGTCGACGACCTTGCTGAATATCAGCAGCGCCACGCCGTTCAGCAGCGTGAGCGCGCCCGCGTCGTGCCGGCGCAGCGCACGCAGCAGTGGTAGGGCAAACGTCACCATCAGATAGCCCAGCAGGCTCAGCAGTCCAAGCACCACGCTCGCCGCAATCACTTTCTCCATCAGGGGCGCGGGCATGTCGAGGTAGTAGTTCGACTTCAGCATGCTGTCGGCGGTGAAGGCCTTGTGCCAATCCAACTCGCGCATACCGAATGCCAGCATGATGATACCGGCGGGTATGCACAGCCGCCGGTCGCGCCCGGCGAACGCCAAGGCCAATAGCCCAGCGGCCAGCCCGAACCAGCCGACAGCGCTGCCGATCTCGAAGACCCCGGCCTCGCCGGTCCAGACTTCCAGTGTTGCGGGGCTGACCAGGGTGAACAGCGAGCCGCTGAGCAGCACCGCCGTCAGGACGAGCCAGAGGCTGAGATAGGGACTGAGGTACGGGGAGCGAATCGCTGCTGGCATGGCGCTACACCTCGCGCGCCATCATCCACACCATCAACCCGCTAGTTCATAGACAGATCGCGTGAGCGTGACCGGCGCACGACAGATTCATGACAATCCAATGGCGGGATTATGGAGGTCGGGGCGCGCCTTGTCATCGCCGGGCGATCGGACGGTAGCATCGGCCCGTGGTCAAACCCTTACGCCGAGTGCTGCCGAATTGGGCGGGATCTGGCTCGACGCGTCCACGTAACTTTACATAATATGTATTATGCGCATCTAAGTAGATACGGAGGAGTTCGTGTCGGCGCGCGCTGCGCCGGTCAGAGCGTGTGCGTAGGCCGCTCGCTCTTCAGCGCGCCGGCCAAGTGGGTCTCAATGCGCTTCTGCGTGCTGCCATCATCCTGCTCGGCGAATTGCACGCCGATGCCCGCCAGTCGCTTGTTCTGGGCGCCCGGTGGCGTCACCCACACGACCCGACCGGCGACCGGCAGCGTTTCCGGCTCCTCCATCAGGTTGAGCAGCAGGAAGATCTCGTCGCCCAGCCGATAGCGCCTGTTGGTCGGCACGAACAGGCCGCCGTTGATGATCGTCGGCATGTAGGCCGCCTGCAGTGCCGGCTGATCCTTGATGGTGAGCGTCAGGATGCCGTGTTGCCGATCGGACTCGCTCATGCGGATCAACCCTCCTGCGGGGAAATGTTCGCCGCCCAGGCCAGGCCCGTCGCCACACCGGGCGGTACCGGCTCCGACGCGAACCCGCTCATCCAGCGCAGCAGCAGACGCTCCATCAGCAGCTGGCGGTTCATCCCCGCCTGGGACTCGGTCGCCGCCTGCTGCAGCTCATCGTGATAGGCGAACAGGCGCGCCGCCGGCACGTTGCATAACTGCCTCAGGATATCGTCGGTTGGCCCGGCATCTTGAGGCGCCGGCAGCAGCTGGGCGCGCAGGGCCGCCCGGACCTGCGTGAGCAGCCAGCGCAGCAGCAGATCGAGCTCCGGATGCGCCTGCCAGCGGTTCGCCACCGCCACCAGATCCGCACGTCGTGCCAGCAGGGCCGCCAGATCGTCCCGCAGCGCCGCGAGCAGCGCAGGCGCCTCCGCCGCCAGCGTCAGCGCCTGACGTGGCCGCCCCGGCGCCAGCGCCAGCGCCGCCGTTGCCGCCGCCGCGGAGATGCCCTGCGCCCGCAGCCACTCCTGCGCCTCACCGGGCGCCGGCGATGCCAGAGTCAAGCGCTGACAGCGGCTGCGAAGGGTGATCGGCAGCCGTCGTTCCCGCTCGACGATCAACAGGAACAATACCCCGCTTGGCGGCTCCTCCAGCAGCTTCAACAGACTATTGGCCGCCTGTAGATTCACCGCCTCGGCCGGATCGATGATGACGCCACGGCGCGCGCCGAAGTGGCCGTGACGCTGCAATCGCTCCGCCATGCCGCGGATGGCATCGATGCGAATTCCCGTGCCAGCCTCCTCCGGCACCAGCACATGCTGATCCGGATGCGTGCCGGCGGTCAGCAGGCGGCAACTGCGGCACGCGCCGCATGCCCCTTGCACGCCAGGTGCGGCGCACAGCAGCAGGGTCAGCGCCGCCTCCGCGAAGGGGCGCCGGCCGGTGCCCTGCGGCCCGACCAGCAGATACGCGTGTCCCAGTCGGTCGGCCTGTACCAGCTGCCACCACCGGTGCCACGCCGCACCCTGCCACGCCGGCGGCGCCAGGCTCCACGGCCTCGATGTCTGCGGCGCCGGCGCTGCCGACGCGCTGCGCCCCGGCCCTTCCGGAGGCGTCCTGCCTCCCGCTGACGGACTCATCGCTGCTGCCCCACGAAGCGTGCCAACTCGAGGTCCAGCTGCGCCTGCACCGCCGGCAACGGCTGGGCGGCATCGATGCGCCGATATCGCTCCGGATCGGCGGCAGCCCGTGCCTGATAGGCTTGCCGGACACCTTCCCAAAACGCCGCGCGCTCCCGCTCGAAACGATCCTGTGCGCCGGCGCGGGCCGCAGCGCGTGCCAGCCCCACGGCCGGCGGCGCGTCGAACAGCAGCACCAGATCCGGCCGCAGTGCGCCCTGGGTCCAGGCCTCCAGCGTCGCGATCCGCTCGGCCGGCAGCCCCCTGCCGCCGCCCTGGTAGGCGTAGGTGGCATCGGTGAAGCGATCGCACACGACCCACTTGCCGGCCGCCAGTGCCGGACGAATCACCGTGGCCAGATGCTCGGCGCGCGCCGC
>JAASSS010000160.1 GCA_021767745.1 Pseudomonadota bacterium
CCATTGCTCGAGCTGACCCAGGTCGGCATCGTCTTCGACACCCAGCGCGGCCCGTTCGAGGCGCTGCGCGAGGTGGATCTGAAGATCACCGAGGGCGAATACGTCTCGCTCATCGGCCACTCCGGCTGCGGCAAGTCGACGGTGCTGAACATCGTCGCCGGCCTGCTGCAGGCCACCACCGGCGGCGTCATCCTCGAGGGCAAGGAAGTCGACGAGCCCGGTCCGGAACGCGCCGTGGTGTTCCAGAACCACTCGCTGTTGCCCTGGCTCAGTGCCTACGAGAACGTCGAACTGGCGGTCAAGCAGGTGTTCCGGCGCAGCAAGAGCCGGGCCGAGATCCGCGACTGGGTCGAGCACAACCTCGCCCTGGTGCACATGGCCCACGCCATGGACAAACGGCCCGACGAGATTTCCGGCGGCATGAAGCAGCGCGTGGGCATCGCCAGGGCGCTGGCCATGCAGCCGAAGGTGTTGCTGATGGATGAGCCGTTCGGCGCCCTCGATGCGCTGACGCGGGCGCACCTGCAGGACTCGGTCATGGAGATTCACGGCCAGCTCGGGACCACGGTGATCATGATCACCCACGATGTCGACGAGGCCGTGCTGCTCTCCGACCGCATCGTCATGATGACCAATGGCCCCTCGGCGACCATCGGCGAGATCGTCTCCGTACCGATCGACCGGCCGCGCGATCGGCTCGCGCTGGCGAACGATCCGGTCTTCAACCACTGCCGTCAGCAGGTGCTGCAGTTCCTCTACGACAAGCAGCGCAAGGTGCAGCCGCTGCCGACGCCCGCCACGCGCCCTGCGGCCGGCGAGACCGAGGACCGCAAGCGCGCCTAGTCGCCACCCCGCCGGGCGGCGACCACCGCAAACCACCGCCGGTGCTGGCGGACCGGCGTCGGGCGGATCACCTGCGGCGCAGACGGTTGCGCTACACCGGCGGCCACGGCCCGCAGTCGACATCGCGTGCCGCCCGCGCCGCCGGGTGGACGCACTCGCGGCCTGCAGGCAGCCTGCTCGCCGCCCGGGTCGCCGTGGGTCCAGCCGATACCGCCACTGCGCTGCGCCGAAGCGGCCAGGCGTGCCCCGTCCATCGCCAGCCCCCTCGTCATCACGAAACCGGCAGAGGTCCGTGCGGGAGCGGCCGCAACGGGTGCCGGCTCCCGCACGGCACCGACTCGCGAGGTGGCGCCACCGATCGCACGACCTCAGCCATCCGTGGCGAGGAACACTTGCAGACCCAGCGAGTCGAGCTCGCGCTGCAGCCGGCCCGGTCCCAGCCGGTAGGGGAGGAAAAGGTTCGAGGCAGTACCGATCACCAGGCCCTGCTCGGTGGCCAGCAGGTTGCGGATGCTCCACGTCAACGGCACCCCGAGACCGTCATCCACGATCACCTGCCCGTCTTCGGCATCGCCGGTGCGCGAGGCCAGCAGTTCCGCCCGACCATCGATCGACACCCGAGAAAACCCGTCTCCCCGCACACCGTGAAGTCCGCGTGCGGCGCCGACCGGCCCTCGTCAGTCGGCGGGAGCGGCCATGGGCAGGCGGTCGACGTCGCGCACGTCCCCCAGCAGGGCGGGATCGAGTTCCACGTGCGGCGTCGCCGCGTACGGGATGTGCAGCACCGAGATCTCGCCGGTGCTCTCGAAGACCACCGCCCGCACCTGCGAGAGATCCAGCACGTTGGCCTCGCGCAGCTTGGCGTAGAGGTCCTCGTGGGTGACCCGGGCGCGCGTGAGGTTATCGGTGAGGATCTCGCTGCCGGCCATCAGCAGCAGCGGCTGGTTGTCGACCGTGCGGCCCACCCGCTGCGAGTGGCGCCGCGCCCAGGACACGGCGTACTGGATCGCATACAGCGTCGCCAGCCCCACGATCGCCTGCAGTAGCGCGGGATCCTCGGTCAACACCGTGCTGCCGAGAATCGTGCCCATGCTGACGGTGATGACGAAATCGAAGCTCGCCATCTTCGAAAAACTGCGCAGGCCGGACAGGCGGGTGAAGAAGATCAGCGCCACGTAGATCAGGATCGCCTTGAACACGATCGTGCTCACCGCGATGGGGCTGGTGGTGATCCAGGACCAGTCGATCATGCCTTGGCTCCGGCGATGTGAGGGAAAGCTTCAGAGCCCCGCCGGCGCCGTGGGTTCGCTCAGCGCAGGAGCAACCAGCCGGCGGTGAGCACCAGCACGCTGCCGGCGACGCGATCCAGCCGCCGGCGCACGGCGGCATCGGCGAACCAGAGCCGGGCACGATGTGCCGCCAGGGCATAGCCGCTCTTGACGACAGCGATGATGGCACCGGCACCCGCCATCAGCAGCAGGATATCGCTGCCGGTAAGCGCCTCGGGCACCAGAAAGACCGGCACCAGTCCCAGATAGAACAGCAGCGCCTTCGGGTCGCCCAGCGTCAGCAGCAGGCCGGCCCCGAAGCTGCCGGCACCGGCCAGCGCCGCCGGCAGCCCCGGCGCCTGCGCCGGCTGGCGCGGCGAGGCGCGCCACAGGCGCAGGCCGAACCAGAGCAGACAGGCCGCCGCCGGATAGCGCAGCCACGGCAGGGGCACGCCGGCTCCCTCGGCCGCCAGGGCAAGGCTCGCGGCCGCGATCAGCACGAGCAGCATTTCGGCCAGCACGATGCCACCGACCATCCACAGGCCCCGGGGGAGACCCGCCCCCGCCGCATGCGCCACCACCGCCAGATCTGTCGTGCCCGGCGCAATCGCCAGCACCAGCAGCACGGCGAACAGTGCTAGCACATGGCTGCCGGCCGGCCCGGACCGGTTGCCGCCACGCCGGCTTTCACTCCAGCACCAGCCGGGCGTTCAACGGTTGCAGCGGGCGGTTGCTCTCGCCCAGCGCCTGGCGCAGCGCCGCGAGCTGTGTCGGCGAGGCGGTGACGGGCCGGCGCAGCACGATCCAGCGCACACCTTCGCTGCAGGGCGGCGTGGTGAGCGAGCCGCTGTAGCGGTCGTAGTCGAGCGCGTCCGGCAGCAGCGCCATCAGCGGCAACGGCTCGGCCAGGGGCCGCGAGGCGCCGGCGCTGGTCGGCAGCGGCTCGCGGAAGGCGGCCAGTGCCGGATTCGGGGCGCCCGGCTCGAACAGCACGCCCACCACCGCCAGCTCGCCTGCCGGTCCGGTGTGCACCAGATGTGCCTCCAGCGGATAGTTTCGGCCATCCAGCCGATGCTCAGCGGGGGTGTGGAAATGCACCTGCCGCAGCGTGAAGGAGCGACCGTCTAGCCGCAGCGTGTCGCCCGCCGGCAGGTCGATGCGCAGAGTGTGACCATCGTGGCGCACTACCTCGCCACCAGCCCGATAGTCGAGTTCGAGCGGCGCCAGGGCCGCCGCCGTGGCCGTCCCGAGATCCACCGGGGATTGGTTGCGGCCCGCCTCGCACAGCGCGTA
>JAASSS010000161.1 GCA_021767745.1 Pseudomonadota bacterium
CGGCCAGCGCCGGTGCGGCAGCAGGCGGCAAACTCGCCGTCCCGCCCGGCCCGCAGCTCCACCCGCGTGCGCGCGGTGGCGCCGGATGCGCCGCTGGTGGTGCAGAAGGTCGAAGCGCGGGAAGTGTCGATCTGGCCGCGCATACGGGACGGCTTCTCGCTTCCTGCCACCGATCATCCGCGGGTCGACGCCCAGCTCCGGCGCATGTCCCTGCCGGCAATGGAAAAGGTGCTGGCCCGCTCTGCCCCTTATCTCTATCTCATCATGGAGGAGATCGAGCGGCGCGACATGCCGATGGAGCTGGCGCTGCTGCCAGCGATCGAGAGCGGCTACGACCCCTTCGCCAACTCAAGCAGCGGCGCCGCCGGCCTGTGGCAGTTCATCCCCAGCACCGCCACGGCCGTGGGCCTGCGCCGCAGCCGTGGCTATGACGGCAGGCGCGACATTCCCGATTCGACCACGGCTGCACTGGACTATCTGGAGTACCTGGCGGATCGCTTCGACGATGACTGGCTGCTGGCGCTGGCGGCCTACAACGGCGGTGAGGGCACCGTATCGCGCGCGCAGAAGCAGAACGCTGCGGCAGGCCGGCCCACCGATTACTGGCATCTGCCGCTGCGCACCGAGACGCGCAACTACGTGCCGAAGCTGCTGGCGATGCGACGCCTGGTCGAACAGCCGCACGACTACGGCATCGCCCTGCCCGCCATCACCGACAGCCCCGTGCTGGCGGTGGTCGAGCTCGACCAGCCGGTGGACATGCGGGTCGCCGCGCGACTGCTGGAGTGCGAGCCGGACGAGGTGCGCACCAACAATGCCGCCCACCGGCGCTGGATGATGGATCCGCAGGGGCCGCACCGCCTGCTGATTCCCGCCGAACGACATGAGGATTTCGTCGCGGCACTGGCCGCTCTGCCGGAATCCGCCGCGCCGGCCTGGGACCGCCATGTGGTTCGCCCCGGGGACACGCTGAGTCAGCTCGCCGTCCGTCACGGCACGTCCATCGCCGCGATCAAGCAACTGAACGGGCTGCGCTCGAACACCCTTCAGGTGGGACAGTCGCTCGCCCTGCCCCACGCCGCCGATATCGAGGAGGGGACGCTCTACGTCGTCAAACCGGGGGAAACCCTGTTTTCGATCGCCAAACGCCACGGCGTCTCGGCAACGGATCTGGCGGCCATGAATGGCCTGAACCCCAGCACGCCGCTGCGCACCGGGCAGGACTTGCAGATCGCCGGGACGGCACGTCTGCAGTATCAGGTACGCACCGGCGATACCCTCAGCCGGATCGCGCATCGCTTCGGTGTCAGCGTCACCGATCTGCGCCGCTGGAACAATTTGAACGGCGATAGACTGACGCCCGGACAACGGCTGGTGCTGCACACGAGCGATCTGGGCGGCTGAGCCCGGCGCTGCGCACCACCAAGGGTCTAACAAGCAAGGACGTCACCATGGGTTTTCTCGCGGGTAAGAAGGCACTGATCGTCGGTGCCGCCAGCAATCGTTCCATCGCCTGGGGCATCGCCAAGGCGATGCATCGCGAGGGCGCGGAACTGGCCTTCACCTACCAAGGGGAGAAGCTGCGGCCGCGGGTGGTCGAGATGGCCGAGCAGTGCAGTGCCTCGATCTGCCTGCCGCTGGATGTCGCCGAGGACGCGCAGATCGCGGGCCTCGCCGAGCAGCTTGGCCAGACGTGGGACGGGCTGGATGTGCTGGTCCACTCGGTCGGTTTCGCCCCGCGCGAGCAACTCGAGGGCCGGTTCGTCGACAGCGTGACGCGTGAGGGCTTTCGCATCGCCCACGACATCAGCGCCTACAGCTTCCCGGCCCTCGCCCAGGCCCTGCTGCCACTGATGCAGGGCCGCAACGGCGCCCTGCTGACGCTGACCTACGCCGGCGCCGTGCGGGCGATCCCGAACTACAACGTGATGGGCCCGGCGAAGGCGAGCCTGGAGGCTTCGGTGCGCTTCCTCGCCCACGACCTCGGGCCGGAGGGCCTGCGCGTCAACGCCATCTCCGCCGGGCCGATCAAGACGTTGGCGGCAGCCGGCATCAGCGGGTTCCGCGGCATGCTGGGCAAGGCGGAGCAGGCCGCGCCCCTGCGTCGCAACGTCACCATCGACGAGGTCGGTAACGTCGCCGCGTTCCTGTGTTCGGACCTCGCCTCCGGCATCACCGGCGAGATCACCTACGTCGATGCCGGCTACAACATCCTCGGGCTGATCGGCTGACCCGATCGCCGCGTGCCGGTGCCAGCCTCAGCGGCCGGCGCCGGCCACGAACCGATCGAGGATGACGGCGGCGGTGGTGTCGCTGTAGACGTTGGTCGCCGTACGCGCCATGTCGAGGACGCGATCCACGCCCAGCACCAGTGCCACGGCCTCCAGGGGCAGGCCGACCATGCCGAGGATGATCGTGATGGCGACAAAGCTCGCCGCCGGAATCCCCGCTACGCCGACCGAGCTCACCAGCGCCATACCGAGCACCAGGAACTGCTGGACGAACGAAAGCTCGATGCCGTAGGCCTGCGCCAGGAACAGCACCGTCACGCACTCGAACAGCGCCGTGCCGTCCATGTTGACGGTGGCCCCTACCGGCAGCACCAGATTGCTGGTGCGGGGCGATACCTTCGCGCGCTCCTCCACCACCTCGAGGGTCAGCGGCAGCGTGGCGGCGGATGAGGCGGTCGAGAAGGCCGTCAGCAGCGCCGGCGCAACATCCTTCAGGTGACGCAGCGGGTTGCGCCCGCCCAGCGCGGCCAGCAGCACCGAGAGGGTCACGAAGGTGTGGAACGCGAGCGCGGCGCAGACCGTCAGCATGAACCAGGCCAGCGGTCGGGCCGCCTGCAGCCCGGTATCGGCGACGATCGGCACCAGCAGCGCGAACACGCCGAGCGGCGCGAAGCGGATGATGAAGTCGGTCAGCGCCATCATCAGCTCGTAGGCGCTCTGCCAGAATCGCCGCTGCACCTCGGCCGACGGTGCCGGCAGCCGGCGGATGAAGACACCGCAGAGGATGGCGAAGGTGATGACGCCGAGCAGCTGTCCGTCCGCCGCTGCCGCGATCAGGTTCGCCGGCACCAGCTGCAGGAAGATCTGGGCGAGATCTCCAGCCTGCGCCTGGCCCAGTTGCGCCGGCAGCGCAACGGCTTCACCGACCCCGAGCTGGGCCGCCACGCCCTCGCCCTGCGCGCGTCCGGGCTGCAACCAGGCGGCGGCCACGATGCCGGTGGCCACGGCGAGCGCACCGGTGAGGGTGTAGTAGAGCACGGTGAAGGCGCCGAGGCGGCCGAGCGAGGCATCATCCCCCGCCTGTGTACCGCCGGCCGCGGCGATGCTGGAGACGATGGCGGTGGCGATCA
>JAASSS010000162.1 GCA_021767745.1 Pseudomonadota bacterium
GCTCAGGGCTCAGGGCTCAGGGCTCAGGGCTCAGGGCTCAGGGCTCAGGGCTCAGGGCTCAGGGCTCAGGGCTCAGGGCTCAGGGCTCAGGGCTCAGGGCTCAGGGCTCAGGGCTCAGTCAGGCTTGCGGCTTGTGGATTCCGCCGGGGTCGTGACGTGTCGGCGGCAACGATGAACGCCGCTGGCCGCTGAGGAGGCGCCCATGCGGCGGGCGGTCACCGGGCAGAAGGTCGGCGCTCAGCTGCGCCAGGCCACCGCATCGCGCAGGTAGACCGGCAACGCCGAGGCGGCGGGCAGCCGCACACCCGCACGCCACTGGGCCAGCGCCTGCGGCAGCAGATGCCGGGCCTCGGGCAGCAGGTCGGTCCGGCCGGGCCGCACCACGCCGTGCAGGGGCGCCAGCGCCTCGGGATAGACCGCCCAGCCGGGGCCGACGCCCCACCAGTGGCCGCCGGGCGGTGCGTTCGGCGCCTGCAGCGCCGCCGGCGCCACCAGGGCATCGGCCAGCACCGGCTGCATCCGTCCCTCCTGCCAGACATACCAGCCGGCGTAGACCTCCTCGAGCCGCGCATCGAGCAGCGCGCCCACGGCCGTGGGCGCATCATCGGCGGCATGTGCGCCCTCGGCCATGGCCGCGAGATCCGACACCGGCAGCACCGGCAGGTCGGCGCCGAAGGCCAGCCCCTGCGTCACGGCGGCGGCGATGCGCAGGCCGGTGAAGCTGCCCGGGCCACAGCCAAAGGCAATGGCGTCGCAGGCACCGAGGCCGAGCTGCGCCTCGGCCAGCACCGCATCGACCATCGGCAACAGCAGCTCGCCATGCCGGCGCGGCGCCAGCTCGCAGCGGCTCAGCACCTGCCCGGCCTGCCACAGCGCGACGGAGCAGTTGTCGGTGGCGGTATCGAGCGCCAGCAGCGTGGTCATGTGGACTCCGGATCGGGCTCGCTGGCACGCAGGCCGGCGAAAAACGCCTGCACCTGCGCCAGCTCTTCGGTGAGCGGCATCGGCGGCAGCGAACGCAGGAAGGTGCGCCCGTAGCCGCGGCGGACCAGGCGCGGGTCGGTGATCATCAGCACGCCGCGATCGTCCTCCCGGCGCAGCAGCCGGCCGGCTCCCTGCTTGAGCGTGAGCGCCGCCGCCGGCACCTGTAGCGTGGTGAACGGGTCCTCGCCCGCCGCGCGGGCGGCCGCCAGGCGCGCGGCCAACACCGGGTCGCCGGGCGCGGCGAAGGGCAGCTTGTCGATGATCACCAGCTGCAGCGCCGGACCGGGCACATCCACGCCGGCCCAGAAGCCGCCGGTGCCGAGCAGCACGGCATTGCCATAGCGACGAAAACTCGCCAGCAGGCGCGCCGGCGGCGCCTCGCCCTGCACCAGCAGCGGATAGTCGAGCGTAGCGCGCAGCAGCGCCGCGGCGATGCCGAGCGCACGGTGACTGGTGAACAGGAAAAAGGCGCGCCCGCCGCAGGCCTCGATGACCGGGCGGGCGGCAGCCACGGCGGCGGCGGTGTGCCCGGGATCGCTCGGCGCCGGCAACCCGGGCGGTAGGTAGAGCAGCGTCTGGCCGGCGAAGTCGAACGGACTGTCCAGGCGCAGCGTGCGGGGCGCTTCCAGGCCCAGCCGGCGCTGCATGTGGGTGAAGCTGCCGTCCACCGTGAGCGTGGCGGAGGTGAAGATCCAGGCGCAGCGCCGGCCGTAGATGTAGGCGGCCAGCGCCGGCGCGATGTCCACCGGCGTGCGGCGCAGGATAAAGCCGCGCGGGGTGAACTCCGCCCAGGCGACCTCCGCCGGCGAGTCGGCATCGGCGGCGTCCGGCGCCGGGGGCTCGGTGCGTCCCGCCCCCTCCCCGGCCAGGGCCGCCGCTTCGGCAGGATCGGCGGCCGCCGGCCCCGGGAGATCGCGCGGCGCCGCGCCGGCACCCACCGCCGCGGCCGAATCGCCCGGCGCTGCGGCCAGCACGGCCAGCTCGGCGTCCAACGCCAGGGCCCGCCGGCGCAGGTGATCCATGGCGTAGCTCTGCTCGGCCGGGGCCGCGAGGGCGGCGGCGAGCGCCGCCAGCCGGCCCTGGAGCGCCTCGAGCCGCGGACCGAAGCCGGGCTCGGCCGCACAGGCTGCCCACGGCAGGCGACCGCTGCCGCCCGGCAGCGCGTGGCGCAGGCCGTCCGGCGCGGCCTCCAGCGCCCGCGCCGCCTGCCACAGCTCGGGCGTCGCCACTTCCGGCGCGCGACCGAGCGCAGCCTGCACATCCTGCGCCAGCAGCCGCAGCATGCGCCCACTGAGGCGGCTGCCGAAGAAGCCGGCCGCCGCCTCGGGCACCTGATGCGCCTCATCGACGATGATCGCATCCGCGTGCGGCAGGATCTCGGCGAAGCCGTCCTGGCGCAGCGCCAGATCGGCGAACAGCAGATGATGATTGACGATCACCACATCCGCCGCCTGCGCCTCCCGCCGTGCACGGGCGACGAAGCACTCGCCCAGCCGCGGGCACTGCGTGCCGAGGCAGTTCTCCGTGGTGGAGCTGACCTGCGCGCGCAGCGGATCCTCGCTGCCGAGCGCCGGCAGTTCGGCCAGATCGCCCTCGCGCGTCTGCTCGGCCCAGGCGGCGATCTCCAGCAGCATGGGCGCCGGGAAGGCGCCGGCCTGCGCCAGCCCCTCGCCGAGCCGTTCCAGGCACAGGTAGTTCGCGCGACCCTTCAGCCGCACCACGCTGCCGGGCAGCCCGAGCGCGGCGCGCAGGCGCGGCAGATCCTGCTCGAAGAGCTGATCCTGCAGCGCGCGGGTGCCGGTGGAGATCACCACCCGCTGACCGCTGACCAGCGCCGGCAGCAGATAGGCATAGGTCTTGCCGGTGCCGGTCGCCGCCTCGACCAGCAGTGCCTCGCCCGCGGCCATGGCCGCAGCCACCGCCTCGGCCATGGCCTGCTGCGCGGCCCGGGGCCGGAAGTGCTCGAGCTTGCGGGCCAGCGGCCCGTCCGCCGCCAGCAGCGCTGCCGCCTCGCCCAGACTCATCGGCCGAACCACCGCCGCAGGATCTCGCCGAGTCCTGCCGGCTCGGCCGGTGCCGGCGGGGCGGCGTCGGGCCGTGGCCGTTCGCAGCGCACCTGTGCCTGCGGCGCCGAACCGCGGATGAAGGGCAGCTGACGCGCGCCGGGGCAGTCCGCCGGTGCCCGCGCGTTGCGCGCCGGCAGCACCCATTCCCAGTCGATGCGGGCCGGCGCCCGCAACTGCAGCGGCGCCGGTTCCAGCGTTCCCATCAGCCCGGCCCAGACGCGCAGGGCGCC
>JAASSS010000163.1 GCA_021767745.1 Pseudomonadota bacterium
AGCAACGAGCGCAGCGTCAGCGCGACGAAGCCGCGGGTTTCCTGCTCCTCGTAGGCCATGTTCAGCCCCATGATCAGGCCATTGGCCGCGCGTGAGGCGCCGTAGATGGCGAGCAGCAGCGAGAGCAGGCTGCCGAGCCCGAGGCCCTGTGGGGCGGCCGTGGCCAGCTGCGTGAGCTGCTCGTCCAGCAGCGGCTGGGCGCTGGCGGGCAGGTAGCCCGTTGCCGCCTCGAGCTGGGAGCGCACGGTCTGTGGATCGTTCACCAGCCCATAGAGACCGACCGCAGCGACCAGTGCCGGCACCAGGGCCAGCAACCCGTAGTAGGCGATGCCCCCGGCGGCGAGGTTCAAGTTGTCGTTGCCGATGCCCTGCTGCATGCGCCGCAGGATCCGCCACCACCCGCGCCCGCCGATCTGCCAGGGCGTCGCCGCCGTCCGTCCCAGTGCCATCTTGTCGGGCGAGTGCTCCATCGACTGCTCCCACGCGCCGGCGCGTAAGCGGCCGACCTGATCCATGTCATCCTTGCGACCGTTCGGCAGTGGTAAATGTTCAGCGTAGTCGCGGCGCGTGGCATAACCCTTGCTGCGGTAGGCATGTCCCCGCCCGGCCGAATTCCGGCGCGTCCAAGGAAGCCTCATGACCTTCGCTCCCGCGTTACCTGCCCCCGTCGGCAGCACCGGCTGGCAGGCCCGGCTGGCGCTGGATTTCGCCTGTCGCGATGGGCGCACCGAGCTGGTGCGGCAGCAGCATCAGGGGCCGCTGCTGGTGCAGCGCGTCTTCCATCCGGAACCCGCCGGTACCGCCCATGCCTATCTGCTGCATCCGCCGGGCGGCATGGTCGCGGGTGATGTCCTTGCCGTGCGTGCCGCACTCGCCGCCGGCAGCCGGGCGCTGATCACGACGCCGGCAGCCGGCAAGACCTACCGACGTGGCGAAGGCGGACCGGTGCATCTGGATCAGCGGCTGGAGGTGGCCGATGGCGCGGCGCTCGAGCTGTTGCCGCAGGAGTCCATCCTGTACGACGGCGCGGCGCTGGTCGCCGGGCAACAGGTACGTCTGGCCGGCAATGCGGCCTACATCGGCTGGGAAATGATCAGCTTCGGCCGGCCGGCCAGTGGCGAGCGCTTCACCCACGGCAGCCTGCGCCAGCACTGGCACATCGAGCGCGAGGGCCTGCCGCTGTGGATCGAGCGGCTGCACCTGGAGCCGGAGGCGATGGACGCCACCTGGGGGCTCGACGGGCAGCCCTGCCTCGGCACCTTCGTCGCCTGTCCGGCGCCGGCGGATGCCGACGTGATCGCCCGCAGCGTGCTGCCCGACCTGCCCACGCTCGGCGTCACGCAGATCGGCGAGGTGCTCATCGCCCGCTACCTCGGCCCGGACATGCACCAGCTCAAGGCGCTGTTCCTGCAGCTCTGGCAGGCGCTGCGCCCGCACATCACCGGCGTGCCGGCCATACCACCGCGCGTGTGGGCGACGTAGCATAGCGGCGAGCGCAATCGTGATGGCTGAGGAGCCGGCATGGAGCTGACCCCGCGAGAGAAGGACAAGCTGCTGCTGTTTACCGCCGCCCTGCTGGCGGAGCGGCGCCTGGCGCGGGGCCTGCAGCTGAACTACCCGGAAGCGGTGGCCTACCTCAGCGCCGCCATTCTGGAGGGCGCGCGGGACGGGCGCAGCGTCGCCGACCTGATGGACGCCGGGCGCACCCTGCTCAGCCGCGAGCAGGTAATGGACGGCGTGCCGGAGATGATTCCCGAAGTGCAGGTAGAGGCGACCTTCCCGGACGGCACCAAGCTGGTAACCGTTCACCAGCCGATCGTCTGACTGCCGCGGCGCAGCCGGTGGTGGGCACGATCGACGCGGCAACAGGCCGGCGGCGCGCGCCGGCACCGGCGGTCGACAGGCCGCGATATCCGCCGTGGCCGGCACGCGGAGCAGAAACCGGCCGCGCAGGTTCAGCGAGGTATAGCCATGCTGACGGAACGCTTGCTGGAACAGATCCTGGAGCCGGCGCTGCCGGCCGGACGGCTGACGGTGGTCGACGCCGGCGGCAGGACGCATCGCTTCGGTCCGGGGGGATCACCGGAGGTGACCATCCGGCTGCACGACCCCGGTCTGCTGCGCCGCCTGCTGCTCAGCCCGGCACTGGCCGCCGGCGAGGCCTACATGGACGGCCGCCTGAGCCTGGAGCAGGGCGGACTGCGCGAGTTCCAGCAGCTGGCGAGCTACTGTGCCGGCGCGCTGCAGCATTCCCCGCTGCAGACCCTGCGCCGCCTCGCCCGCCGGCCGCTGCGCTGGAAGCAGCAGTTCAACACCCGGGCGCGGGCACGCCGCAATGCGGCGCATCACTACGATCTTTCCGGTTCGCTCTACGATCTGTTCCTGGATCGCGACCGCCAGTACTCCTGCGCCTACTTTCCCACCGGCGAAGAGACGCTGGAGCAGGCGCAGGGGCTCAAGAAGCGGCACATCGAGGCCAAGCTGTGCCTGGAGCCGGGCCTGCGCGTGCTGGACATCGGCTGCGGCTGGGGCGGACTGGGGCTGGAAATGGCCGCCCGTACCGAGGTGGAGGTGACGGGTCTGACGCTCTCGCGCGAGCAGTACGAGACCGCCTCGCAGCGGGCCCTGAAGGCCGGCCTAGCCGAGCGCGCCTGTTTTCACCTGCGCGACTACCGCGACGAGAACGGCCGCTACGATCGTATCGTCTCCGTCGGCATGTTCGAGCACGTCGGCACCCGTCACTACCGCCGCTTCTTCGACACGCTGGCCCGCCTGCTGGAGCAAGACGGCATCGCCCTGATCCATGCCATTGGTCGCTCCGACAGCCCCTGGCTGACCGATGCCTGGACCCGCAAGTACATCTTCCCCGGCGGCTACTGCCCGGCGCTCTCCGAGGTGCTGGCGGCGGTGGAGCCGAGCGGGCTGTGCGTGACCGACGTGGAGATCCTGCGGCTGCACTATGCCCATACCCTGCGTCACTGGTTCGAGCGCTTCCAGGCGCATCGCAATCGTGCCCGCGAGCTCTACGACGAGCGCTTCTGCCGCATGTGGGAGTTCTATCTGTCCGGCGCCGAGATGGCATTTCGCCACGGCCACATGATGGTCTTCCAGTTGCAGTTGGCACATCGGCAGGACGCAGTGCCGCTGACGCGCGACTATATCCACCAGACCGAGCACCGGCTGGAGCCGCTGGCGCCGGTGGCGCCGCCGGTCGAGGTCGGGCGGCGCTGAACAGCCGCGGCGCCCGGTGGCGTCGCAGGGAGGCAG
>JAASSS010000164.1 GCA_021767745.1 Pseudomonadota bacterium
GAGATACGCCGGCGCCACGGCTTCCAGCGCCGTCGGCCGGATGCCGAAGGTGCTCGGCAGGGCATTGACGGTGCATACGCTGCCGGCGCGGGCAGACGCATAGTTGTCGCGCGAGAACGGCTTGCCGGGTAGGTATTCGCCGATGTCTGCCTGCAGGCGCGAGAGGCGATCGGGCAGGCCGATGATCAGCCGCCGCTGGCCGCTGACGGCGGCGGTGTACTCCAGCAGTGCCTGTAGCGTGTAGCGCCGCGGGCCGCACAGCTCGTAGGCCTGCCCATCGTGCGCCTGCGGCTGCTCGGCGGCGCCGCAGAAGGCAGCCGCCACATCCTGCACATAGACCGGCGCGTACGTCGCCTCCGGGCAGGGCAGCGGGAAGATCGGCGTCAGGCGCAGCAGGCCGGCGAACCGGCTGAGGAAGGAATCGCCGGGCCCGAAGACCACCGAGGGCCGCAGGCAGGTGACCGGCAGCCGGCCGGCGCAGGCCGCGCGCACGGCCTGCTCGCCCTCGGCCTTGCTGCGCAGATAGTGGCTGGCGGCGTCGGCGTTGGCCCCCAGGGCGCTCATGTGCAGCAGTTGTCCGGCGCCGGCCTGTGCGGCTGCCGCTGCGATTCGCCGGGCGAGCGTGACGTGGACGGCACGAAAGCCGGCGCCGTCATGGCCGCGTTCGTTGAGGATGCCGATCAGGTTGACGACGCAGTCGGCGCCCGCCAGGGCCTGTACCATGGCGGCCTCATCGCCCGGGACCAGCGCTTCCAGTCGCACCCCCGGCAGGATGCGCAGCTCCCGGTGCCGCTCCGGGCGCCGGCTGAAGATCGTGACTGAATCGCCGCGGCGGGACAGGGCGCTGGCCAGGTGGCTGCCGATGAAGCCGGTGCCACCGAACAGGCAGGTGCGTCGTGCGTTCATGAGGCCTCGCAGGTCGCTGTCGCAATCATTCTAATCCGCCGCCCCGTCGCGATGGCGTACCCGCCAGATCCGGCCCTGCGTCGAGTCGGCGATGAACAGGCTGCCATCCGGTCCGACGGCCAGGCCGGTGGGCCGGTAGCGCGCTGCGCCTGGCGAGTACAGCGTCGAGCTGCCGGCAAAGCCGTCGATGAAGGTTTCCCATGGACCGGCGTCGTCGTCCGAGAAGGGCGCGAACACGACGCGGTAGCCCGCCTGTGGCAGCGGTGCGCGGTTCCACGAGCCGTGGAAGGCGATGAAGGCGCCGTTGCGGTAGCGCGCCGGGAACTGCTCGCCGTCGTAGAAGACCAGATCGTTCGGCGCCCAGTGGCCGGGGAAGGTGGCAACGGGTGTGTCGTACTCGCCGCAGCGCCCGCTCCGGCTCCCGTCGCCCCCATACTCCGGCGCGAGCAGGCGTCGGTCGGCATCGCTGTCGTAGTAGCAGTAGGGCCAGCCGAAATCGCTGCCAGGTGTGACGCGCAGCAGCTCCTCCGCTGGCTGGGCGGCACTGGTCGCCGTGTCGAACAGGTCGGGCCAGAGCTGATGCAGCTGGTCTCGCCCATGCTGGACGGCGTAGAGCGCATCGTCAGCTCGCCAGGCCAACGCCACGGCGTTGCGTATGCCACGCGCGATGTTCTCGCCCTCGCTGGCCTGCTGCGTCGGACGATCGGCGGCGTACCGCCAGATGCCGGCCTGGCGTTGTCGTTGCGGACACGGTTGCTGGCCCGGCGAGCCTGGCTGGCGACTGCGTTGCTGGCAGGCATTGGAGGGCGCGCCGACGTTCACGTACAACGAGTTATCGTGCAGCGCCAGGCTCTTGGCCGCGTGCTGCGACTGGCGCGGAAAGCCCTCGATCAAAGTCTGGGCGGGGCCGGTCGGCAGCGAGTCGGCGCCCAGCCGGTAACGACGGACCGCCGTCTCGGTGCCGAGGTAGAGCACATCGCCGGCCAGCGCGAGCCCCGTGCCGCCGCTGTCGTCGAAGTGCTCGGTGACGTCCGCTCTGCCGTCGCCGTCGGTATCGCGCAGGACGGCGACTCCACCCGGCTCCGCCTGGCCCAGGCGGACCAGCACCGTGCCGTCCGGGCGCACGGCCAGATGGCGCGCCGGCCCGGTCTGCTCGTGGAACACATCGATGCAAAAGCCGGCCGGTACCGACAGGCCATCGACCGTTGTAGGGCAGGTCGCGGCCGCTGCGGTGCCGCAGAGCCCGAGTCCGAGCCAGAGTCCGAGCGCGAGCAGGCGAGGAGGCGTTGGCATGGTCACGGTCGGTCTCCGGTGCGGGTCGCCGGGCGCGGCGAGGCGGGCTGCAGCCACCGGTTCTCGACCCCGCTGTGGGCGATCAGTTCAGGGAAGAAGGCCAGGAAGTCGGCCTCGAGCGCGGTATCGAGCGTCGGCAGTCGCGTCAGTGCCGCCGGCAGGTTCGCCGGCCGGCGCAGCCTGGCGTCCAGCGCCGCCAGTACCCGGCCGAGGCCAGCGGCATCGGCGTAGGCGCCCAGTCCGTCCACCGCCGCGAGCCGGGTCACGTAGCGGCTGGCGGTCGGGGGCATGAGCGCGCGCTGCGCGAGCAGGTCGGTGTAGGTCTGCTGGGTGAAGGCCGTCAGCGGGGCGTGGACGAAGCGCTGCCAATGGCGGCACAGGTAGTGATCGTAGAGCACGTCGGTGAGGATGCCGCCGTAGCGACGCCAGGGCGCGGGCCAGCGCTGGCGGCTGCGCCGATGCCGCGGATGGGCGTCGGTGTAGGCATCGATGCGTCGATGCAGGGCCATGCCCTCGCGCACGGCCGGCGGATAGGCCGCATGAATCGCCGGGGTGCCGAGCGAACCGCGGATGAAGTCGCCAAGCAGGTTGCCCAGCTGATGCTGCGGCGCGTCGCCGGAGAGCAGCAGGTGCGCGAGATGGTTCATGCGGGCTCCACAGGGTCGACGGCGCCTGCCCTAAAGCGGCCGCCGCGCGTGGCACTATGGTGCCAGTGGATGGAGGAACGGGACATGGCGAAGCCGCGCGTGCGGATCCTCTACTGCCCGGGCTGCCGTTGGCTGCCGCGGGCGGCCTGGCAGGCGCAGGAGCTGTTGACGACCTTCGAGCGGGAACTGGGCGAGGTCGCGCTGGTGCCGGCCGCGCGGGGCACCTATGAGGTGTGGGTGGACGAACGCCGGCTGTTCTCGCGTGCCGAGGAGGGCGGCTTCCCGGAGCTGAAGCTGCTCAAGCAGCGGCTGCGCGACGAGATCGCGCCGGCGCGAGATCTCGGTCACAGTGATCGCTGAGGGCCTAC
>JAASSS010000165.1 GCA_021767745.1 Pseudomonadota bacterium
CCGCTGGCCTGCCCGTAGAGCACGAGCATGCCGCGGCGGGCGAGGCTCTGCCGGGAGCCCTCGAAGGTCGCCTGGCCGACGCCGTCGTAGGCGACGGCGACACCGGCGCCATCGGTCGCCTCGGCCACCGCGCCGACGAAGTCCGCCTCGCGATAGTTGACGACGACCTGCGCTCCCAGCGCCTGCGCACGCGCCGCCTTGGCCGCCGAGCCCGCGGTGGCGATGACACGTCCGCCGCGCGCGGCGATCAGCTGCACCAGCAGGCCGCCGACACCGCCGGCTGCGGCGTGTACCAGCGCGAACTGCCCCGGCTGCACGTCGAACACGCGCCGGGTCAGGCACCAGGCGGTCATGCCCTGCAGCATCGCCGCGGCTGCGGTCTCGAGCGGCACCGCCTCGGGCACCGGCAGCAGCCGATCGGCCGGCACGATAACGGCCTCGGCATAGGCGCCCGGCTCGCCGGCGAACGCGACCCGGTCCCCGGGCTGCCAGCTGCCGGCGTCGCGGCCGACTGCCTCCACCGTGCCGGCGCCCTCCAGCCCGAGCGTCGCCGGCAGGTCGAGCGGATAGAGCCCGGTCCGCTGGTAGATATCGATGAAATTGACGCCGGCTGCCGCCAGCCGCACGCGCACCTGCCCCGGGCCAGGCTCGGGCCGGGGCAGCTCCTCCAGCCGCAACCGGCTTTCGTCTCCCGGCCGATGCAGGCGCACCGCCCGCATCAGCCAGTCTCCTGCAGCCGCAGCGGCAGGCGACGCAGGCGCCTGCCGGTGGCGGCGAAGACCGCGTTGGCGACCGCCGGCGCGATCGGCGGCACGCCCGGCTCTCCCACGCCGGTGGGCGCCTCGTCCGAGTCGATGATATGCACCTCGATGGTCGGCGCCTCGTTCATGCGGATCAGCGGATAGGTGTCGAAATTCCCCTCCACCACTCCACCATCGCGCAGCGTGATGGCGTGCTTCAGCACCGCGCCGAGGCCGAAGACGATGCCACCGCTCATCTGTGCCCGCACGGTCAGCGGATTGACCACCTGGCCGCAGTCGACGGCGCAGACCACCCGGTGCACCCGGATCGTGCCGTCCTGCGCGACCGAGACTTCCGCCACCTGGGCCACGTAACTCTCGAAGGAGTGATGCACCGCCACGCCGCGGGCACGGCCGGGCGGCGCCGGTGCGTCCCAGCCCGCCTCGGCGGCCGCCCGTTCGAGCACCTGCAGGTGCCGTGGATGGGCGGCCAGCAGGCGGCGGCGGAAGGCCACCGGATCCTCGCCCGCCCGGTGCGCCAACTCATCGATGAAGCTCTCTACGGCGAAGGCCGTGTGCGAATGGCCCACCGAGCGCCAGAAGCCGAGCGGCACGGTGGTCTCGCGGTCCATGCGGTATTCCACCCGCAGGTCGGCAATGGCATAGGGCACCTCGCGCGCGCCCTCGAAGCCGGCCAGGTCCGGCACGATGCCACCGACCATCGCCAGGCCGCCGTTGAGCAGCTCCTTGCCGATGCGGGGGAACCAGTCCGGCAGCGCCGCCGGCGCCAGATCCGGCAGCGCCTGGGCGACGATGGACGGGCCCACCACGCGGTGATACCAGGCCTCGGGCTGGCCCTGCCCGTCGAGGGCAGCCTGCAGCCGGTGGTACATCGCCGGCCGGTACCAGTCGTGGCGCATGTCGTCCTCGCGGCTCCAGATGACCTGCACCGGCCGGCCCATCGCCTGCGAACACTCGACCGCATCGGCGATGAAGTCGGTCGCCACGCGCCGGCCGAAACCACCGCCGAGGTGCGTGGTGTGCACCTGCACCTGCGCCAGCGGCAGGCCAGTGATGGCCGCGGCCACATCGCGCGTGCCGCCCTGGTTCTGGGTCGGCGCCCAGATCGTGCAGCTCTCCGCACGGACCTCGGCGGTGGCATTCATCGGCTCCATCGTGGCGTGGGCCAGGAAAGGCACCTCGTAGTCGGCCTGCAGGCGCTCGCCGGTGGCCTGCAGCCGCCCACGCGCATCGCCCTCGCTGCGGATGCGCAGACCGCGCTCGTCCGCCAGCGCCTGATGGCGACGGCGCACCCGTTCGCTGTCGAGCCCGGCATTCGGCCCCGGCGTCCATTCCAGCGTCAGCGCCGCCGCGGCCTGCCGCGCCTGCCAATAGCTGTCGGCGATGACGGCCACGCCGTTGGTGATCGCACGTACCGCGTGCACGCCCGGCATGGCCTCGGCGGCGGCGCTGTCCAGCCGCGCCAGGGTGGCGCCGAAGGCCGGCGGCCGGGCAAGCACCGCAATCAACATGTCCGGGCGGCGCACGTCGATGCCGAAGATGGCGCTGCCATCGACCTTGCCGGGCGCGTCCAGCCGCCGCTGGGACGTGCCGATCAGCCGGAAGCTGCTGGCGGACTTGAGCGCCACCTCGCGCGGGATCGGCTCTGCCGCCGCGGCCCCCGCCAGCTCGCCGTACAGGGCCCGCCGCCCGGAGGCCGGATGCACCACCACCCCGCGTTCGGCATAGCAGGCATCGGCCGGCACGTCCCACTGGCGGGCGGCCGCGGCCAACAGCATCTGCCGCGCGCTGGCGCCGGCCTGCCGCAGCGGCGTCCAACTGGTTGCCACCGACGTGCTGCCGCCGGTGGCCTGGATGAACATCATGGGGTTGTCGTAGGCGCGATCGGCCGGCGCGAACTCGACGCGTACCTGGTCGAGGTCGACCTCGAGCTCCTCGGCGATCAGCATCGGCAGCGCGGTCATCACACCCTGCCCCATCTCCGAGCGCGCCACCAAGAGCGTGATGCGCCCGTCGCGACCGATCCGCAGGAAGGCGTTGGGCACGAAGCGACCCTCGGCATCGCTCGTGGGCGGCGTGTCGCAGCCGGAGAGGGAGATGCCGAGCGTCAGGGCGCCGCCGGCGCCCGCAGCCACCTGCAGAAAGCGACGGCGAGTCAGCCCGGTGACGCTCATGCGCCCGCGCCGGCAGGGGCGTCCGGATCGGGCGACGCCGTGGCGGCGGCACGCTTGATGGCGGCGCGGATGCGGTCATAGGTGCCGCAGCGGCAAAGGTTGCCGCTCATGGCCGCGTCGATGTCGGCATCGCTCGGCGCCGGTTCGCGCGCCAGCAGTGCGGCCGCCGCCATGATCTGGCCGGACTGGCAGTAGCCGCACTGCGGCACGTCGAGCTCGATCCATGCCCGCTGCAGCGGATGGGGCGCCGCCGGCGGCGCCAGCCCCTC
>JAASSS010000049.1 GCA_021767745.1 Pseudomonadota bacterium
CGTTCGGCCAGCAGATCCACGCTGTAGGCGGCATCGTCGCCCTGCTGCTGCGCCACCAGACCCAGCGCCAGCACGTCCGCCTCGCCGAAGTAGGTGCTCGCGTTGTAGTAGCCCGGGATGGGATCGAGGAAGTTGAAGGTCAGCCGGCCGGCGTAGAGCAGATCGTCGTTGTCGTCGCCCTCCAGGGCATCCTCGGGTTCGGGGCCGTCGAAGGCACCGACCTGCCACTTCACCCGTCCGCCTTCCCACTGGCCCCAGTAGGCGGCGCCCTCGTCGCGCCCGGCGATGATGAACGGATACGCCTGCACCGCCGGGAAGTCCCAGGCATTGATGTAGAACGGCCCGGAGAGATTGGAACGATCCGACGGCGGCAGAAAACGCCCGCCCCAGAAATTCAGATAGTCGGAGAACTCGAAGCGCACGATGGCATCGAGCACGTCGACGTCATCGTCCGGGCCGCGATCAGTATTGAAGGTGAGGAAGATGTCCTCGGTCACCTGACCGTTGACGTACAGCCGGATGTTGTCGACGTCGAAATCATCGCTCTGCTCGGTGGCGGAGAAGCCCGCCTGATCGAACACCTCGGCCTCTTCGCTGCGAAAGCTCGTGCGGATGCCGGCGCCGACGCTGATCTCGCTGTCATCGTCGATCACGATCACGGCAGCGGCCTGGGTCGCGCCGGGCAGCAGACAGGTGAACAGAGCGGCCGCCAGCGGGCGGCGCAGCAGAGGGCGTTGCATGGCACGTTCCTTATGCACAGCCGGCACGACGGGGGGTATCGCACCGATCGCCAGCCATGCTTACAAGGGCCGTGCCAGCCCGCCACGTGTTACCGAATGGTCATGAAACCCGCATCTGCGCCACCCGCGGCGCCCGTTCGTGCCGCCTGGCGCACCAGGATGGTGCGATAGCGGCCGCCCTATGCACCGGGCAGCAGCCCCTCGGTGGCGATGAAGCGCACGATCTCGGCCACACCCTCGCCCGCCTTCAGGTTGGTCAGCAGGAACGGCGCCTCGCCACGCATGCGCGAGGCATCGCGCCGCATCACCTCCAGCGAGGCGCCGACCTGGGGCGCCAGATCGATCTTGTTGATGACCAGCAGGTCCGAGCGCGTGATGCCGGGGCCGCCCTTGCGCGGAATCTTGTCGCCGGCGGAGACGTCGATCACGTAGATCGTCAGATCCGACAGCTCGGGACTGAAGGTGGCCGCCAGGTTGTCGCCACCGCTCTCGATGAAGACCAGCTCGAGCCCCGGGAAACGCGCCGTCAGCGCATCGATGGCGGCGAGGTTCATCGAGGCGTCCTCGCGGATGGCGGTATGCGGGCAGCCGCCGGTCTCCACGCCGACGATCCGCTCCGGCGCCAGCGCTCCGCTGCGGGTGAGGAACTGTGCGTCCTCGCGCGTGTAGATGTCGTTGGTGACCACCGCGACTTCCCAGCGCTCGCGCATCGCCTTGCACAGCGCGTCGACCAGCGCCGTCTTGCCCGAGCCGACCGGTCCGCCGATACCCACCCGTAGCGCCTGCTCTCGTTGCATCCTTGATCTCTCCGGCTGATGTTCAGGAGCGGAACAGCCGCACATACTGCGTCTCGTGCCGGGCGCTCGCCAGCGCCAGCGCCGGCACCCCGCCGCCGATGTCCGCATCCGCACACGCCGCGGCCGCGCGCGCCAGCGCCGGCAGCGTGCCGGCCAGCTCGAAGAGCAGGCGCTGACCCTGGCTCTGTCCCAGCGGCACCAGCTTGACCGCCGCCTGCACCTGATTTTCCAGCCAGCTCCAGGCGTAGGCGAGACAGAGCCGATGCGGCGCGATGCCGAAGTGCTGCCCGGCGACCGCCAGCGCGAACGCCTGGCTCGGCGCGGCCGGCAGGAGCTCGACGGGCACCTCGAGCGTCGGCAGCAGCCGGCGCAGCGCGCCGCCGAGCGCGCGATCCTCCGCCTGCAGCTCGGCACTTTCCCGCGCCGCCAGGAGCCAGTGATCCCACGCCCGGGCGGCCGCCGGCTTATCGGCGGCCAGCGCGGCCTGCAGGCGGTGCAGCACGGGCAGGTCCAGCCGGCCGATGCCGCGCCGCAGCAGCCCGTCGAGCCAGTGCCGACAGCTGGCCGCATCGTGCACCCGGCCGGCGGCAACCACCTGTTCGAGCCCGTGCGAATAGGCGTAGGCGCCGACGGGCAGCGCCGGGCTCGCCAGCTGCAGCAGCCGCAGCAGGCGCAGATCGACCGATGCGGTGTCGGGAGCGGCTGCCTCAGGCGCCGTCGACATCGGCGACGTGATGCGTGTGGTGGGCACCGGCACCGTAAGCGCCGGCCTCCGGCTCGAATGGCGCCTGCTCGCAGCACACCGTCAGGCCAAGGCCAACCAGCATCCCGTCCAGCACGTGATCGTGGCCATAGCGCAGCCAGCCATCGCCCACCTGCAGCGCGACATGGCGGTTGCCGAGATGATAGGCGCCACGCGCGAGCAGCACGGGCGAGCCGGCACGGGCGGTGCTCACGGCCTCGTCCGCCGCCCGGACCTGCACTGGCGGCGCCTGTTGGCCGCCGAGCAGGTCGCCGTCGCGCAGGACCGTGCCGCGTGGCAGCAGCAACGCGGCTTCGCGCCCGTCATCGAGCCGCACGCGCTGGCGGCTGCGCTGGCGCGCGGCGAAGGGCAGGGTCAGCGTGGCGGCCGGCGGTATGGGCGGCGTCGGCAGCAGACGGTCGAAACGGAGCATGTCGCCTCCCGGCAATCGGAGGCGACCGATGATAGCCCGCCTCAGCGCGTGTCGAACTGCTCGATCAGCTGTCGGTAGGCCGCCCAGCTCGGCTTCGGCGCACGATCTTCCTCCACCAGTCCGCTGGAACGCTGCCGCTCGGTCGGCTCGCCGGGATTGTCGAGATACTCGTACCAGAAGAAGCCGACCGCGCCGGCGCGAATCGCCGCCAGCGCAGCCGATTCCAGGAACGCCGCCTGGTTCTCCAGCGTGCGGCCCTCACCGGGCGCACCCTCCGAGCGGAAGCCCGTCTCCAGCAGGATCACCGGCTTGCCGCCGCTGACCAGCCGCGCGAGCGCGCTGGTCAGGCAGAAATTGCCGTCGAAGCCGGCGGTGCGGGGCTCGGCGATGGAGGGATAGTTGTAGAGGCCGACGAAGTCATAATCGATCTGGGGTGCCAGCCGCAGCAGGTAGTTCAGATAGGTCGGCACCGCGACGGCCGTGAGGATCGTGCTGGCCTGCGGGTCCTGCTCACGCACCGCCGCGTTCAGGGTGCGGATGATGCGGTTCTCCGCCGGCAGCGACCACTGCTGCACCCGGGAGCCTTCCAGCACGTGGGCGATGTCCAGATGCAGCTCGTTCTCCAGCGCCCAGTAATCGATGGCCTCGGCATAGCGGGCGACCGTGGCCTGGGCGTAGGCCGCCAGTTCGGTGGTGTAGGCCGCCACGTCCAGCCCCGCCGTCCAGCCCGGGGCGATGGGCCGGGTGCCGTTATAGCCGGCGCCCAGCTGGGCGATGATGCCGAGCCCGGCGCGCTCTGCCTCGGCGACGATCATGTCGAAGTAGGCGAACTCGAAGGGCGCATCGCGCGTCGGCTCGATCAGCGCCCAAGCGAAATCGACGCGGATCCACTCGATACCCTGCGCGGCCAGACGCGTGAAGTCGCCGGCGAAACCCTCCGGCAGCGCCGGCGGCGACCCGGTGAAGCCGACCAACTCGCCCGCCGGGTAGAGGCCCGGGTACTGCCCGGCGTCGGCCGGGTCGGGGTAGAGCTCATAGCCCGGCAGGACCACGTGCGAGGCCGTCACCCCCCACATGAAGTCGTCCGTGACGGCGCCGGGCTCGAAGGCGTCGCCATAGCGACAGAAGGATTCGAGATCCGGCTCCGGCAGGGACAGCTGCGCCATGGCCAGCATCGGTGCCGCTGCCAGCACGAGGGAAGAAAACCAGAAGAAATGTCGCATCATGCCTACTCCGCACGCACAGGAACGACGGGGGCCATCGCCTGTCGCATTATTCGTAGTCGTCCGATAGCGTAACGACTTGATCACCAAGGCGCTGCCACAGGAGATGGAAAATGTCCGCGTTTGCAGGATGCCTCGTAAACGCTGCGCGTCACCAGCGCTTGCAGGTGAAGCTTGCAACGGCTGAAATGGGCTATCGGCCATCCGCCAACGATAGGGTTCGGCTATGCGAGAAGCAGAACATGCCGTCATTCCGCCATTGCAGGTCGGCGACGCTCTGCTGTTGATCGACCTGCAGAACGATTTCTTTCCGGGCGGCGCGCTGCCGATCGCCCGGGCCGAGACCGTGGTGCCGGTGCTGAACGACTGGATCGAAGCCGCGACCGCGGCCGATCTGCCTGTCTACGCCTCGCGGGACTGGCATCCACCCGATCACGCCAGCTTCATCAACCAGGGCGGGCAGTGGCCGCGACACTGCGTGCAGGACACCTTTGGCGCCGCCTTCCGCGATGACGTGGCGCTGCCGCCCCGGGTGATTCCGATCAGCAAGGGCGCCGCCTTCGACCGCGACGCCTACTCCGCCTTCGATGGCACCGGCCTGGCCTCGGCGCTGCATCAGCGCGGCGTGCGCCGGCTGTGGGTCGGCGGGCTGGCGCTCGATGTCTGTGTGCAGGCCACGGTGCTCGATGCGCTCAAGGCCGGCTTCGAGACCCACCTGATCCGCGAGGGCAGCCGCCCGGTGGACGAGCGCGACGGTCGGGAGGCCGTCACCGCCATGCGCCACGCCGGCGCGCTGCTGGAACCGGACGCGCCCGAATCGTGAGCCGCGACTGCCCGGGTAGCGACCACGCCCTGCTGACCGACCTCTACGAGCTGACGATGATGCAGGCCTACTACCGCGAGTCCATGACGGACAACGCGGTCTTCAGCCTGTTCTTCCGCCGGCTGCCCGCCGGGCGCAACTATGTGCTCGCCTGTGGTCTGGGCGCCGTGCTCGACTACCTGCAGAACCTGCACTTCACGCAGGACGATCTGGACTATCTCGCCACGCAATCGCGCTTCGGGGACGATTTCCTGCACTGGCTCGGCGCCCTGCGCTTCACCGGCGCGGTGCGGGCGGTGCCCGAGGGCAGCGTGGTGTTCCCGCAGGAGCCGCTGCTGGAGATCAGCGCGCCCCTGCCACAGGCGCAGCTCGTGGAAAGCTACGTGATGAACCAGATGCACCTGCAGAGCGTGCTGGCGAGCAAGGCGGCGCGGGTGGTGACGGCAGCGGCCGGGCGGCCGGTGGTGGACTTCGGCATGCGACGGATGCACGGCGCCGACGCCGCGCTGCAGGGTGCGCGCGCCTATCATATCGCCGGGCTCGCCGGCACCAGCAACGTGCTGGCCGGCAAGCGCTACGGCATTCCGATCACCGGCACGATGGCCCACAGCTACGTGCAGGCCCATGCGGACGAGATGAGCGCCTTCCGCGCGTTCACCCGCAGCTATCCGCAGACCACGCTGCTGGTCGATACCTACGACACGCTCGCGGGCGTACGGCGGGTGATCGCGCTGGCCGCAGAGCTCGGCGCGGACTTCAACGTCCAGGCGATCCGGCTGGACTCCGGTGACCTCGCCGGGCTGGCCCGCCGCAGTCGGCAGCTATTGGACGCCGCCGGGCTGCAGCACGTGAAGATCATGGCCAGCGGCGGGCTCGGTGAGGAGAAGATCGCCGGGCTGCTCGCCCAGGGAGCGCCAATCGACGGCTTTGGCGTCGGCACGCACATGGGCGTCTCCGAGGACGCGCCCACGCTCGACCTGGCCTACAAGCTCACCGAATACGCCGGCACCGGCCGGCTGAAGGACGCGCCGGGCAAGCCGATCCTGCCGGGCCCCAAGCAGGTCTACCGCCAGTGCGAGCGCGGCGAGATGACGGGCGATGTGATCACCCGCGCCGATGAGCACCATCCCGGCAGGCCGCTGCTGCGCCAGGTGATGGCACACGGACGGATCGTCGCGCCGGATGCCGTCGATCTGGCCACCGCCCGCGCCCGGGCCGCGGCGGAGCTGGCTGCGCTCCCGGCCGCCCAGCGCGCGCTGGCGCCGGCCGGGACCTCCTATCCGGTCCATGTCAGCGAGGCGCTGCAGGCCGAACACGAGGCCGTGCTGGCGCAGGTGCGGGCCAGCACCGGTGCGCGGGCCGCGGCGGCGGACGCCGCCGGCTAGCGGTCGGCCAGCTCGATCCGGCGCCCGTCGGCCGAGACATCCAGGTCCACCTCCTGCCCGTCCAGCTCGCCGAGGAACTCGTAGCCGATGACCTTCTTGGTCTCCGAGTGGGTGGCCTCGATGAGGCTCGGCTGAAAACCCGGATAGCGCGCCGCGACCGCCTGCAGGACCGCATCGGGCACGAGTGCGGCGGTGAACTCGATCTCGAACTCCTCCACCTCCCCGTTCGCGAACAGGTCGACCTCCACGCCGCGGCCATCGGCGAGCCGGCCCTGCAGCTCGTAGATCACCGTGCCATCGGCCTCCGTCTCGGTATTCGCCGTGACAAAGTGCGCGCCGGGCAGCAGACGCGCCGCCCGCTCGCGCAGCGCCGCCGGCACCTCGTCGAGCCCGACCACGCGCTCGACCCCCGCCTGCGCCGCGGCGGTGCCGAGCAGCATGACGACCAGGGCCATCCGGCTCCGTCGAGTCCCGATCATGACGCGCTGCCCTCATCGTCCTGCCGCGGGCCGAACATCTCCCGCAGTTCCTGGGCCACCACCGTCCAGAAGCTGCGCAGATTCTGGTACTTGTGATCGATCTGGGCGAGGTAGTCGTCCAGCTCGTCGATGGCCGCATGCTGCTCGGCCTCCTGCTGCGCCCGCAGGCGCGCCTTGAGCTGCGTCAGAGCGCCTTCGAGCTCGGCGATCCGCGCCTCCAACTCCTCGCGCTGTGCGCGCCCCTCCTCGTCTTTGCCGTGCATCGCCCTAGCCTCCCATGAGCCGGCTGGCCCCGATCGCCACGCCCGGCAGCACGAAGAACACCACCAGGAGGTAGGCCAGCGCATAGATCTTGCGCCGCATGGTCGCCTCCGCCAGGCGCTCGGCCGCCCACAGCGGCAGTCTGCGCAGCCAGGGGATGCCGTAGATCACGATCACGCCCGCCACGTTGTAGAGCAGGTGGATCAGCGCGATCTGCAGGGCGAACACGGCATTGGCGCCGGTGACCGCCGTCGCCGCCAGCAGCGCGGTGATGCAGGTGCCGATGTTGGCCCCCAGCGTGAACGGATAGACCTGCCGCAGACTGAACACGCCCGTGCCGGCGAGCGGCACGATCAGGCTGGTGGTGGTGGAAGAGGACTGCACCAGCACGGTCATCAGCGTGCCCGAACCGATGCCTGCCAGCGGCCCCCGACCGACCGCGGCGTGCAGGATCTCCTTGGCGCGACCGACCATCAGCACCCGCAGCTGCCGGCCAATCACGTTGATCACCAAGAAGATCGCGACGATGCCCAGCACGATCATAAGCACGCCGGTGAGCGCCGCCGGAAAGGGGGCGAGCAGCGTGTCCTCCACGAACGTCACCGGCGGCTCGACCAGGGGCTTGATGAAGTTCAGCCCCTTCGGCGACATCGACTCGCCGCCGACCATCAGCCGCGCGAGATAGGCGCCGGCCTTCTCCAGCACGCCGAAGGCGATTTCCAGCGGCAGGAACACCGCCACGCTCAGCAGGTTGAAGAAATCGTGGATGGTCGCCGCGGCGAACGCCCGCCGGAACTCATCGCCCCGGCGCACGTGGCCGAGACTGACGATGGTGTTGGTGATCGTGGTGCCGATGTTCGCGCCCATCACCATCGGAATGGCGATCTGTACCGGCAGGCCACCGGCGACCAGACCGACGATGATCGAGGTGACCGTGCTCGAGGACTGGATCAGCGCGGTGGCGATAGTGCCGACCACCAGCGCGACCACCGGATCGGTGGCGAAGGCAAACAGCTCCTTGGCCTGATCGCCCGCGGCGAGCTTGAAGCCGCCGCCGATCAGCGATACCGCGATCAGCAGCAGGTAGACCAGCAGGCCGACCAGCACCCAGCGCCGGCCGGTGCCCCCCGCACTCGTCTGCGGCAGCGCCTGCCCGTCCGCAGGTGCCGCTCCGGTAATCGCCATGCCCATTCCCTGCCTGCCGGCTGATTCTCGCCGATGTGCCGGGCAGGGTGGCCCGCCGGTGTGACAGCACGGCCGCTCGCAGCGAATGGTCATCGAACGGTCATGCGCGGCCGGCCGGCGGCGCCGCTGCAGCCACCCGCGCCGGCGACTACGCTTGAAACGACGCCGCTGCCACGGAACGTTCATGCCAGACGCCGCCATCGCCACCCGCACGCTCGACGCCGCTACCCGTTGGGAGCACCCGATCGAACCCGGCCTGACGCTGCGCGGCGGCCACCTGCCGGGGCCGGGGCCGCTGCTGCACTTCCTGCCCGGCACTGCCTTCGGCTGCCGGCTGTACGCGCCGTTCCTGGAGCCACTGGCCGCCAGGCAGGCGCTCTTCTGGCAGGATTTGCACGGCCACGGCGATGCCGATGCCGGCGAGCGCCCGTTCGCCGGCTGGCGCCAGAGCATGCGTTGGGCCTTCGCAGTGATGGACGCGCACGGCATCGGCACCCGTACCGGCCCGATCGTCGGCCTCGGCCACAGCTACGGCGGCTGCCTGACGCTGATGATGGCGGCGGCGCGGCCGGCATATTTTTCGCGCCTGATCCTCACCGATCCGTTCATGGTGCCGCCGGCGCAGGAGCGGCCCTACCGCCAGCTGATCGCCGCCGTGGTCGAGCGCACGCGCCGGCGCAATCCCGTGTTCGCCGATGCCGGCGCGGTGCGGCGCTACCTGGCTGGCCGGCTGATGTTCCAGAACTTCGCCCCCGCGGCCGTGGAGGCGTTCATCGACGACAACCTGCGCCGGCAGGCCGACGGGCAGCTGCGGCTGCGCTGCGAACCGCACATCGAGGCCGGCGTCTACGACGATGTGGTCGACGGACTGTGGCCGGCGGTGGACGCGCTCACGGTGCCGACGCTGATCCTCTCCGGTGATCGCACCGTGCCGTTCTTCGCCGCCGGTCACGCCGAGGCGGTGCAGCGCAATGGCCAGATCCGCCGGCGCACGCTGGCGGGCGGACACAACTACATGCTCGAGGCGCCCTCGGTAGCTGCCGCTGCGGTGGCCGCCGCACTGGCCGACAGCGCCGAGCAGGCCGCGTGAGACGCGATCCCCATCCGCCCCGTGAGCCGCGGCCGCTGGCCAAGCGCCTGGGCGACGTGCTGGTGCAGCTGCGCTGGCACCTGCTGGTGCTCGGGCTCGGCCTGATCGGCATCGCCATGTATCTGGTGCTGCTGCCGCCGAGCGACGTGCAGAATTTCCTGCGCACGCTCGACCTCAACCGCCAGCCGGCCGTGCGCGGGCTGCGGGCAGCGGGACTGCTCTGCCTGCTGCTGAGCGGGCTCGGCGCCAAGCTGCACGTGGATCGCAGGCTCGCCCGCGGCGACTATCCCGGCCTCGACGATCCCCACCGCTGAGGCGAGCCTGGCGCCGGCGGAACGGCGCCAGTACAGGATGGTCCCAACCGCGGGCGACACCACAGGATCGCAGGGGAAGCACATGCTGAAGCAAATCGGCGAACTGACCGCCATCGGCCTGATCGGCGAGGGCGTCGTCGGGCTGATGGCACCGGCGCGCTACACCGCCAGCTGGCGGCTGGGCCCGGCGCCGCTGCGCGATGCCATCGACGAGGCGCTGGAGCATCCGGTGGCGCTGCGCTCGGCCTATGCGACCGAACTGGTCGCGGGCCTGCTGCTGGCGGCCGCCATCCACTACGACTGGCGCTAGCGGCAGGGCGGGCGCCGGCAGCGCCGCCGCCTGTCTGCCGAGCCGTCGCACCCTGCCGGCGCTGCGCGAGGCAGCCGGCGGCTGTCGCGGCTGTCCGTTGTAACGGCACGCGACCCAGACGGTCTTCGGCAGCGGCTCGCCGCGCGCGATTGATGCTCGTCGGCGAACAGCCGGACGTGGTGGAGGATCGCCACGGCGCCCCCTTCCTCGGCCCGACCGGCCGGTTGCTGGACGAAGCCCTGGTCACGGCCGGCATCCCCCGCGAACAGATCTACCTCACCAACGCCGTCAAGCACTTCACGTGGGTACCGCGCGGCAAGCGCCGACTGCACCAGCAGCCGGCAGCGGCCGAGATCCAGGCCGGCCGGCCGTGGCTGCAGGCGGAATACGCAGCCCTGGCCAGTGCCGTGATAGTCGCGTCCATCCCGGATCATGGCGCCAGCGAAGCGTCCCTGACCCGCCGCTACGACGGCGCCGCGCGGCAGGCCGGGCGGACGGGCGAGACCACTGCAGACAGCGGGCGCGCCGACTAACCCGCGGGCTGGAGCTCGCCGCGGACCAGGTCGATGAGGCTGCCGTGCAGCAGCATCTGGCGCTGCCGCTCGCCGAGGTCATGGCGCACGGTGTAGCGCTCCTCGCGCGTCCGGTTGTGCAGCGTCAGCGTCGGCTCGTTGCGCTCGATCGACGCGCGCGCATCGTCCAGTTCCAGCACGTCGTCCTGCGCGATGCGCGCATAGTCGGCCGGCGCCTCGAAGGTGAGCGGCAACACGCCGAAGTTCAGCAAGTTGGCGTGATGGATGCGCGAGAAGAACTTCGCGATGACGCAGCGCAGGCCGAGGTAGCGCGGCGCCAGCGCCGCGTGCTCGCGGGAGGAACCCTGCCCGTAGTTGTCGCCGCCGACGATGAAATGGCCGCCCTGCTCGCGCTGCGCCGCGGCGCGTTCGTGATAGTCAGGGTCCACCTGGCGGAAGGCGAACCGGCTGATCGCCGGGATGTTGGAGCGAAACGGCAGCACCTCGGTACCCGCGGGCAGGATCTCGTCGGTGGAGATGTCATCGCCCACCTTCAGCAGCACCGGGCCGGCGATGCGCTCTGGCAGTGGCTCGAATTCCGGCAGACTGGCGATGTTCGGCCCCTTCACCAGGTCGGGCCGCTCGGCCGCGGGCGGCGGCGCCAGCAGCATGCTGGTGTTCACGCGGATGCGCTCGGGTTCCCGAAAGCGCGGATAGGCCATGTCCAGCTCCCGCGGGTCGGTGATGCAGCCGCGCAGTGCGGAGGCCGTGGCCGTCTCCGGGCTGCACAGGTGCACCGCGTCCTCCGGCGTGCCGGAGCGGCCGGGAAAGTTGCGCGGCACGGTGCGCAGGCTGATGCGGCCGGTCGCCGGCGCCTGTCCCATGCCGATGCAGCCGTTGCAGCCCGCCTGATGGATGCGTGCCCCAGCGTGAATCAGCTTGCCGAGATAGCCGGCCTCGGCGAGGTTCTCCAGAATCTGCCGCGAGGTCGGATTGACGTCGAAGGAGACCTCCGGATCGACGGTACGATCGGCCACCATCATCGCCGGCACGGCGAAGTCGCGCAGCCCGGGATTGGCGGAGGAGCCGATATAGCTCTGGTAGATCGGCTGGCCGGCCACCTCGCGTACGGGCACCACCTTGCCCGGACTGCTCGGCAGCGCGATCAGCGGCTCGAGGCCGGATAGATCCAGCGTCTCGACCGCGTCGTAGCCACAATCCGGATCCGCCAGCAGCTCGCGGTAGTCCTGCTCGCGGCCCTGCTGGCGCAGGAAGTCGCGCACCGCCTCGTCGGCGGGAAAGATCGTCGCCGTGTGACCCATCTCCTGGCTCATGTTGGCGATCACGTGGCGGTCCATCGCCGAGAGTTGTGCCAGGCCCGGCCCGTGCCACTCGAAGATCTTGCCCTTGCCGCCGTCGACGTCGTAGCGACGCAGCATCTCCAGGATCACGTCCTTGGCGCTGACCCAGTCCGGCAGCTCACCGGTGACGTGCACGCCGACCACGCTCGGCATCGTCAGATGAAACGGCTGTCCGGCGATGGCCATGGCCACCTCCAGGCCGCCGGCGCCGAGCGCGAACATGCCGAGCGAGCCGGCGGCGCAGGTGTGGCTGTCCGAGCCGAGCAACGTCTTGCCCGGCACGCCGAAGCGCTCCATGTGCACCGGATGGCTCACGCCGTTGCCGGGCCGGCTGTACCAGATGCCGAAGCGCTGGCAGGCGCTGTGCAGGAAGAGGTGATCGTCCGGGTTGCGGTAGTCGGCCTGGATCAGGTTGTGATCGACGTACTGCGCGGACAGCTCGGTCTGCGCCCGCTCCAGCCCCAGCGCCTCCAGCTCCAGCATCACCAGTGTGCCGGTCGCATCCTGCGTCAGCGTCTGGTCGATACGGATGGCGATGCTCTCACCCGCCTCGAGGCGGCCGGCGACGAGGTGCTCGGCGAGCAGCTTCTGCGCGAGATTCCGGGCCATGGCGACACTCCGGTGGCGACGGGGGACGATCGCGGCACGGCCGCCGCGGCCTTATCTGGCCGACCACCGCTGCCGCCGGAAGTTCACCACACCGCCTCGGCGGCGCAGCGGCCTCAAGCCCGGCCTTGGCGCCCGCGATGGCCCCTCAGCGCGGCCAGCATAGGGCGAGGTAGACGCCGTAGCCGGTGAGCAGCAGCGCGCCCTCCCAGCGCTGCAGCTGCCGCCCGGAGATGAGCAGTGGCAGCAGGGCGAGCGCGAACAGCGCCATCGCGCCCAGATCCAGCCAGCGCAGCGCGCCGGGCGCGAGCGGGCTGACGAGTGTGGCGATGCCGAGGATGCCCAGCAGGTTGAACAGGTTGGAGCCGACCACGTTGCCGACCGCCAGATCCGGTTGCCGGCGCAGCGCGGCGGCCAGCGAGGTGGCCAGCTCCGGCAGACTGGTGCCGGCAGCAACGATGGTCAGGCCGATGATCGCCTCGCCCACGCCCAGCACGCGGGCGAGGGTGATCGCGGCCGCCACCATCAGCCGCGA